>CAZYGM010000027.1:0-23290 GCA_964647015.1 uncultured Planctomycetales bacterium | reverse complement strand
ATCACAAATGGCGCGACCATGCCCCACAGACCGCCGAGAATTCCCAGGATTCCCAGGACTATGGCGATGATGCCGATAACGGTCGGCCAGTTGCTGGGTGTCCCGCCGCGGGCGTAAGCCAACTCGCCGGGTGCGGTCGGCGGCGCCGCCGGCACGGGTGGCCGTTGTTCATAGTCATATCCCTGCATGTGCTCGTCCTCCACGAGTTGCCGTGCGAACCGTGCGCCGGCCCAGTCCTGGGCGGCCTGGCTCACGCGTTGACTGGTGAACGATACAGCGCCACGAACAGCGGGCAACGGTCGAGCAACTCGGCCTGGGTCCCCACGTCCACGATGCGGCCGACGTCCATGACCACGATGCGCTCGGCCATTTCCATGACGGTGTGCCGGTGGGCGATCAGGAAGGTGGTCTTGCCCTGGCGCAGGACGTTGAGCGCCGCATGGATCTTGCGCTCGCTCTCGGCGTCGATCTCGCTGGTGGCCTCGTCGAAGATCACTAGCGAGGCTGGTTTGAGAAAGGCCCGGGCGATTGCGATGCGCTGCCGCTGCCCGCCCGAGACGCTGGCGCCGAACTCGCCCATCACTGTTTCGTACTTGTCCGGCCACTGCTCGATGAACTCGGCGGCGTAGGCCTGCTCCGCGGCGGCGCGAATCTCCGCCGCCGAGGCCCGTGCGTTGCCGTAGGCGATGTTCTCGGCCACGCTGCGCGCGAAGATCACCGGATGCTGGGTCACGACGGCGATCTGCTGGCGCAGGTTGCGCAGGCTGAGGTCGCGCACGTCGAGGCCGTCGATCAGGACGCGGCCGTGCTGCGGATCGAGCAGGCGCGGCACGGCCTTGAGCAGCGTGGATTTGCCGCTGCCGTTGGGTCCGACGATGGCGACGCACTCGCCGGGCCGGATATCGAGCGAGACGTCGTCGAGCGCCGCCGGCTCCTGTATCGGCGTGTAGCGATACGTGACGTGCTCGAACTGCACGGCCCGCGGGCCGGAGCCACGCAGGCGCTTGGCCCGCGGCGGCGACTGCTCCTCGGGCAGGTCGAGGAACTCGAAGATCCTGGTGGCGGCCGCGCCGGAGCGCTGCACCACGTTGTAGACGTTGGCCACCTTGCGGACGGGGTCCAGCATGGCGGCCAGCAGCCCGACCATGGTGATGAACAGCGACGGCTCGATCTCCCCGCGGAACTGGCGGGCGGCCAGCCAGACGATGCCCAGTGAGGTCGCGATTACGCCGACGACCTCGATCAGCGGCGAGGCCAGGGCCTCAATCCAGGCCAGCTTCAGGAGTTGCCGAAACATGCGCCGCTCGATCCGCCACATGCGTCGGCGCTCGTGCCCCTCGCGAGCGTAACCCTTGACGACGTCGATGCCTTGCAGCGTCTCTTCGAGGCCGCCCAGCATCTCGCCGTAGCCTTGGAGCAGGCGAGTGGTGGCCTTGCGGACCTTGCGGCCGAAGTACCACAGGACGCCCACTGCGACCGGCGCAATCGCCAGCACGACGACGGTCAGCCGAAAGTCGAGCATGAAGGCCACGGCGAGTACGCAGACGGCCTTGAGCGGCTCGCGGGCGACCTTGCCGAAGAGGGTGACGACGCCGAGGAAAACCTCGCGGGAGTCCGACATGAACTGATTGACGCGGTTGGAGACGTCGCCGGTGAGCTCGCGTACGGGCACGCGCAGCGACTTGCGGTACATGTCGCGGCGCAGGTCCATCATCATGCGGTGGGAGGCATAGAGGACGAAGTATTGCGACAAGCAGCGTAGGATATTGCCGACCAGGTTCACGGCGACGAGGGCGCCGACCAGTAGCATGAGCGTCTTCATGCGGTCGGCGGGTTCGTTGCCCTCGGGGAGGAAGCCGGCGAACCATTCGAGGGTGGGCGCGTACCAGCGTTCGGTATGCTGGGCGGCGTTCAGGGCAGACTGGCGCAGGCTTTCCTGGCTAACGATGACCTTCAGGACTGGGAGGATGCCGCCGAGACTGGCGGCGTAGGTGAGGGCGACGCCGAGGCCCAGGACGATGCCGAGGGTCATGCGTCGGCGGTGCGGGCGAACGAGGGCCAGCATGCGCCAGAATGCGCGGCGGGCCTGCTTCTTGTCCGGGCGCCGCTCGCGCTGGCCGAGCAAGCCATGCGTTGACGCACCCGAATTGCCCATTACGCCGTTGCTCATCGTATCGGGGGGCTCCCGCCGCTCTACCGGGCGTTTGCCGTGCCTACCGCGCTCGTATAGTCCCAGGGCGGGCCACGATAGCGATAGGGTGGTGGGAACGCAACCGGCGAGGCGACCTGTCAGAATGGCACCCCCCGGCCGTTCCGGCGGCCGGAGTTGGGGGGCGGAACAGCGGGTCGGCTTCCATAAGGCAAAATGCCGGGCGAGCTTACGTACTATTTGCCAGCCGGCGTTGTCTGGCATCTTTCTTGCAGTCTGCCGTACAGCAGCGATGGTACGGGCATGTCGCCCGCGGCGGGCACGGGTACCCGTGTGCCTTTTTGACAGTGAGCGTAGGTGAAGGAGACGTCCGCATGGCGGTTAAACAACTGGCGTTCGACCAGGAGGCCCAGCGCGCCATCCTGGCGGGGGTGGAGAAGCTCGCGGCGGCGGTGCGCAGCACTTTCGGGCCGCGCGGGCGCAGCGCAGTTCTCGACAAGGGTTGGGGCGGCCCGAACGTGACCAAGGACGGCGTCACGGTAGCCGAAGAGATCGAGTTGCACGACAAGTACGAGAACATGGGGGCGCAGCTCGTTAAGGAGGCCGCCAGCAAGACGTCCGACGTGGCGGGTGACGGTACGACAACGGCGACCGTGCTGGCGGAGGCAATCTACAAGGCCGGCCTGCGGAACGTGGTGGCCGGTCACGACCCGAACGGGCTTAACCGGGGCATTGCGGCCGCTGTCAAGGCGGTGGTCGGCGAGCTCAAGAACATGGCCCGACCAGTCAAGCTCGATCCCAAGAAGCCGGACGACATCATCAACATAGCCAGCATCTCGGCCAACAACGATCGCAGCATCGGCGAGATCATGGCCCGGTGTTTCGCGCAGGTTGGCAAGGATGGTGTCATCACGGTTGAAGAGGGCAAGAGCCTGGAAACCGAAGTGGACGTCGTCGAGGGCATGCAGTTCGACCGCGGCTACCTCAGTCCGCACTTCGTCACGGACCCGGACGCGATGGAGTGCGTGCTGGAGAAGGCCTTCGTGCTGGTGTTCGAGGAGAAGATCTCCAGCGTCACGAAGCTGGTCCCGCTGCTCGAGAAGGTCGCCCAGGCCAAGCGGCCGCTGCTGATCATTGCGGAGGACGTCGAAGGCGAGGCCTTGGCGACGCTGGTCGTCAACAAGCTGCGCGGGATTCTGCAGTGCGTGGCGGTGAAGGCGCCGGGCTACGGCGATCGACGCAAGGCCATGCTGCAGGACATTGCGATCCTGACGGGCGGCAAGCCGATCTTCAAGGATCTGGGGATCGAACTCGACAGCGTCGCGATCAGCGATCTGGGCCAGGCCAAGCGTGTGCGCGTGGATGCCGAGTACACGACGGTGGTCGAGGGCGCCGGCAGCAGCGGTGAGATTCGCGGGCGGATCGAGCAGATTCGGCGGGAGATTGAGACGACCACCAGCGATTACGATCGTGAGAAGCTCCAGGAGCGGCTGGCCAAGCTGGCCGGCGGCGTGGCCCAGATCAAGGTGGGCGCGGCGTCGGAAGCGGAGCTGAAGGAACGGAAGTCCCGCGTGGAGGACGCTTTGCACGCCACCCGGGCGGCGATCGAAGAGGGGATCGTGCCGGGCGGCGGCGTGGCGCTGGTGCGGGCCCAGGCGGCGCTGGCGAACCTGCGGATCAAGGGTGATTCGGAGAAGGCCGGCGTGCGGATCATCAATGACGTCCTGACTACGCCCCTGCGGCAGATCGTCGAGAACGCGGGTTTCGAGGGGGCGGTCATTCTCAAGAAGGTGCGGGACAAGATCGGTGCCTTCGGCTTCAACGCCGAGACCGGCGAGTTCGGCGACCTGATCAAGATGGGTGTGATCGACCCGACCAAGGTCGTGCGCAGTGCCCTGGAGAATGCCAGCAGCGTAGCGCGCGTCCTGCTATCCACGGCCTGTCTGGTAGCCGAGAAGCCCCAGGAGAAGAAGGGGCACGGCGGGCCGCCCGGCATGGATGACGAGATGGGCGGCATGGGTGGCATGGGTGGCATGGGCGGCATGGACATGATGTAGTCGTTGGGCCCGGCCCAGTTAGGTGGGCGGCCGGGATTGGACTTCGGACCATAACAAGTAACCCCAAGAGTAAGAGAGAATAGCAATGGCCACAGCCACCGCTAAGAAGCTCAAGATTCAGCCTTTGGATGATCGCGTTGTCGTGCAGCCGTTTGAGGCGGAAGAGAAGACCCGCGGCGGCATCGTGCTGCCGGACAGTGCCCGCGAGAAGCCGCTGCAGGGCAAGGTTATCGCGGCCGGGCCGGGCAAGCTCATCGAGAAGACCGGGGAGCGCGGCCAGATGTCGGTCAAGGTTGGTGACCGGGTCATCTACGGCAAGTACAGCGGCACCGAGGTGGATTTGGAAGGCGAGACCTACGTGATCCTGCGGGAGAGCGACATCCTCGCCATCGAGGAGTAAGTGAGCCGGCCGCCGTCGGCAGAAGGCGATAAGAGGAACGATCATGCCTGCTAAGCAATTGATGTACAGCGATCATGCCCGGCGCGAGATGCTGGCCGGCGTTCGCAAGCTGGCCCGGACGGTCAAGTCGACACTGGGGCCGGTCGGGCACAACGTGGTGTTGCACAAATCGTGGGGCAGCCCGCGTGTCACGAAAGACGGCGTCACGGTCAGCAAGGAAATCGAGTTGCCGGAGCCCTTCCAGAACATGGGCGCCAAGCTGGTCAACGAGGTAGCCAGCAAGACTTCGACTGTCGCCGGTGACGGCACGACCACGGCCACGGTGCTGGCCGAGGCCATCTTCAGCGAGGGGCTGAAGAACATCACTGCCGGGGCCAGCGCCACGGCGGTGAAGCGCGGCATCGAAGCGGCCGTGGAAGTGGCCGTCCGCAGCATCAAGGACCAGTCGATCAAGGTGCGTGGCAAGGACGACATCGCCAAGGTTGCGACCATCAGTGCCAACGGCGACGCCGAGGTCGGCAAGATGCTCGCCGCGGCCTTCGATAAGGTTGGCAAGGACGGCGTGATCGAGATCGAAGAGGGCAAGAGCCTGGAGACGACCTGGGAGCATGTGGAAGGGATGCAGTTCGACAAGGGCTTCATCTCGCCCTACTTCATCACTAATCCAGGCGCGCTGGAGGCCGTGCTGGACGATCCCTACATCATGATCTACGAGAAGAAAGTCAGCTCGCTGCGCGACCTGGTGCCCGTGCTCGAGAAGGTCGTGAACGTCGGCAAGCCGCTGCTGATCATCTCCGAGGACGTTGAGGGTGAGGCCCTGGCGGCGCTGGTGGTCAACCGGCTGCGCGGCGTGCTGCACGTGTGTGCTGTCAAGGCCCCCGGGTTCGGCGATCGCCGCAAGGCCATGCTGGGTGACATCGCGACGCTGACGGGCGGCACGTTCATCAGTGAGGACCAGGGCATCAAGCTGGAGAACGTTGATCTGAGCCTGATGGGCCGCGCCAAGCGTGTCGTCATCACCAAGGACAACACCACGATCGTCGAGGGCGCCGGCAAGAAGAAGGACATCGAGGCCCGCATCGGCCAGATCCGCGCGCAGATCGACAAGACCACCAGTGACTACGATCGCGAGAAGCTCCAGGAGCGTCTGGCCAAGCTGACCGGCGGCGTCGCAGTGGTGCATGTCGGCGGCGCGACGGAGACCGAAGTCAAGGAACGCAAGGACCTGGTCGAGGATGCCTTCCACGCCACCAAGGCGGCGGCGGAAGAGGGCATCATCCCCGGCGGCGGCGTGGCCCTGCTGCGGGCCGTCAAGGCGCTCAAGGCCGCGGCCAAGGAAGTCACCGGCGACGAGGCCATCGGCTACCAGATTCTCGCCCGGGCGCTCGAGGAGCCGGCCCGGCAGATCGCGGAAAACGCCGGCGTGGACGGCGGTGTCGTTGTCGACGAGATCCTCACCCAGGGCAAGAACATGGGCTACGACGCCGCCCGCGGCGAGTACGTGGACATGTTCGAGGCCGGCATCATCGACCCGGCCAAGGTGGCCCGCGTGGCGTTGCAGAACGCGGCCAGCGTGGCGGCCCTGATGCTGACGACGGATGTGCTGTGCACTGAGTACGACAAGGACAAGCACGCGAACATCGAGGGTGCGACGCACTAGTTGCCCGGCGTGCTCGTAATTCGCGGCCGGGGCGGCCCCACCGGAGCGCCGTCCCGGCCGGTTCTTGCCGGACAAAGGCCCCGCAACCTGTGCGGCTGCCCGGTCGATAATGATTCTGGGCCTGCGGCGGGCGGGTCGGTCAATGCAGCCGGCCGCCCACCGCCCGATGTCAGCGGGATATGATCGGCGGTACCGTGTCGCAGAAGCGCGATTACTACGAGGTCCTGGGCGTTGCTCGCACGGCTGCGCCTGAGGAAATCAAGCGCGCCTACCGCCAGGCGGCCCTGAAGTATCATCCCGATCGCAACAACTCCCCCGATGCTGAGCAGCGCTTCAAGGAGGCCGCCGAGGCGTACGAAGTGCTGTCCGACCCTGAGAAGCGGCAGCGCTTCGACCGTTACGGCCATGCCGGCCTGGATGGCGCGGGCGTCCACGACTTCTCCGGCATGGGCATTGACGACATCTTTAGCGTCTTCAGCGACCTGTTCGGCGACACGTTCGGCGGTCCGCGGGTGCGTGCCCGGGCTGCCCGCGGGGTTGATATCCAGACTGTCGTCGATATTGACCTGAAGGAGGTCGCCACGGGTGTCGAGAAGACACTGCGTTTCGAGCGCGTGGACTTCTGCGATCGGTGCGGTGGCAACGGGGCTGAGCCCGGCGCCGGCCTGCGGACTTGTCCGACTTGTGGCGGTTATGGCCAGGTGGAACGCCAGACGTCGATGGGGTTCTTCGTGACGCGCACGGTTGCGGAGTGCCCGACGTGTCACGGTCGGAGCAAGTTGCCGGAGCGACCCTGCCGGGCGTGTGCCGGTCACGGGCGGGCCACCAAGGAACGCGTCCTGACCGTCAAGATCCCCCCTGGCATCCACGAGGGCCAGAGCATTCGCCTGCGTGGCGAGGGTGAGCCGGGGCCGGGCGACAGCCTGCGCGGCGATCTGCGCGTCACCGTCCGGCTACGGCAGTCAGATTTCTTTGAGCGCGACGGCGACCACCTGATTTGCACGCTGCCAATCAGCTTTACGCAGGCGGCCCTGGGGGCGCAGATTGACGTACCGACGCTCACGGGTACGACGCCGGTGCGCATTCCGCCGGGCACCCAGCATGGGGCGATCTTCCGCCTGCCGGGTAAGGGTCTGCCCAACCTGCAATCCGGACGGACTGGTGACGAGATTGTGCGCGTGCTGGTTGAGATACCCAGCCGGCTGACGCGCGAACAGGAGGAACTGCTACGGCAGTTTGCGGCCACGGAAGACAAGGACGTGTTGCCGGAGACCAAGGGTTTCTTCGAGCGCGTCAAGGATTACCTGACCGGCGAGAGTGAGAGCAAAGAGTGAGCGAGGCGTGGTGATTGCCGTGAGTGTCGGGAAAGACAGACCGTCGCAGGAAGAGGTCGAGCGCCAGGAGACAGTTGAGGCGCAGCAGGCTGCGGCCCCGGCTGAGACGCCGGCGGATAACGCCGCGGAGACGTCCAGCCTCGCCGACTTGCAGCGCGCGGTTGAAGAGCTGCGCGATCAGAACCTGCGGTTGATCGCCGAGACCCGCAATCTCCAGCAGCGTGCCGCGCGCGATAAGGCCGAGGCGGTGCGCCATGCCGCAGGCGATTTCGCGCGTGACCTGCTGGTGATCATTGATGACCTGGAGCGCACGTTGGACTCGGTCCGGAGCGCGACCCAGGTTGAGACTGTGGCGGACGGCGTCCGGATTGTCTACGAGCATTTCCTCAAGATACTGGCGGACCGGCATATCACGCAGATTGATGCGGAGGGCCGGCCCTTTGACCCGGATCTGCACGAGGCCGTCCTGCAACAGCCCAGCGACGAACACCCCGCCGGTACGGTAATCCAGGAGCTGGCCCGCGGCTACCGGATGCACGATCGTGTCCTGCGCTACAGCCGCGTGATCGTTTCGAGCGGGCCGGTGGCCAAGACTGACTCCGGCCCGGCGGCCGATGAGGAATAGCGATGCCGACCTATGACTACAAGTGTGGCGCCTGCGGCCACGCATTCGAACAGTTCCAGTCCATTACAGCCGCGCCGCTCAAAAAGTGCCCCAAGTGTGCCCGGCGCACGCTGCAGCGGCTGATCGGTACGGGCGGCGGCATCATCTTTCGCGGCTCCGGCTTCTACGAGACTGACTACCGCAGCGAGTCCTATAAGCGGGCGGCCGCCGCTGAGGCCGGCGCGCCGGCGCCGTCGTCGGCGACCTCATCCTCATCCGACACGCCGGCGCCCGCTGCGGCATCGGCCCAGAGCCCGAGCAAGAAGAAATCGGCAAAGAAGGCCGTCTCCGCCGACAGCACGGCCGCCGCGTAGCCGCGGCGCCATCAGCGCTGTCAGACTGTTCGTGCGTGGTGTTCAGCCGTTGCGTTGCCGGTCTGCCCGGCGTTTAATCCACGGCGATGTATGCCGTCTGTACGCACGACCTGTCAAAGTCGTACGGCGCGAAGCCGGCGCTTTCCGGCGTGAACCTGCGCGTGCCGGCCGGCAGCTTGTTCGGGTTCCTTGGGCCGAACGGGGCCGGCAAGACCACCACGATTCGCATCCTGTTAGGCCTGCTGCGCGCTTCGGGCGGCGCGGCTGAAGTGCTGGGCCGGGACGCCTGGGGACAGGGGCCGGCCCTGCGCTCCGCCGTAGGCTACCTGCCTGGTGACATCCGTCTGCATGAGCATCTGACCGGCCGGGCGACGCTGCGGTTTCTCGATGCTGTGCGCGGGGGCAGGTCCGGACTTGAGATCGAGCGACTGGCGCGCCGCCTCGATCTGGAACTCGACCGGCGCGTTCGGGACTACTCGCGCGGCATGAAGCAGAAGCTGGGCCTGATTCAGGCGCTAATGCACCAGCCGCAGCTGATTATTCTCGACGAGCCCACCGTCGCGCTCGACCCGTTGGTGCGGCAGACGTTGTACGCGCTGCTGCGCGAAGCGCAGGGCGCCGGACGGACGGTGCTGTTCTCCAGCCACACGCTGTCCGAGGTGGCGGAGTTGTGTGACCACGTGGCGATCCTGAGGGAAGGGCGCCTGATCGAACAGGACCGGATCGCCACGCTGCGGGAGCGCGCCGTGCGGCATGTTGAGGTTCGCTTTCGCGCCGGCACGACCCGTCCGCCTGCTCCGGCCGGCTTGCGCTGCGCGACCCGCGAGGATGAGCGCGTCAGCGGCACGTGGGTCGGTCCGGTACAGCCGCTGCTGGCGTGGTTGGCGACCTGCGCCGTCGAGGACGTGAACGTCGGAGCCCCGGATCTTGAGGATCTCTTCCTGGGGTACTACGGCACTGCCGGCGTTGTGGGCGAGGTGCGGGCGTGAGCGTGGCCGTGGTAGTGAGGACCTGGCGTGACTCCTGGCGGCTGGTGGTGTTCCTGTCGCTGGCCATAGTAGCTTTCGAGTTGCTGCTAGTGCGCGCCCTCGGCGAGATGCCGGCCGAGGCCGCCGCATGGTTAGACCGGCCGTTTTTCAAGCCGTTCTTGCGCATGCTCTTGGGAGCGGACCTGGCGGAGAGTTTCAGCGCGACCGGGCTGCTGACTCTTGGTTTCGCGCACCCATTTCTATTCGCTGTTACGTGGGCCGCCCCGCTGACCATCTGCACCCGCGTGACGGTGGGCGAGATAGACCGCGGCACGGCCGACCTGCTGTTGACGCTGCCACTGTCGCGGGCGTCAATCTACATCAGCGCGTCGGTGGTCTGGGCAGGCGCGGGCCTGGCACTCAGCGCGGCACCGCTTCTGGGCGTCTGGCTCGGGCTGCGCCTGTTCCCACTGTGGGAGCCGGTGGACCTCGTGCGCTTACGCGTCCTGATCGTCAACCTGCTGGCTCTGTATATGTCCATTGGCGGCACAACGATGCTGGTCGGCAGCATCGTGTCCCGACGCGGCTCGGCAATCGCGATCGTTCTGACGGCCCTGCTGGCCTCATTCCTGCTCAACTACCTAGCCACGATGTGGCCGGCCGTCGAGTGGCTCGCCATGCTCGGCCCGCTGCATTACTACAAGCCTCTGCAGTGCATCCGCCCGGACCACTCCCTCCTGCCGGACGTTACCGTGCTGGCAACCGTCGCCCTCCTGGCCTACCTAGGCGGCCTGTGGAGGTTCTGTCATCGCGACGTACCGGCGGCCTGAGCCGCCCGCCAGGCTGAACCGAGCGTGCATCCGGCGTCAGATCTTGTGGGTTCGGGGTGACTTCGGGAACAAGAATCACTCTTCAAGCGTTATATGGGTGTTAGGCAGCCCAGAGCCGCCATGACAGGGCGGGCTCGGTGGCCGGCGGATTTAAGGTAAAGGCAGATGTGGCGAACGGACCAATAATTTCGCGTTTTTTATTGAGTTACAAGGCACACATGGCAATGAACATTCCTTCTGTACCTATGCATGGCCGTCGTGAGCTTCCAGACCGCTCCCGAAGGGTCTGGCGCAAGTATTAAATCGCAGGATTTCAATGCTAATTGACTGGACAGGAAGTCGGTTCGCCGTCATAATCGGCACGATAGTGGAACTATTTGGGAACCAATGGCGTGGGTTGAGCGTATACAAAGGTAAGGGCCCGAAAGGACCTATCGGACGCGGCGCGGCGCCCAAAGGCGTGATTAATCATGAATAAGCCAGGTAAGAGCAACAACCTCAAGAGGTTACGACCAAAGGCCAAGCTGCCGACCGCGGCTGTCATGCAGCGCATGACGACCATGGATCGGCGCCTGCTGACGCAGATTCTCTCTGAGACGATGGAGTGTGTGTATCATCCGTCGTTCAGGCTGGCGTCGGCGGCGCGCCAGCTCATGGTGCCGCTGCCGGACTTGGCGGAAAGCGTCGCGGGCGCACCTGAAAGGGATGGCCTGGCAGGGGATGTCGTGTTGCCGCCCCGGCACCGGGTCTTGAATGCGGACGAGGAGCAGCAGCTCTTCCTGCGGTTTAACTACTGTCGCTATCGCATGATGCGGCTGGTGAGGGCCCATAACGACAAGCGCCTTGGTGCCCAGGCTGCGCGCGAGTTGCTGCGGTGGGCCTACGCCACGCTGCGCACCAGGAATCACATAGTCCGTTTGAATACTTCGCTGGTGATGGCGATGGCCCGACGCACGCGGACTGCCGGCGTAGAGTTGGGCGACCTGGTCAGCGAGGGCAACTTGGCGCTGCTGCGCTGCGTGGACAAGTTCGACTGCTCCCGCGGCTTCAAGCTCAGCACGTACGCCTGTCGGGCGATCATGAGCAGCTTCGCCCGGCTGGGTGCCAAGAGTGCCCGCTATCGCACGCATTTTCCGACGGTGTATGACCCGAGCTTCGAGCGCAGCGATTACGTCGAAACGCAGCGTGAAAACGAAGCCGCGGACTGCGTCAGCGGATTGAAGCTGATTCTGTCCAATAACTCGGCGGAGCTAAGCCAAGTGGAGCGGCGCGTGATCAATGCCCGCTTCGCGCTGGATCGCGCCGGCCGCAAGTTGAACCCGCCGCGCGGGCGAACTCTGGAGCAGGTCGGCGCCTTGCTGGGCGTCAGCAAAGAGCGGGTGCGTCAGATTCAGAACCGGGCCCTGCGCAAACTGCGCACGGTCATCGACGAGAGCGTGCTGGTGGCGTCGTAGCGCGCCGGCCGAATCGGCCGACGCCCGCGCCCCGCACTAGAACTCCTGCACTGTGTGTCTTGTTGTCCGCGTGTTTGGTGTAAGTGCTCCCCGCCAGGGCTTGTCGCCGCTCTGGCGGGGAGCATTCTTTCGTGGCCGTGCCGAACCTATTCCCGATTAACCTCCCGCAGGAATTGCTGCCGGCGCTCGAGAACGCTGTCGTCGGTACGTGACAGCTCGCAGATGGCGCGCCAACTCGCGGCGGCCCGGTCGAGCATGCCGATATTCTGCAGGGCCAGTGCCAGGTTGGCGCGGAACGCGACGTTGCGCTCGTTGCCGGCCACGGCCTGCTCGAACTCCTCCACCGCCAACTCGAAGCGGTTGCGCTGCGCGAAAAGCAGACCGAGTTGATAATGCACATCCACGTAGCGGTTGTCGAGCGCGAGTGCCTGGCGGAACACCGCGATGGCTTCTTCGACTTCGCCGGTCTCCTTGAGCAGGATGCCGAGCTTGATCAGGGCCTTGGCGTAACAGGGGTTGAGCTCGACCGCGTGGCGGAAGGCCTGAATCGCCTCCTCGTACTCACCCACCTGGCGCAACAGCAGCCCGTAGCGGTAATGCAGATCGGCGTGGTTGGGGCTGGCGAGCAGCGCCCGGCGGTGTCGCCGCAGCACCTCTTCCAGCAGCTCTTGATGGTCCGGCTCCTCTACTTCGTCGTCCGCATACATGCCTGACTGGCCGCGCAGGTCGGCCTGCTCCGCCCGTTCGGCCCGCAGGTGCAGCCGCGCGGTCTCGGCGAACAGCAGCGTCGTGCTGGGTTCCAGGCTGGCGGCCAGGTCCAGCGTGGCGAGTGCTTCGTGTTGATTGCCGGCGGTGTGCTGCGACACGCCCAGTCCGACGAACCCCAGCATGAGCCGGTCGTTGAGCTCCACGGCGCGGTTGAAGGTCTGGGCCGCGTCGGCGTAGCGCTCCAGCCGCAGGTGTTGCGTGCCGAGCTTGACGGTCGCCTCCAGCAGGTCGGGCTGGGCGTCCAGGGCCGCGCGATACTGCTCGATCGCCGCGCGGTCCGCGCCGGACTTGGCATACAGATCGCCCAGGTGAATGTGGAACGGCGCCATGTTGGGATACTTGCAGACCAGGGATTCCAGCGTCTTGATCGCTTCGGCCAGCCGGTTGTCAGCGTCGAGTCCTTCGGTTTCGGGCAGCGCCTCTTCCGCCAGGTCCGGCTCGATCACCAGCGCCTGCTGATAGTGATCAGAGGCCTCGCGCGGCCGCCCGGTCAGCAGCAGCAGGTTGGCCAGCGATAGCAGCACGTCAACATCCCCCGGCTCGAGCTCCGCCAGACGCTCGTAATAGACAATGGCCGCTTCCAGGTCACCCTGGTGCAGCGCGATGGCCGCCAGCCGTTCACACGCGTTGCGCAGGTGCGGACAGAGCTCCAACGCACGGCGGTAGTTCACGGTGGCCGCGTCCACTTCCTCCCGGCGCTCGTGGCATACGCCCATGGCGAAGGCGATGGCCGGATCCTGCGGGTCGTGCGCCTGCGCGATGGACAGGTAGCGCAAGGCCTGGTCAAGCTGGCCGAGCTCGTCGTACACGCAGGCCAGTCCGAGCGCCGGTTGGGCCGAGGGCGGCCCCAGTTCCAGCGCGTTCTGGAACACGCGCAGCGCCTCTGACAGCCGGCGGCTCCGCAGGCAGGACATCCCCAGCCGCAGGGCTAGATCGACGGAGGTCGGCGAGGACGCCTGTCGGGCGCGCAGCTCGTCCGGCTCATCCTCCTGGAAGCCCGGGAGTTGATTCTCGAAGGCCGCCAGCAGTTCCGCCAGCAGCCCGCGCCCCAGTGCTTCAAGCAGGTAGCCCATCAGTACCTCCGGCAGCACCCACCCGCGCCAGCCGCTCGGCCGCTGCGGCGAAGTTGCTGTTGAGCTGGAGCGCGCGGCGGTAGGCGGCCCGGGCGCGCGGCAGGTCTCGACGCGTCTGCCAGAGATCTCCCAGCATCAGGTGTACATCCGGGTAGTCCGCGCCCTGCGCGAGCACTTCCTCCAGGTGCCGCGTGGCCTCCTCGTGCTTGCCCTGCGTGGCGCGGATGCGCGCCGCGAGGATCAAGGCCGCGTCGTAGCTGGGATTTATCCGTAGAGCGGTGTGCAGCAGCTCGAGCGCGAGCGCCGGCTGCTCGGCCGCCAGCGCCGCATGGGCCGCGTAGTAGTGCAGGTCCGCATAGCCGCTACGCAGCGCCAGCGCATCCAACGCGCTCGCCAGAACTCGTTGGGCGTTCTCCCCGCATCCCGCGCCGGACCCTTCCAGGCAGGCCACGATCAGCTCGGGTTCCGCCGCGAAGAGTTCGGCGGCCCTTCGCCGCACTCGGGGCTGTCGTCGGCCGGGTGTCGCGCCTCTCACCGGATCACCCCACTCCATGCTCTGCTTCATTGTTGTGTCGTTCCGGTGCCAGCAGCGCGGGTGTGCGCTGCGGCCGAAGTTCTACGCGTCGTTCTTTGCGTTGGGATCGGGCTCGGCTTCGGGTGCGGCGACCGGATTGCTGACTCGCTCCGGGACCATGAACAACTGGCGACAGTGCGGACAGCGCACGACCTTGCCACGCGCCGAGGGTGGCGTGACCACCGTCTGGCGGCACTTCAGGTTCGGGCAGATCATGGTTATCGGCACCATCGTTCCGGTCACCTCTGACTGGCGCCGCGCCGAGTCGTTGTCGTATCGGCAAATTGCCGCTCGCCCACCACCAACGGTCGGCACCGGCGGCACCCATCATCGCGCGATAACGGACGGCCGATAATCACTGCAAGAATGCTCAAAGAGCTGATGTGTGGGCCCGTTGAGTGCACCGGCCAAGGCGCGGCAATCTCAGTTGCGGCGCGCAGGTGGGCGCGGCCAGACCGGTATTCGTTCGCCGCTCCGGACCGGCGACATCAACAGACCTGAATACTACAGACTACGTTGGGCGGAGTTTCGATTGGCTTGTAGGACCGGGCGTCTCGCGGCGTCTGCCGCGGGCGCTCGGTCGCGGACCGTTGCCCGCCGGCGGGGTTATGGGACGACGCGACGCGGGCAGGGCAATCTCCTGGCGGCCGGCCAGGTATGCTCCGGTCGCCGAGCGCGGCTCGGCAGTCAGGTCGGCCAGGCTGCCCTGCGCGACGACCTGTCCGCCCCGCACGCCGGGACCGGGACCGAAATCCACGAGGCTGTCCGCGGCCTCCATCGTGTCGCGGTCATGCTCGACGACGATGACCGTGTTGCCCATGTCGCGCAGGCGGCGGAGGGAGTCCAACAGGCGGCGATTGTCACGCGGGTGCAGGCCGATGCTCGGTTCGTCCAGCACGTACAGCACCCCCACCAGCCCACAACCGATTTGGCTCGCCAGGCGGATGCGCTGGGACTCGCCCCCGGAGAGCGTGGGCGCCGCCCGGCCCAATGTCAGGTACTCCAGGCCTACGTCAACCAGGAACTGCAACCTCCCGCGGATCTCCTTCAGCGGCTCAGCCGCGATGAACGCCCGCACCTCGTCCAGCTCCAGGTTGGCGAAGAACTGTAGCGCCGCGCTGATCGACAGCCGGCCGATCTCGTTGATGTTCAGCGTCTGCTGCGTGCCGGCGACCGGGCCGGTTAGCCGAACCGCCAATGCCTGGGCGTCGAGTCGGGCCCCCTGGCAGCGCGGACAGACTGACGACCGCATGAATTGCTCATAGTAGCGGCGCACCAGTGCTGAACTGGTCTTCTTGTGGCGTGCGTGCAGCTCCGCGACCACGCCGGCGAAAGTCCCGCCGTGCTTCCAGGTTCCGCGGCGCGCGCGCCATTCGAAGGTGATGTGTGCGTCGCCGGTGCCCCATAGCAGGGCGGCCTGGGCCGCTGGCGGCAGGTCACGCCAGGGTGTCCGCAGGTCGAACCCGACATGCCGGGCCACGCCTTCGTAGATGTGCTGTTGCCATTTGCCCGGCTGATGGCGCAGCGGCACCACACAGGGGGCCAGGAAGTCCAGGCTGGGGTCGGGGATCAGCAGCTCCGGATCGAAATCGAAACGCGTGCCGAGTCCCTCGCAGTGCGCGCACATACCCTGCGGACTGTTGAAGCTGAACATCTGCGGCGTGGGCGGTGCGAAGCCCAGGTTGCACGTGGTGCAGGCGTAGTCGGACGACAGCACGATGTCAGACGCCGGCAGAAGGCCGCGGCGCGCCCGCCCGGATTCAGCCGGCGGGAGCACCGCGACAAGGGCGGTGCCGTTTCCGACGCTGAGGGCGACATCCAGAGCCTCGGCCAGTCGGGCCCGGCTGCCCGGCCGGTTGACCAAGCGGTCAATGACGACGTCAATGTCATGACGTCGGTTGCGATCGAGCGCCGGCGCGGCGGATAGCTCGATGATCGCGCCATCCACCCGGGCCCGCACGAAGCCCTCCTGAAGCAGCTCCGCGAACAGATCCTTGTATTCGCCCTTCTGGCCGCGCACGCGCGGCGCGAGCAGGAGGAAGCGCGTCTCCGGCTCCAGGGCCAATATGCGCCCCAGCAGTTGTTCACGCGTCTGCGCGCTGATCGGCCGGCCGCAGTTGGTGCAGTGGGCGCGTCCGGCCCGCGCCATCAGGACGCGCAGGTAATCGTGTATCTGGGTGATCGTCCCGACCGTGCTGCGCGGGTTCCAGCCACTGGTCTTCTGCTGAATCGCGATGGCCGGCGCCAGGCCGGTAATCTGGTCAGCCTCGGGTTTGGGCAGTTGCCCCATGAACTGGCGCGCATACGAACTCAGCGACTCTACGTAGCGTCTCTGACCCTCGGCATACAGGGTATCAAACGCCAGGCTGCTCTTGCCGCTGCCGGACACGCCGGTGAAGCAGATTAGCTGATTACGCGGCAATTCCAGGCAGACGTCCGCCAGGTTGTGAACCCGGGCTCCGACGATCCGGATGGATTGTGGCGTGCTGGTTGCCATGACTGACTGTTGGCCCTCCGTCGGGCACACTTAAGCCCGAAAAGACCGCGACCGGGCGCGGGCCCCGGTGGGCTCGCGACCGGTCGTGTTCTTAAGGATCTCGGTCGTCAGGCAGTCACCTCGAAGATGGATTGCGTCTTGACTAGGGTGCGCTCCTGCGGGAAAGCGTGGAACGCGTAAATGTGGAATTCGGCGTCGCGGGCCTCGCAATCGATGTACGAGAAGGGCAGCAGGTCGCGATCACCCCACTCGTCGTACGCCACGAAGGATCCGCGGCGGGCGGCGTGCCGCAACAAGTCGTTGTGCACGGACTTGTACAGCGGCTCGTCCATGGTCTCGACCTGGCTGCTGACCAGGTGGCACCAGCCGTCCGGCAGACGACGCTCCTGGTCGCGCTCGCCCTTGAGACGAAAACGCGAGATCACGCCGCGCGAAGGCAGCAGATCACTATCAACCCAGAGCAACTCGGTTAGCGTGCGCTGGCCGAGCGTCAGCGTGACCACGTGACTCAGACCGACGATCCAGATGTCGGCGAGATAGCGGCCTTGCGCCACGCGGAAGTCCCGGTAATGGCGGAACAACTCCGGATGCAGCGGGCGATCGTACAGAAACAGGTGCAGGTCGTTGGCCTGCACTATCTTGCCGCCCAGGTCCGTTCGATTGATAGTGTCTTCAGGTGCCATCCTCATTCCTACACAAACAAGCCAAAAGTACCATTTTACCCTGACTGGCGCGCAAACGCTACTCTTTATTCACTTTTCCTTCGCCACGGCTGCAGCCGTTCACACCGTTCCCGGCCGGCGCGCCGGCTGGCGAGTCCGCCAGGGCACGCAACAGCCCGTAGTCGTAGATGCCCGCGCTGTGACCATCCAGCCACGACAACTGCAGGCCATAATGCCCGACCATCCTGACCTCGGCGGCGATGACCATGTTGAGTTCGGCGTCCACTCCGGGAATGACCCGTAGCGGGTTCGCACGCGCCGTGGCCCGCGTTTGCCGGCATTCGGCACACGGACAGGCCTGCCGCAGCCGCGGCAGCGGATATACGCTCCGCTTTCCGTCGGCCCAGGTGATCCGCAACTCACGAGTGCGGTCCAATTCAATCGCGACCGGCCGTGTCGCTGAATCCATGCTACTCGTCCGTCCAGGCACCATGCTGCCGACATTCCTGCCACACGGTGCCTGGTTATTCGCACCGGCTCGTTCCGCCTGATTCCCCACGCCTATCGGAGCCCTGGGGCTCCTTGTGCCCATCCCGCCCTAATGCGCCCACATGATTATATCGCCTGGTGTCAACGTGCTGGCACCACAACACTTACGGCGAATCGGCCGGGGCTGCCACACGGCCGGTCGCCGACACGCGCCGGCCACGCGTGCGGGTCGCCTTGCCCTCGCCGACCTCGCCCGACACAAACGCCGATCCGAGGTTGCGCAGCCGCGCGTAACGGCGCTTCAGTAGCGTGTCCACGCGAACGCGCTTCAGCTCGCGCAGCTTCTGCCCGATCCACGTCTCCAGGTTCTTGGCTGCCGCCGCAGGGTCGCGATGCGCCGCCCCGAGCGGCTCCTCAATGACGGCGTCAATGAGTTCCAGTTGCTTCAGATCGCCGGGGGTGAGCCGCAGGGCCTTGGCCGCTCGCGGCGCCTCTTCGCCGGACTTCCACAGTATTGCCGCACAGCCTTCCGGGCTGATCACCGAGAAATACGCGTACTGCATCACGGCGACCTGGTCCGCCACGCCGATGCCCAGCGCCCCGCCGCTGCCGCCCTCGCCAATTACGACGGCGATGATGGGTGTGGGTAGGCGCGACATCTCCATCAGATTGACCGCGATCGACTGGGCGATGCCGCGTTCCTCGGCTTCAACACCCGGATAAGCGCCGGGCGTATCCACCAGACAAACCACGGGCACCTTGAACTTGGCGGCTAACTTCATTTTCTGTAATGCTTTACGGTATCCCTCCGGGTGGGCGCAGCCGAAGTTGACCTCGATCTTCTCGCGAGTGTCGCGGCCCTTCTGATGTCCGATAAGCATGACGCGCTGGCGGGCGATACGGGCGAAGCCACACACGATCGCTTTGTCATCCCCATAGGCCTTGTCACCATGCAGTTCGCAGAAGTCCTCCGTGATCAACCTGATGTAGTCGCGCAGCAGCGGCCGGCGCGGATGCCGCGAAACAAGAACGTGCTCCCAAGGCGTGAGCTTGGCGTATGCTTCCTTCAGAGCGGTTTGGAGTTGTGCGCGAATTCCCTCGATAACTTCAGAGAAATCACGCCCCGATTCGGCCTGGGAAGCCTCCAGCCGCCGAATCTCCTGCTCCATCTTGCCGATGCGTTTTTCGAAGTCGAGCAGGTGTGCACCCCCAGACCTGCTCGTCTCACCAGGCTGAGCACTCATATTCACCCGAATGTCTGAACCGCGCCAATGCCGCGCCGCAGCGCGTCCACACCTCTGTTTGCAAGGGATTCGTTAATCGATTGGAGCGCAAAATGCAAGCTTATTCCTCAGATTCATG
Organism: uncultured Planctomycetales bacterium; assembly: GCA_964647015.1. Lineage (GTDB taxonomy): Bacteria > Planctomycetota > Phycisphaerae > UBA1845 > Fen-1342 > JAAYXS01. Next base: position 4,035 of record CAZYGM010000027.1, on the reverse strand, counting down.
GCGTGACAAGACGGGCAACCGTCAGTTGTCGGCTGGCTAATTTGGTGTAAGATTCTGTCAAAACAAGATTTACATTCCGTATGCATCGTCGGTCCCGGCATGATAGGCGGGTCGCTGGGTCTGGCTCTGCAGGCCGCAGGATTCAACGGCCAGATTATAGCGCTCGCGCGCGACCCGAGCGATGTCGAGGCTGCGGTCGAGACCGGGGCCGTGCACTCAGGGGTTACGCGGGCGGAGGAGCTCCCCGCGGACATACAGCTCTACTGTCTCTGCACACCTCTCTGCGCCATGACCGGCGTGCTCCGGCAACTCGCTGCGCGCCTGGGCGACCAGGGTGTGGTCGTGACGGATGTCGGCAGCGTCAAGTCGCCGGTGGTCGACGCCGCCGGCAGTATCATGCCGCACCCGTGCAACTTCGTCGGCGGGCATCCCATGACGGGCCTGCGGCAGCGGGGCGTGAGCTTTGCCCGGGCCGACCTGTTCCACGGGGCCACCGTGGTGCTGACACCGCTGTCCGCCACGCGACCCGCGGCAGTGGAACTCGTCCGCTCCGTCTGGGAGCGGGTGGGCGCGCATGTTAAGGAAATGTCCCCAGAAGGGCATGATGCGACCGTGGCGCGGGTCAGTCACCTGCCGCACGCTGTCGCCGCCCTGCTGCTGTTGCTGGCCGACCGGGAAGGCGGACTGCAGGTCGCGGCCCCGGGTCTGCTGGACGTGACGCGCGTGGCGGCTCGCGATCCGGAGCTTTGGCAGGATATCATGATCTCCAATCGCGACCATGTGCGGGCGGCCATCGCGCTACTGATTGAGGACCTGACGCACCTCGACACCTGGCTCGAACGGCACGAGCACGGCAACATCGAGCACTTGTTGGCCCGCGCCGCCCAGATTCGCAGCGCCTGGGTGGCCGAGAAATTCCAACATCCGGACTGGATAGACTAACGGACCTGTCCAGGCGAGAATCCCCCCATTATGCCAGTCTTCGGCGTTGAGATCAGGCCGGTCGCCACAGGCGGCCGGACCGTGTGCGACACGGCCTTGTGCGCGCAGTTGCGCGAGGCCGGTCTGGAGCAACTCGCGACGGCCCACGTCGTGCGGCTGTTCTTTCTGGAAGGTCAGCTCGGACGGGCGGACGCGGAGCGGGTGGCCGCGGAGCTGCTGTGTGACCCGGTCGTGGAGGCGTGGCAGGTTAACGACCCGACGCACGTGCACCAGGCCGCGCCGGACACCTGCGAGGTCGAGGTGCATGGCCGCCCCGGCGTCATGGACCCCGTCGCGCAGAGCACGCTGGCGGAGTTGCATGCGCAGCGCGTCGCCGTGGATACTGTCCGCACGGCGCGGCGCTACGTCGTGACTGGCTGCGGCAGCGCGACGGCTCTGCTGGAAAGCGTGCGCCGGGCCCTGGCCAACGACTGCATCGAGGAAGTCGTGCCGGGCACGGCCGGCGTGCGGCCGGCGCCCCAACCGCCGATCTTCCGCTTTTCGCTGCGGCATGTTCCGATCCGTGACCTGGACGACGCTGGGCTGGATGAGCTATCGCGCACCGGACACCTGTTCGTGTCAACAGCCGAGATGCGGACGTTGCAGGCCCACTACCGGGCACTGGGGCGCGAGCCGACCGACCTCGAACTCGAGACGCTCGCGCAGACCTGGTCGGAACACTGCGTGCACAAGACGCTCAAGAGCCGCATTGACTACCGCGGGGCGCCCTTCGGCGACGGCGCCCGGGGCGACACTTGCGAACGGAAGTACGGGAACCTGCTGCGCGACACGATCGCCCGCGCGACCGATGAGCTGATTGCCGCCGGTCGGGGGCCGCGCTGTTTATCGGTCTTCAAGGACAACGCCGGCATCATCGCCTTCGACGACGAGTTCGGCATCGCCTTCAAGGTCGAGACGCACAATCACCCTTCGGCCATCGAGCCGTACGGCGGCGCCGCCACGGGGGTGGGCGGCTGCATTCGTGATGTCATCGGCTGCGGCCTGGGGGCCAAGCCGATCGCCAATACCGACGTTTTCTGCGTCGCGCCCGGCGACTGGCGGCGCGCGCACCTGCCCAAGGGCGTGCTGCATCCGCGGCGCATCCTGCGGGGCATCGCCCTGGGCGTCTCCGACTACGGCAACCGCATGGGCATCCCGACGGTCAACGGCGCGGTCGTCTTTGACCCACGTTATCTCGGCAACCCGTTGGTCTACTGCGGCTGCGTCGGCCTGATTCCGCGCGACAAGGTCGAGAAGGCCGCCCAGCCGGGTGACCTGGTTGTGCTGATCGGCGGCCAGACCGGGCGCGACGGCATCCACGGGGCAACGTTCTCATCCGCCGAGTTGACCGACACGCACGCCGACGAGTTCTCCCACGCCGTCCAGATCGGCAACGCCATTACCGAGAAGCGCTTCCTCGACGCGGTGCTGCGCGCCCGGGACGAGCGCGGCGGCTGCCTGTACAGCGCCATTACGGACTGCGGAGCGGGCGGACTGAGCAGCGCCGTCGGCGAGATGGCCCAGCACGTCGGGGCGACGGTTAATCTTGAGAAGGTTCCGCTGAAGTACGCCGGCCTGCGCTACGACGAAATCTGGATCAGCGAGGCCCAGGAGCGGATGGTCCTGGCGGTGCCGCCGGCCAATCTCGAACGATTCCTCCAGATCATGCGCGCCGACGAGGTCGAAGCGACGGTGATCGGCGTCTTCGGCACCGGAGTGGACGGATCGCCTGGCGCTTCCGGCCGGCCGCGCCTCGTTGTTCGCTTCGAAGGCCACGTCGTCGGCGACCTCGACATGGACTTCCTGCACGACGGCCTGCCGCAGCGGGCTCACACCGTGGAGTGGTGGCCGACCCAGTCGGCCGCGGCCGCCGCGGCCACTGACGGCACCGGTGCCGATCTGCTCGCGGATCTGCGAGAGCACCTATCGAGGCCGGATGTCGCCGCCAAGGAGTGGATCATTCGGCGGTATGATCACGAGGTCCAGGGTGGCAGTGGCGTCAAACCGCTGGTCGGTCCCGGGCAGGGCCCGGCCGACGCCGCCGTGCTGCGTCCCGTGCTCTCGTCGCAGCGTGGCATTGCGCTCGGTTGCGGCCTGGCGCCACACCTGGGCGACGTGGATCCCTACTGGATGGCCGCGGCCGCGATCGACGAGGCGGTGCGCAACGTCGTCGCCGTCGGGGGCGATCCGCGGCAGACGGCCGTCCTGGACAATTTCTGTTGGGGTCGTGCCGATGATCCGCGGCAGCTCGGCGCGCTCGTGCGCGCCTGCCAGGCTTGTTATGACGTCGCACTGGCGTTTGGCGTGCCGTTCATTTCGGGCAAGGATTCGCTGAACAACGAGTTCGCCCTGGACGCTTCTGACGTCGAGCCGCTGCTGGCCGAGTTGCGGCGCTATGCCGCCGGCGACGGCCTGGACGCGCAGCGTTTGCGCCTGATTCTGCCGAGCATCGAGGCCCGCCTGCGCGCGACGCGGCGGCTCAGCATCCCCGGCACGCTGCTTATCAGTGCGGTCAGCATCGTGCCCGACGTGCGTCGCTGCGTGACGCCGGACCTGAAGCAGCCGGGCCGGCCGCTGTTGCGCGTCGGCGGTTGGGCTCAGATCGGCTTCCCGTTGGCCGAGGCCGCGCGGGTGCATGCCGCCGTCGCGGACGCCATTCAGCAAGGGCTCGTCGCCGCCTGTCATGATGTCGGCGACGGCGGCTGGCTGGTGGCGCTGGCGGAAATGGCGATTGCGGCCGGCCGCGGGGCGAGCGTAGAGTTGCCGGACGAGCGCGACCTGCCGCCCTTCGGCGAAACGTGTGGGGCCTATGTCGTCGAGCCGCGCGACCCGGCCGGACTGGAGCGTCTGCTGCGCGAGCGGGGCGTTGCGACGGTTATGGTCGGACACGTCGCGGAGGACGCCTGGTTCAGCGTGGGTGCTCAGCGGGTGGCGGTGGCAGATCTTCGCACGGCTTGGGCGACGTAGGCTGGACGGGCCGTGCCACCGGCGGCCGGCGCCGGCGCAGGTCGCGCCATTCCTGGTCGATCCAGTAGAGCACGGCGCCGCCAACGA
>CAZYGM010000026.1:0-23543 GCA_964647015.1 uncultured Planctomycetales bacterium | reverse complement strand
GCCGAACCGCGTGATGCCGCCCGGCTGCTGGTCCTTCGGCGAAAGACCGGCCAAATCGAGCACCGCCATTTCCGCGATTTAGGCACGTATCTGGCACCTGGCGACGCCCTGGTGCTGAACAACACGCGGGTCATTCCGGCCCGGTTTTTCTGCCGGCGAACCACCGGCGGGCGCGTCGAAGCGCTCTTCCTGCGTGAGCAGGACGGCCTCTGGCACGTCCTGCTGCGACCATCCGCCAAGCTACGCCCCGGTGCCGTCCTGCGCTGCGAAGATTCAGAGACCGAGTTGGAGTTGTGTGCTCGGGCGGAGCGCGGCGAATGGCTCGTGCGCCCGCGGCCGCCAGTACCGCCGATCGACCTGCTGAGCCACGTCGGCCAGACGCCGCTGCCGCCATACATCCGGCCCGACGCCGCCGGCCGCCACGGAGCGCCAGACGAAAGCGACCGCGAGCGTTACCAGACGGTTTACGCCACCGAATCGGGTGCAGTGGCGGCACCGACGGCGGGGCTGCACTTCACGCCCGCGATGCTGGCGGAGCTGACGGCGGCCGGCGTCCACCGGGTTGACGTCACGCTGCACGTGGGCCTGGGCACGTTTGCGCCGATCGTCGAGAACGACCTGGCCCGACACCGCATGCACGCCGAGTGGTTCGCGGCGTCCGCGCCGGCGTTGGAGACGTTGCGGGAGGCGCGGGCGGCCGGCGGGCGCATCGTGGCCGTGGGGACGACCGCCGTGCGCGTGCTGGAGTCGGTGGCCGACTGGGATCACTCGCCGGCCGGCGGCTGGACCGACGTGTTCATCTATCCGCCGTACGCGTTCCGGCACGTGGACTGCATGGTGACGAATTTCCATCTGCCGGGCAGCACGCTGTTGGCGTTGGTAATGGCGCTGGCGAGCCCGGAGTTGATTCGAGCGGCCTACCAGGCGGCGATTGCGGAGCGCTACCGGTTCTACAGTTATGGCGACGCCATGCTGATTCTGTGAGCGGCCGCTCGCCAGGAGAGCAAGCGGGTATACTGCCGGCCGCGACAGTACGAGGCGTGACAGCGAGATCCAGACGTGCCGGTCATCGTACAGAAGTTCGGCGGAACGAGCGTGGCGGATGCCTACCGCGTGCACTTGGCGGCGCGGCGGGCCGTGCGGGCCCTGCTGGGCGGACACCAGGTCGTCATGGTCGTCTCGGCGATGGGCGATACGACCGACCGGCTCGTGCAACTGGCCGCCGAGGTGACGCGGCGGCCGTCCAAGCGCGAGATGGACACGCTGCTGGCCACCGGCGAGCAGGTCAGCATCGCCCTGGTGGCCATGGCGATTCACGAGGCCGGCTACGACGCCATCAGTCTGACGGGGGCCCAGATCGGCATGGTCACGGACAGCCGGCACACCGAGGCGCGGATTCGTTCCATCGCCGTTGACCGCATCCAACGCCTGCTCGACCAGGGCAAGATCGTGATTGCCGCGGGCTTCCAGGGTGTTGATCCGGACTTCAATATCACGACGCTTGGCCGCGGCGGCAGCGACACGACCGCGGTAGCGCTGGCCGCCGCCATGCGGGCGGAGGTGTGCGAGATCTACACCGACGTGGACGGCGTGTGCACGATTGACCCGCGCCTGGCGCCGACCGCCCGCCGGATCGCGCAGATCGGCTACGACGAAATGCTGGAACTGGCCGGCCTGGGCGCGGGCATCGTCCACGCCCGGGCGGTCGAGCTGGGCAAACGCTACGGCGTGCCGATTCGGGTACGCAGCAGTTTCACCGACAATCCGGGAACATTGATCATGGACGCTACACCGGGCATGGAAGACCTCGCCGTGCGCGGCTGCACGCTGCGCCGCGACGTAAGCCGCATCACGCTGATCGGGCTGCCGAACGAGGCCGGAATGGAGGCGGAGATCTTCGCGCAGCTTGCCCGCCGGAACGTGAGCGTGGATGACATCATTCAGACGGTCTCCGACGCCGGCCGCAAGACACAGATTGCGTTCACGGTCGCCGGCGAGGCGACCGGGGAGGGGCAGGCGGTGGCCGAGTTGATTGCCAGTCACTGCCCGGGCACACTGGTGGCGGTGGACACCGCGTTGGCCCGCCTGAGCCTGGTGGGGCTGGGGATGCGGTCGCACAGCGGCGTGGCGGCCCGGCTGTTTGCGGCGCTGGCGGCGGCTGAAGTGAACGTCGAGAACATATCTACCAGCGAAATAGTCATCAGTGTATTGGTGCGGTCGGAGGTGGCCGAACGCGCCCTGGCAGCCGTGCAGGCAGCCTTCCAATTGGCGGATTAGCGCCGCCGGCTTTCCCCACGGCCCGGGCCGCGCATTCCACATAACGGCCGCGTTTCTAACTGCAACGATCTCCCCGCATGGTATGCTACCCGCGGAGAGTGTCGCTATGGTCACCGGTCCGGCCACGCTGGTTGTATTTCTGATCGCGGGCGCACTGCTGGCGCTGGGCGCGTGGGTTGTGGCCGGCAACCGGCGGCGGTGTGCGCGAGGCGGCGCCAGCGGCCTTCGGGAGCATCCGGGCCCTTGCCGGGCTTGTGGTCACGAGAACGCCGCCGGGGCGCGCTACTGTGCCCGCTGCGGCGCCGCTTTGCGAGACAACGCCAGGTAATCCAACAAACGGGAGCGCAATCATGGTCATAACACCGCCGCCGCCGAGGGAACGAGCCGGCCCGGGGCACTACGACACGGGGCGCCCATCCCCGGCGCTCATGGGCTCAATGTCCATCCTGGTACTGATCGCGTTGGGGTTCTGCTACTGGTGGTTCGTGCAGCGCGTGGAAGTGGAGGCCGGACGGGTGCTCGTCCTGGTCCGCAAGGTGGGCGCGCCGCTGCCGGAGCTGACGCAGGAGGGTCGCGAGCTGTCCGAGGCCGTGCGCGGCCAGGTCGTGTTGCACCCCAAGCTGCTCGAGGAACTGGGCGAGCCGCCGGACTCGACGCGCTACAAGGGCATCATGTACGAGGTGTTGCCGGAAGGGCGCTACTTCCGCGACCCGTTCTTCTGGGAACGGATGACGGCCCCAGCCGTGGTGATCGACCAGGATGAGGTGGGGATTCTGGTGCGCAAGTACGGCAAACCCTTGCCGCCGGGCAAGATCGTGGCCACCGCCCCGGACGAGCGTGGGCCGCTGGCGGATGTCTTGATGCCTGGCCGCTACAACATCAACCCGTTTGCCTACGAGGTCAAGCGGGTCGCCCCCGTGCGAATTCCGCCCGGGTTCGTGGGTGTGCAGCGGCTGTATCACGGCACCGAGCCGGCCAACCCGAATGACTGGGTCGTGCAGGTCGGCGCGCGCGGCGTGCAGCCGGATGTCCTGGCCCCCGGTCTCTATTACAACAACCCCTACGTGCGTCAGATCAAGCTCATTGACGTGCGCAGCCACACGCTCGATCTGCACGGGGCCGACGCGATTCGCTTCCCGTCGTCGGACAGCTTCGAGATCGCGCTCGACGCGACCGTGGAGTACGCCATCCAGCAGGACAAGGCACCCTACGTGCTCGTGGCAATCGGCGACCACGGCGACATCGAGGAGAAGCTGATTCTGCCCTACGCCCGGTCGCTCTCGCGGATCGAGGGCTCGAAGCTCCTGGCCCGCGAGTTCATCTCGGGTGACACGCGCACAGCGTTCCAGAACGCGTTTTTCGAGGGACTGCGCGCCCAGTGCGCGCAGCAGGGGATCGAGGTGCGCGCTACGCCCATCCGGCGCATCGAGCCGCCCGCCGAAATCGCCAACCCCATCAGCGAGCGCCAAGTCGCCGACCAGCAGATCAGGCAATACGAAAACGAAATCAACGTGGCCCGGTCTGAGGCGCTGGTGGTCGAACAGGAGGAAATGCGCAAGCAGAAGCTCGCGGTCGGCGAGGCCGAGCGCGACGTCGTAGCGGTGAAGACCCTGGCCGAACAGGAGAAGGACGTCGCCCTGACGCAGGCCAACCAGCGTCTCGAGGTGGCCCGCCTCGAATTGGAGGCCGCGCGCGAGACTGCCGCGGCGTTGCTGGCGCGCGGGCAGGCCGCGGCCGAAGTGCTGCGCCTGCACTACGAGGCCGAGGCTCGACCACTGGCCGATGCCGTGCGAGCCTTCGGCGGCGGCGCGGCCTACGCGCAGTACTTCTACTATCAGAAGCTCGGGCCGGCCTTGAAGTCGGTGCTGGCCAGCACGGAGGGGCCGTTCGCGGAGATCTTCCGCTCCCTGGCCGCCGGCGGGGGTGCGCCCGGCGCAGCGCCGCCGTGGCCGCTGCCGCCCGACATACCGGCCACAGCCGACGCGCCGTTGCAGGAAGGAGGTCAGCCATGAGAGCGGGAGCACTACTCAGCAGCCTGCTCGGCAGCGTGCTAATATTGGCCGCGGTGGGGTTGGGCTTCGCCTGGGCCTTCTGTCGCGTGTACGTGCGGCCGGACGAGTGCCTGGTGCTGGTACGCAAGTCCGGGGCACCCATGCCGGCCGGGCAGAAAATCGCCGAGCCCGGACAAAAGGGTATTCAGCGCGAGGCGCTGGGCCCGGGCCGCTACTTCTTCTTGCCCTGGAAATGGGAATTGGAGAAGTATCCGCTGGTCGAGATTTCCGCCGGCGATCCGGCCACGTGGCGCGAAGCGTGGGCAAGCGGCGAGCCGGACTACACCATCCCGACCATCGAGGGCCGCTGGCCGCAGGTGGGCCTCGTGACGAGCCTGGCCGGCAAGCCCTGGCCGCACGAGGCGGAGGTGGTCGACGAGGGCTTCCAGGGCATCCAGCGCCGCGTGCTGACGCCCGGCACCTACCGGCTCAATCCGCGCGCCTACCGCGTGGAAACGGTGCCGGCCGTGGTCGTGCCGCTCGGTTGCGTAGGTGTCGTGACGTCGCAGCTCGGCGAGGCGCCTGGCGACGAAGTCATCGAAGAGGTCGGCATCGGGCCCGACGGCGAACCGATCAAGGGCCGCGCCCGCGTCGTGCAGAAGCTCGCCGAGGAAGGCCAGCGCGGCGTGCTCAGGGACGTGCTCCCGCCCGGCATCTACTACGTCAATCCCAAGGTGCACCAGGTCAAGATCGTGCAGATCGGCTACAACCAGATCTCGCAGTTCCGCACCGCGAACCTGTCCACCGATATCTACTTCCCCTCCGCAGACGGCTTCACCATCGAGATTGACGTCACCGTCGTCTGGGGCCGCCACCCGGCCCACACGCCCGAGATGATCAGCCGCTTCGGCGACGTGGACAAGATCCGCGAGATCATCCTGGGCCAGACCCGCAGCATCTGCCGCAATATCGGCTCGGAGTACGTCAGCACCGACTTCATCCAGGGCGATAAGCGCGAACTGTACCAGCAGGCCGTGACCGAAACGCTGCAGCGCGTCTGCCAGGAGCGCAACATCGAAATCCTGATCGCCCTGATTCAGAATATCGAGGTGCGCGGCGGCTCCGCCACCGTCGGCGACGAGCTGAACCTCAAGCAGACCATCCAGCGCGGCTTCATCGCCAAGGAAGAGGATCTGACTAACCAGAAACGCCGCGAGTCGGAGCGCGTGCGGGCCGACCTGGAAGCCGCCCGCGTCGGGATCGCGATTGTGCGCGAGCAGATCAGCGCCGAAACGCGCCGCAAGGTCGAGGTGACGCGCGCCGAGGGCGACAAGCAGGCACGCGAGATCGACGCCCAGCGCGACCTGGAGGTGGCCCAGATCGACCGCCAGATCGCCGAGCTGCAGGCCGAGCAGACGCGCGTTCAGGGTCGCGCCGCGGCGGAGGTCGAACGCCTGCACAACCAGGCCGAGGCCGACGGCCGGACCATGCTGGTGCGCGCCTTCGGCAGCGGTCCAGCCTATAACCTGTACACGTTCGCACAGAGTTTCCAACCCGAAGCCGTCCGCCTGATCTTCGCCGGCGAAGGCACCTTCTGGACCGACTTGACGCGCATGCAGGACGCCGCCGCCCTCGAGTTGCTCAGGTCCACCGCCGTGCCAAAGGAGTAGCGACACCCAGGCGCGGGGTACCGCCCCGCCGCCGCTACCAGTAACGTTCGAAATGAATCTGTCCCGGCGCGGCAGCGCTGTGCGTGCGGAAGCCGCGCTGCTGCAGCCGGGCTTCCATGTCGTCGATCATGTCCGGGTTGCCGCACAGGAGCACGTGGCACGTCGCCGGATCCAGCGCCGCCCCCACCTGTCGCGCATACACACCCTCATCGAGCAGAACGCCTACGCGCCCGCGCAGCCCGGCCCAGGACTCATCTTCGGCGGGACGGGATACGATCGGGATATAGGCGACCGTCCGGTCTTCGCGCGCAACCGCCTCAAGCTCAGCGCGGAAGCCCAGGTCGCCCGCCCGGCGCACGCCATTGACCAGGACCAGCCGGCGCCACCGCCCGGTGCCGCGGTAGGTACGCAGCATGGATACAAACGGGGCGATGCCGGTGCCGGTGGAGATCATGACGAGGTCCTTGCCGGCGGGCACGGGATCGAGCGTGAACTCGCCTTTGACCTGGCCGTCCATCCAGAGTCGATCGCCGACACCAAGGTCCCATAATCGCGGCGTCAAACGCCCACTCTCGATCAGGACGACGAACAACTCCAGATACTCGGTCTGCATCGGCGGCGACGCGATCGAATACGCCCGGCGCGTCATGGCAACCCGGCCGGGGCGCTGCCGGCGAACCGCCACAACTTCCGCCCCAACCGGCTTCGGCAATCCCAACGTTATGAACTGACCGGGTGTGAAATCCGGGACGCGCCCGCCATCAGGCCGCACGCGCACGATGCTGAGCGTCTCGTTGAGGTCGTGACGCTCCAGCAAGGTGGCGTTGCGGGGATCAGAATCTGTCACGCACCGATTGTACTCGAGCGGACGCCATCCGTAATCCCGCCGGCCGCATTCAGCAGGGACCGGAGCCCCGCCTTGTGGATCTGGCCGCCGGCCGGCGTACTACGTGGTCAGGCGGGCCCGCGGGACGGGGGCCCGGTGAACCGGAGCCGGCGGCGGCGGGGCTGCTGTTTCAGCTTCCTGCTCCGGCGGCGGCGGAGCCGAAACGTCCGGGCGCGGCACCGGCTGCCAGTAGTACGGGTACAGCGGGATCCAGCGGTGGGGCTCCTTCAAGCTCGGCGTCATATCGCCCTTGATTTGCTGACGCAGGCAATCGGCTGCCTGCTCCCGAAACGCGCGCGCAGCCTGATACGCGGCATCCGTCGTTCGCCGATCGCCGTGCCGACCCTCCTGGGTCGCCTCCAGCCCGTCGTCGTCCAGGAACTTGGCCGATGCGTGCAGCGTGGCCAGCGGCGCCCGGGCAGCCACGTCGTAGAGAACGCCCAGGACCTGGGCCCGGTTGGGGCCAAAACGGTTGTTGACGTGCACCAGCAGCAGCTCGGCGTCAGCCACGTGCGCCGCGTGCAGCAGGCCGTCAATGCCGTTGCCGAATTGCCGCAGGCTGCGCGGCATCACGAAACGCACATCGCGCAGCGCCGCGAATCCGCGGAATGCGTCAACCCACAAGCCCTGTTCGGCATGTGTCATCTCGGCCAGTTCCAGGCGATCGCTGGTCGGCGTTGTCGGCCAGCTCATCCGGGCAACCGCGAGCGAACAGGGGAAGCGGCCGCGCGAGTCCGGCTGGGCGAGCAGCTTGTAGGTGTTGTTGGGCGTTTCCAGGTTTCCAGCCAGGGCGTCCATGCGGAGCCAGGGCTCGTAGGTCCTCGGTGCGCTATGGTGACAGCCGGCCAACGCGAATGTACCCGCAACCACCAGGATGGCGGCGAGCCGACCGACCTGCCGGCCGGGCGACGTTTCGGCGGGCCCGGCCGGAGTCGCGCCGCGGGGCTCGGACACGTGGGCGTGAAAGCTGGCAGCGGCTTGCATGGCAGTTCTCCGCAGTTGGTCAAGCGTTGGCCGTTCCGCCGGAGCGCCGCTGGTCCGTGGAGTCTATCCGCGACGCAGCGCCCCTGACCGGAGCTGTTCCGAATCTCCCTGTCTTTATCGGGTTGTATTCGCGGCTCCTAAACTTAACTGCCCGCTGCAAAACACCCGGCTGCGCCCGCCGCCCAACGGCAGACGGACAGCCTCAAGGCGTTGTCGGCAATCGACATCCGCCACCGCCTGCCAAGGCTGCTGCCCCAGCGGCCCGCCAGTCCCCGGCCAACCGCTGGACAAATGCCGCCCGGCCGGCCGGGCCCCGGCGAGAACTTGAAATTCTCACCCATCACGGAACTCAGCGCGCGGGCCGCGCGGGCCGATGCCTTGTGTGACCTGATTTGCGGACGTCTTTGCGGTGCGGCAGGTATGACAGGCTTGGTTGGTTCCGATATTGCGGTGGTGACACGTACGCCGGCGGCACGCCCGACGGTCAGACCACGACGCGACTCAGCCTTGGCGGCCTTCCTGCGACACCTGACGCCCGCCTCGTGGGCCTATCTCGACTTCCTTTTCGTCACGCTGGCCACCTGCGCGTCGCACTACGTCCTGGTCACCAGCAAGCCCGACTTCGCCTGGATGTTCAGCCCGTGGCTCAGCGGCCTCACCTTCGCCACCTGCATGACCATGGCCGGCCTGGTCTTCGGACTGTACGAGCAGAAAACGCTGGGCGCGCGCAGCCGTATCCTCGTGCGAACCATCTCCACGGCCGCCCTCGGGCTCATTCTGGCCTACGCCTGCATCTTCATCATCTTCCACGCCGCCACCACACGCTGGCTGGGACTCATGGTTGGACTGTTGTACGTCGCGTGCCTGCTGCCTCTGCGCATGCTCATCCACGAGACCGTGGTGAGCTGTCGGCGCCGGCTACTGTGCGTGGGTCTGGGCGACTCCATCCGCAAGGTCGTGGCCCTGCTGAACAACTCGCCCCGGCCGCAATTGCAGATCGTCGGCTACGCCAGCCTGCCGGCGGAAGCCGGGCAACCGCCCGAGCCAGCGCCCGAGCCGACCTTCCGACGACTATGCCCACACCTGGGTACGCTGGATCAGCTTGGCGAGATCCTCCGCGAGCACGTGGTCGATGAAGTCGTCGTCGCGGCCGAGCTGGCCGCAAACGCCCGCGTCGGCGAGGCCGTGCTGACGTGCCTCGATCACCGTTGCCGCGTCACCGACCAGCCCACCTTCGTGGAGAAGATGCTCGGCGAAGTGCCCGCCGGCAACATCGACGCCCAGTGGTTTCTCATGGCCGACGTCCAGGCCACCAGCGGTTATGGTGCCGTCAAGCGCATCGTGGACGTCCTGGCCGCCGCCGTCGGCTTGGTGCTCTCGCTGCCCCTGTGGTTCCTGGTGGCGATCGGCATCCGCCTGGACAGCCCCGGTCCCGTCTTCTTCAAGCAGCGCCGCGTCGGGCTGCACGGCCGCCCCTTCACAATCTACAAGTTCCGCACCATGCGCGTCGATGCGGAACGCGACGGCGCCCGCTGGGCCGACAAGAACGACGCCCGCGCCACCAAGTTCGGACGCTTCCTGCGCCTCTCACGCCTCGACGAGCTTCCCCAGCTTTGGAACATCCTGCGCGGCGAAATGTCGCTCGTCGGACCGCGGCCCGAACGGCCCGAGTTCGTGGACGAGCTCAGCCGCGTGATTCCGCACTATCGACAGCGACATCTGGTCAAGCCGGGCCTCACCGGCTGGGCCCAAATCCATTACGGCTACGGGGCCAACGTCGATGACGCCCGCCGCAAACTCTGCTTCGACCTGTACTACCTAAAGCACCGCTCGGTTGACATGGACTTCGCCATCATCATCCGCACCATCGGCACCTTCCTGGTCGGCGCCCGCTGAAACCAGGCGCCCCCGGCACGTTCCGCGGCGACTATGGGCTTTCTTCAAGTGTCCATGAGTGCGCCAGGGCGGCAATCGCCGGCGTGAAATGCGTCACGCGGTTACAGCCGGTGCATGGCGTGGGTCCGTCCGCGGGCGTCCAGACGCCGTCGCGAATCACACGCCGGGCAAGCTGGAAGCCCCGACCGTCAAACAACTCCGGCAGGCTCTGGTCGTCCATGTGGCCGACAACGTGTTGGGCCTGGAACGCCCGGCAGCACACGTGTGCGGCGCCGTCCCAGTCCACCGCCAGGTAGGTCCACGGGTCGTTGCACAGCAGGCCGGCCGGCCGGACGGGTGGGCGCGCCGGCTGGAAGCCCGCGGCACGCGACCAGCACCCGCCGCTGCCGGCGAAAGCTTCGAATGCATCAACGCCGATCTCGGCCGCCAGCCGCTGGGCCTCATCAACTTCATGCTCGTTGTGGGGGAAGACCAGGTACTGCCAGCGAAGCCGCGGGTTGGCGCGGCCCAGGCGCCGACGGCCCGCCAGTACGTGCCGCAGGCCAGCCAGCGCCTGGGCAACATTGCCCCCCTTGCGATACTGGCCGTACACGCCCTGGCTCACCCCGTCGATGGAGGCCGAAATGGCGTCGAGCCCGGCGACCGATAACTCCGCCGCCAGTTCGGCCGTCATGCGCGTCATATTCGTGTCGAGCGTGGTGTAGATGCCCGCGTCGTGGAATACCCGCACAATCTCCGGCAAGCGCGGATTCAACGTCGGCTCGCCCCAATGGCAGAGAATCGCCATGTAGAGCGAATCGCCGATCTCGGCCACGATTCGGCGAGCCAGTTCCGGATTGGCGTTGCCGCGCGGGCGGAGTGCCGGATGCGCCGGCTGGCGCTGCGCCCAGCAGCAGCGCAGGTTGCAGTGTGCGCTCGGCTCGAACCGGATGTAGGCCGGTGCCGCCGCCACGCACAGCGCGCCGGCAGACCGCGCCGCCAGCAGGCGCGCCAGGTTCTCGCGCTTAACTGCCGACTCGTACTGGGGCTGCGTCTTCAGGAACGCGAAGTACGCCGTCGGATCGACCCGTGATTCGGCGAGCACACGCATGGCTGGCCCTTCCCTGTCGCCGCGCTCTACTGGGACGCGAGCCACCCGGAGTTATCGGCCGAACGCGGACGGGGGCTTACTGTCGGCCACGAGAATGCGCCAAGGCCGCGCCGACCGGACGTGCGGTCAGCCGGGCCCCTCAGTCGCGCCGGCGGCGGCAGGGTCGGCCCGGGCAACCCACGCACCCCGTCAAGGGGCAGCGGCGGGCGGTCAAACGCCGCGGCACACCGGACCGGCGATTGCTTATGTAGTTTTTCTAGATCTCCTTGACAACGCCGCGCGGATGGCCCTATCATTGCGGGCCAAAGGATGACCAGGCTCATGTGACAGGAGGTCGCCATCCATGCTGTCAACCCCCCAGGAACTTATGACGCCGCACGAGGCGGCCCGCTGGTTCCGGCGCTCACCATCCTGGCTCCGCAGCCAGCCCAACCTGCTGCGCGTGGGCGGGCCCGGACAGCCGCTCTACCACGTCTGCGTCTGCCGGGCGTATATCCTGGCCCGGTTGTGCGGGCTCAGCGCGGCTGAACTGCGCCGCGTCCAACTCAAGGCCCTGGCAGCCACCTGCGGGCTCGCCGACAGCGGGGAAATACTCGGCGCCGAGGCGGCCGGCCCACCAACCGACGAAGCCGCCCAACAACAACAGGCCCAGCCGACGACTTGATCCTACGGCCCCGCGTCGGCCGCCCGGGCCACGCGCAGGGCTTCACCCAGATCGAGCGATTGCTCGTAGATGGCCCGGCCGATCGCCGCCCCGGCCAGGCCCAGCTCCGCCAGCCGCCGCACGTCCTCGAGGTCGCTCACGCCGCCGCAGGCAATCACCGGCGCCGTCGCCCGGTCGGCCAATTGGCGGACCGCCTCGATGTTGGGCCCCAGCAGCACGCCGTCCCGCCCGATGTCGGTGTACACGATCGCGGCCAGCGGCCAGTCCGCCACCGCCTCGGCCACCTCGACGGCCGTGCGCCTGGTCTCCTGGGTCCAGCCGCGCACCGCCAGGTGCCCCAGGCGTGCGTCGAGGCCCAGTGCGATGCGGCTGCAGAATTCGCGCCGGTGCACCGTCGAGCGAAACCACTTCCAGTCTTCCAGGGCCCGCGTCCCGACTATGACGCGCTCCGCGCCGGCGTCGAGCGCCCGCTGCACCGTATCCTCTACCCGCACACCGCCGCCGAACTCAACCCGCGCGCCAGTCTCACGCACGATGCGGCGTAGCGTCGGAAGATTGGCTAGGCGACCGGTGCGCGCCCCGTCCAGATCGATAACGTGCAGCCACTCAGCGCCGGTGTCGCGGAAGCGCGCCGCGGTGGCCACCGGATCGCTCTCGTAGGCGATGACGCGGTCGTAACGCCCCTGCATCAGCCGGACGCACTTGCCGTCCAGCAGGTCAATGGCGGGAAGTATGTCCATCCAGCGGCCTCACCGGGCGCCCACGTGTCGAGCGCCCGGGTTCCTGCGACGCGGGCGGCAAAGCGACGTCTGCCGAATAACGGGTCCCGCGCGTTTAGCCGCGTTCACGCATGGCCGGCCCATGCGTCGTATCGGGCACCTCGACGGCGATGATCTGCACGCGCCGATTGAGCTGCTTCGTCTTGGGCGCATTCTCGGCCTTCGGGTTGAACTCGCCCTGGCCGGCCGCCACCATCTGCTGCGGATCAAGCCCCTTGCCCTGCAACGCACGGAATACAGTGCAGGCCCGCTGCACGCTCAGTTCGAGGTTATCCTTCCAGTTGGAGTGCTTGATCGGATCACTGTCCGTATGGCCGATGACCCAGATCTGCCGGCCCGGATAACGTGACCGAATGTCGGCCACAATCGTATCTAGCTTGGCCTGTGCCGCCTGCTTGAGCGTCGCCTTGCCGGAGTCGAACAGAATATCAACGTCGACATCCTGCCACGCGATGCCCGGCGCTTCGGTCCAGTCGCCCCGTATCTGCGCCGTGTCGCGCGCCCGCGCCATCTCGGCCTGCAGCTCGGCCAGCCGCTGCTGCAAGTCGAAGTTGCGACCACGCGCTTCGTCACGCTCGCTCTGCGCCCGCGAGAGCTGTGCCATCAGGTCGCCCTTCTCGGCCTGCAGGCGATCAACCTCCTCCTGCAGAGCCTGGATCTGCAAATCCTTGGGCCCCGGACCACAGCCGATCATCAGCAGGACAACCAGCCCGCACCCCACCGCCAGAATGCAACGCGCCGTTCTCATGTCGTGATCTCCTTTATCACACCATCGCGGGCCACCATGCCCAGATAGATCCCGCATGCGAAATACCGGGCGCAGCCGCGCCCGACGCCCGATAGTCAGCAGAATAGGAGCCACCGGGCGCCGACGCAAGCGCGTCACACTCCGGTTGACGGAAACTCACGCCGCCCCTAGGCTACTGGCGGCATGGAGACGCCGGCCGGACGGGCCGGACGGCGCTCCTCTTCGGCGCACGCGTGGTTGTTCAGGAAGCCGCTATGATCCTCAAGCGTGCCTGCGTTCGGGCGCTGTTAGTTCTGGCTTGCCCGCTGGCGCTCGCGCCGGCACAGCAGGAGGATTACCTCCCCTTTGAACCGCTGGACCAGGCCGGCCTGGCCAAGTCCTGGCAACTGGCCCTGCCCCTCGAAGCGGACCAACAGTTGACCTCCGTCTACCTCGTCGACGACCAGCTCTACCTGGCAACCAACGACAGCTACGTGTTCGCCGTCCACGCCGACACCGGCGCCGTCCGCTGGCTGCGCCGTATCAGCAGCGAGGGCTACCGCGTGTGGCGCCCCTGCCACGCCGGCGAACGCGTAATCTTCTCCACGCCCACCACCATCCTGCAACTCGACCGCATCACGGGCGAGGGTATCGACCAGACGCGCCTGGATTTCGCCGGCGGCTCCAGCCCGGTATCGGACGGATCCCGGCTGTTCATCGGCGGCGTGAATCAACGCATGTATGCCTTCGACGTCACCAACCCGCTGCATAAATGGCGGGTGCGAACCGACGGGCCCATCACGGCTGCCCCGGTCGTGCGGGGCGACCGCGTCTTCTTCGCCTGTGACAACGGCAGCGTGTACTCCTGTGCCGCCTATGACAAAAGCTCGCCCCGACAAAACCGCACCTTCGGGGCCGTAAACGCGGACCTGGTGGCTAACGCAGAGGGCATCTACGTGGCCAGCCTGGACCACGCCCTGTATCTCTTCGACCCGCTCTTTCTCCAGTTGCGCTGGCGCACACGCTTCTCAGGCCCCCTGCACGAACCCCCCGTGCTACTGGGCGATACGGCCTATCAGTACAGCCCGCATGACGGCCTCGCCGCCGTGAATACGGATGCCCTTGAAATCGAGCAACGCTTCCGCTGGATCCTGCCGCAGGGGCGCCGCGCGCTGGCCATTGATCCCGAGCACGTCTTCGTGTTGAGCCGGGACGAAATGGTTCTGGTGGTGCGGCGTGACGACGGCACCGTAGTGCACACCGTGCCCGCCGGCGGGTTTGTGCTGGCCGACGCGGCCACCGAAAGCACAGTGCTGCACCTCGCCAGCCGTGACGGCCGGGTGTTCTGCGCCCGTCCGCTCGGCACGCCGGTCGTGCCGGCCGACGAAGTGCGCTACGCCCTAACGCCGCCTGAAGCCGCCCCCGCCGCGGCTCCGGCCGACAGCACTGTCGCCGTCGCGCCTCCTGCCGGCGAGCAGCTACGCCCCTTGCAGACGGCCCAGCCCGGACCGCCCGTGGGTGGCCGGTCCAAGGTCTCGCAGGGCTTCGACCAGGGCGGCGGCGGAGCCGGCACCCCGGCGCCACGACGCTAGCGGCCGGGATTAACGGCGATCGGCGGAAGCTCCGGCAAGTGAAGGGCGCTTCGTCCCGACTCGATTGCGGCAAACTTATGGGGATCGACTCATCAGGCCGAGCACTACCGCGGGTCTCCGGCGGCCGGCGTCGTTCGCCCACCGCCTTTGTTCGTTGGAGCGTTAATGTCTGATTCACACAGGATCCGGCGGGCGTTGATCAGTGTCTGGGACAAGACCGGCCTGATTGAATTCGCCCAGGCGCTGCACCAGGAATTCGGCATCGCGCTGATCTCCACGGGCGGAACCGCACGCACGCTGCGCGAAGCCGGACTGCCGGTGACGCTGGTCGAGGACGTCACCGGTTTTCCGGAGATGATGGACGGGCGCGTTAAGACGCTGCACCCGAAGATCCACGCCGCCCTCCTGGCCGACCGCGACAATCCCGAACACCTGCGGCAACTGGCCGCACATGGCATTGACCCCATCGATATGGTCGTCGTGAATCTGTATCCGTTCACCCAGACAATCGCCCGGCCGGGCTGCACGTTCGCGGAAGCCATCGAGATGATCGACATCGGCGGCCCGTGTCTGTTGCGGGCCGCCGCGAAGAACCATCAGCACATGCTCGTTGTCTCGCAGCCGCAGTCATATCCGCAGGTCCTTGACGCCCTGCGCAACTGGGATGACGAGGCCACCCGCGCCGCGGCCCGACGTGCCGGCGCCCAGGCCGCCTTCTGGAGCACGTGCGGCTACGACGCCGACGTGAGTGCCTGGCTGGATCGCGACCAGGCCGGCCGGCCGGCGCGGCGCACCGTGCGCCTGCGGCGTCAGGCCGGCACGCGCTACGGCGAGAACCCGCACCAAGCCGGCGAATTCCTGTTGCTGGAGAACAGCGCCGGCAGCGCCGCCCTGGCCCGCCAGGTCGGCCAGGCCGAGACGGAGGTCTCATTCAACAACTACGCCGACGCCAGCGCCGCACTCGAGTTGTGTGCGGAACTGACGCGCGCCGGTTCCGGCACCGCGGCCGGTGCGGCTCATCGCGGCCCCGCCGCCGCCTGCTTCATCAAGCACACCAACGCCTGCGGCGCCGCCCTGTCCGACGACCCGGTCGCCGCCTATCGCCAAGCCTACCTCGGCGATCCGAACGCGGCCATGGGCGGCATTCTGGCGGTGAACTTCCCGGTCACGGCCGCACTGGCCGAAGTTGTCATGGACACGCTCAAGCGCTTCGGCAAGCCGCTCAAGGAGGCCGGCCACCCCCTGCCGCCACAGGCGTTCTTCGTGGAAGTTTGGCTGGCGCCGGCGTTCGACGAGGAGGCGGTAGCGGTGATTCGGTCGCGCAAGACGTGGGGTCGGCGCGTACGGCTGCTCGAAGTCGGCGACCTGGCGGCGCCGCCGGATCCGAACGAGCTCGACCTGAAGCGCATCGCCGGCGGGGTGCTCATGCAGACGCGTGACCTGGTAGGGCTGAACGAGGAGCAGTGGCAGGTCGTCACTTCGCGCGCCCCCAGTGCAGCCGAGCTGGCCGATCTGCGGCTGGCCTGGCTCGTCTGCAAGCACACCAAGAGCAACGCGATCACGGTGTGCAAGGACGGGATGTTACTTGGCAACGGGGCGGGCCAGATGAGCCGCGTGATGAGCTGCCGCATTGCGACCTGGCTTGCCCGGGAGAACGGTCACGCCGACCGGCTGGCGGGCGCCGTCGCCGCCTCGGACGCGTTCTTCCCCTTCCGCGACGGGCCGGACATTCTGGCCGACGCCGGCGTCACCGCCCTCATCCAGCCCGGCGGCAGCAAGAACGACACCCAGGTAATTGACGCCTGCAACGAGCGCGGCATTGCCATGCTCTTCACCGGCACGCGCCATTTCCGGCATTAATTGCGGTCGGTCGGTCTGGGCGGAGCCGGCTAGGCGGCACTTTCGCCAGCGGGCCTTTCGATGTCGCCCACGTCCTCCGCGTCGACCTGGCGGTCAATCGCGTACTGCTCGCGGAACCACTTGCCCAGGTCCACCAGCCGGCAGCGCTCGCTGCAGAAGGGGTAGAGCTGCGGCAGTCCGCCCGCGTACTCCACCACGCTCTGACAAATGGCACATCGGTAGGTCGGCACGCCGGCGCTCCGCACAGTCACACACCCGATTATACAACGCGGCCCTCCCCGCCGGCAGGCAACGGGAGGACCGCGTCAGTATTGCGCAACGCCGCGGCTACAGGTATTCCTTGACGTAGTCCATCAGCTTGCGCGTCGCCTCTTTCTCGATCTGCCGTACGCGCTCGCGCGTCAGCCCGACGGCTTCGCCGATCTCCTTGAGCGTCATGCGCTTGCCGTCCCGGCGCGTCAGGCCGTAGCGCAGCTTGAGCACCAGCGCCTCGCGGTCGGTAATGCGCGATAGCACCTGGCTGACGAAGTCGGCGTCCGACTGTGAAAAGACCGCCTCGTAGGGCTGCGGCGTGCGGGTGTCGGGCAGGGCCTCGGTCAGCGAGGTCTCGCCCTCGGCGCCGGCATCCTGCGTTCGCGTGGTGCAGGCCTTGATGGCCTGTGAGATGGCGTCGGCCTTGCGCGCCGTAATGTCCATGTGCTTGGCCAGCTCCTGCATGCTGGGGTGGCGGCCGAGCTGCTCCTCCAGCTCACGCATGGCCAGCTTCATCTGCCCAATCTGCTCCATCAGGTAGCTGGGGATGTGGATCATCTGTGAGGCGCTTTGCACCGCGCGCCGGATGGCCTGGTCGATCCAGTAGCCGGCGTAGGTGCTGAAACGCGAGCCGACCGTCGGATCGAACCGATCGATGGCATTCATCAGGCCGACATTGCCCTCGTTGACCAGGTCCTCCATCGGCAACCCACGGTTGCGGAAGTTCTTGGCCACGCTGATGACCAGGCGCAGGTTGGCCTGGGCCAGGTGTTCGCGGGCCTCGGCCGCATCAGTACAGATGCGCTCACACTCGGCGACTGTGATCTCCCCCCTGGCATAGCGCTCCTGGGCTTGCGCACTGGCCTGGATCCGCGCACCGAGTTCGCGTTCTTCCTCGGCCGTAAGCAGATTGTACTTCTTGATCTGCTTGAGGTATTCGCCCAGGGCTGAATCGAGTCGCGAGCTCATATCGCCTACCGCTAATCAGGGCCACCCCCGGCGCGTCCAGCGCACTGGTACCCGCCGATCGGGACGGCCGGACCACACAGGCCCTATCGTCTACCCATACGCTGCCGTTCACTCCACGCCGATGATACTGCATGCCCTTCAAACCGGCCAGTTAATATGGGCCGCCGGCCGGTGTCACGGTTGAGTATAGTCGGCAGACCACCCGCGACCATGCGGATATCCACGCACGCGACCGTGCGTCCGCAAATCCAAGCTAACCTGATACTTCCGAAGCATCCGCCCAGCGATTCGCCGGCCGCTCAGGGCACTATCCGAACCCGGCGCAGCAGGTGCGTGAGCCGTTCCACCGGCAGTCCCACCACGTTCGAGAAGCTGCCTTCGATGCGCTCTACCAGTCGGTCGCCGACATCCTGGATCCCGTACGCCCCCGCCTTGCCCCGCCAATCACCGCTCCGCAGATAAACCGCCACCTCGTGCGGGTCCGCCCGCATCCAGACGCGCGTGCTGTCCACCAGAAACCAGCGCCGCATCTCATCGCCCAGACGCACCAGGCACACGCCCGTAATCACCGCACTCGGTCGCCCGGCCTGCAGCGCGAGCATCCGGGCGGCGTCGGCCTCGTCCAACGGCTTGCCCAGCAGGCTCGCCCCACAGACAACGGTCGTATCCGCCCCCAGCACCCAGCGTCCCGGCTGCGCCTCCGCCACCGCCCGCGCCTTGTAGTACGCCAACGCCTGAACCCACGCCAGCGGACTCAGGCCGGCGGGCTTGTGTTGCGGCTCTGTCAGGTGGCAAGCGCTCGTGTCGAAGTGCGGCAGCAACTCACGCAACAGGGCCTGCCGGCGCGGACTGCCCGACGCCAGAATCAGCTTTGCGCTGGCACCATTTCCCACCGGCGTTGCTGGTTTGACCGCGTCCATCCCCCCCATTAGATAGGCCGTGATGACCAAGGTCAAAAAAGCCCGGCCGTCCCGCGCGACGCGCGACCGGCGCACGCACTGCTTCGGGGCGCACATGTCCATTGCCGGTGGCGTCCACCGCGCGCTCGAAGCCGCATTGGCGCTGCGCTGCGACACGGTTCAACTCTTCGTCAAGAACCAGCGGCAATGGCAGGCCACCCCCCTGCGGCCGGACGACCTCACCCGCTGGTTCGAGCTGCTGCCCGGCCTTAGCGGCCCGCCCGTGGCACACGCCACCTACCTGATCAACCTGGCCTCGCCGGACCGGCGGCTGTGGCAGCGCAGCCGGGACGCCTTCGCCGAGGAATCGCTGCGCTGCCAGACGCTGCGAATACCTTACCTGGTCGTGCATCCGGGCTCGGCTACAACGTCGCGCCGCTCGGCGGCCATCCGACGCGTGGCGAAGGCCCTGGACCAGATCTTCGACGCGCACCCGGACCTCACGGTGCAGCCCCTGCTCGAAACCACCGCCGGCGCGGGTACCACGCTCGGTGCGACTTTCGCGGAGCTGGGCGAGATTATAGGACTGCTGGCCGACCCACATCGCGTCGGCGTATGCGTGGATACCTCCCACGTCTTCGCAGCCGGCTATGACATCCGTAAACCCGCCGGCTACGACGCCATGATCACCGAAGCTCAGCACGCGGTCGGATTGAACCGCATTCGCTGCTGGCACCTGAACGATAGCGCCGCACCCTGCGGCTCCCGCCGCGACCGCCATGCCCACGTCGGCCACGGCCACATCGGTAGGGCTGGCTTCCGCCACGTCTTGCAGGACCCGCGCTTTATAGGACTACCGATGATCCTGGAGACGCCCAAGGAGACGGACGCGCGCGGCGTATCGTGGGACGTGCGTAACCTGCGCCGGCTGCGTCGGATAGCTGCGGGCGTGCAGCACGCACCGCGGCATAACGCCCCATAACATTCCATCCGCCCACTTCCCCCCGGCGGCAATATGCGGTCGGCGCCTTGCCCGCAGCCCGGTGCAATTGGAACAAAGTATTATGAGGAGGGGTGCCTCCCAGCCTCAGGGTACTTCACCTCTCTTCGGTTCTTCCTTTCGGGGTACAGGGTGGCCGCACCGCCGAACCGCGTTCACGGTGGGCCGCCCTGTCCTATTCTTACATCCCAGCTCAGGACCGGCTTACGCCAAGCGGATAGACTGCACTGCAAGAGCCCGCCCGCCTGGGCGGCAATGCGGCCGGTCACCTCCGGGAGCCAGTCATGACCGTAGAGCAACGCCTGACGCGTCTGGAACGACAGAATCGCACGCTGAAGCTCGGCTTGGCGGGACTGATCGTCGCTGCCGGCACAGCCCTGCTGATGGGCCAAGCCGCCCCGCCGCCCGCGACGCACCCCGCCGTTCCCGACGTCGTTCGCGCGCGCCGCTTCGAGGTCGTCAACGAGGCCGGCGTGCCCGTGGTAACGCTGATGGGCTGGGAACACGGCGGCTGGATCGAGACGCGCGACAACCGCGGCCGCCGACTGTTTGATGTCTCGGCCACTGACGACGGCGCCGGACTGCTGTCAACGTACAACCAGCACGGCAGGGATAGCGTCACATTGGGTGGCGTGCGCGACGGTTCGGGCCTGCTGATGATCTACGACAGTGCCGGCAAGAAACTTATCGGATTAGGCGCCAGCGGCCACGGCCGCGCCGTGATTGTCGCCTACCAGGGCACCGACGAACCCAAGGCCCATTGGCCATAAGCACCGCCGCAGCTCACCGCGCTTCCGGCATCACAACAGGCCGGACCTCAAGCCGCTCGGCCAAGCGGCCGACCAACTCCTCCAGGTCGTGTTTCGCGTGCAGCGCCACGAAGTACTCGCGATCAAGCGCAACCTGGTCCTGCGCCCATTGCCGCTCAAACGCATCGGCCATTCGGTGCAATTCCGCCACGCGCCCGGGGTTGCTGCCCCGCAACTGCTCGTTGACTTGGCGAATCCGCGTGAAGACGGCGCGACGTTCCGCCCGCGCGCGGCGGTCCTGCTGGCGCAGCTCGTCTGAGCGGCGGATCAGGGCGGCGCGCTCGTTAAGCAGGGACTCCGGCAGGTCGGGCAAGTGGCGCTGCGGGTTGAAACGCACATCCCGACAGGCGCGCTTGGCGGCGCGCACTTCCGCCACGCCAACGCCGCTGCGCGGCAACGGCAGGTACAGCGTCGCGCTCACGCAGCCATACGGGGCGCCCGTCACGCCGAACAGCCGCCGCAGCCAGTCGTCCGTGATCTCGTCGTACTGCGCACCTCCCACCCCGTGTACAAAAAGGTCAGCCACTAGCAGCCGGACCCAGGCCGCCAGGGCCAGGGCCCGCGGTCGCAGCCGCCAGCCGGCCCGCTCAATCGGCCAGGGGACCGCGTGCCGGTCAGGATCGGCCAGTTCGGCCGTGGCCAGACTGCCAATCGGCTGCTGATCGGCAAACAGTTCAATGTGACCCGGGCGGGCCGCCACGTATAGCCGGGCACGCGGCCCGTCGTCGCGATACACCCACAGCGGGACCTCCGCCCGCTGGCCGCTCAAGAACAGCGGCGGGACGGGCCGATTGGCCGCGCGCACCCGGTGCCGGACGCGATAGGCCGCCTGCGCCGCGTTGTAACACTCGCCGGAATGATGCGCCTTCACGAGCAACTCGGCCGCGAACGCACGGAAGGCCGCCGTCTGGCAGAAGCGCGACACGCGAATCGTCTGGACATCCGCCAAGCCAAGCGTCTCGCCGACGGCACCCAGCCCGCGGCCCAGCGCGTCGCAGAAGTCCACCGGCCCGGCCGCACAACTCAGCCACGCCGCGGCGAACGGCTCCAGAAGCGAAGCTTCATGGAGCGCATAGCGCGCCGTAACACCGGCGAAGAAGTCTTGCCAAGCCGCACGAGACGCCGCCCGCTGGCATTCCACCGGCCGCAGCGGATCGCTGCCGGGCAATTGCAGCTCCGCGCAGCGCAGGCCGTCCGGCGTGACCTCCGGCACACGCAGGTGCGCGCTCCTGGGCAGGTCTGAATCAACGAGCAGGAAGACCGAGTTGCCGCCGCAACGCCGTGCCAGCAGGCTGACCGCCACGAGCTTGGCAAAGACGCCGGCGTGAAAGAACTCGGCCTGGTGACCGGTGCCGATCACCGGCCCAGCCAAGCCCAACTGCGCGCGCAGCGCTGCGCGCCAGACTGAAACCGGCCGCCCCAATAGGCTCACCCGCTGCAATTCCGCGAACGGCAAACGGCGCAAACCCGCGTGAATCTGCGCCGCCGCGGGCGCAACCAGCACGCCCAGGTGTCGAGGTGGAACCGCGAGCCGGGCCGGCCAACTCATGGCGACTGCGAACAATGGCAGCGCGCCGGCGCGCCACCAAGGGTCTCCTGGCGCTGCAACTCGCGGACGAACACCGCCAGGTAATGCCGCAGCCGCGCGCTCGGATCATCCAGCGTTCCGCCGAACTCCCGGCTGGTATCGCGGTAGATGCGGCGTACGGGAATCTCGACGATGCGCAGGCCGGCGCGCGCGCACTGGGCCCAGAACTGCAGGGGAAAGGCATACCCCGGCTCGTCCAGCGTCAGGGCCGCCATGGCCGCCACGCGATAAGCCTTGAAGCCGCAAAACGAGTCAGTCAGCCGCAGGCCCAGTACCTGGTTGAGCATGAGCGTGACTATCTGGTTAATCTGGCGCCGCTCGGCCGGCGGCGGATCGTCGTCGGGATAATCTCGCAGGTAGCGCGATCCGCTGATGACGTCGGCCTGAGCGCGAGCCATTTCCGCCAGGAAATCCGGAATCTCGGCCGGCTCGTGCTGCTCGTCACAGTCCATCGAGATAACCCAGTCATAGCCGCCGCGCGCCGCCACCCTGAAGGCGTCTATCAGGCTCTGGCCATAGCCGCGGTTCTCGGCGTGCCGCACCGTGCGTACTTCCGGCCGGTCCGCCAGCAACGCCGACGTCGCGTCCGTCGAGCCGTCATCAATAACCAGCACGTCGTCCGCCTGCGCGCGGACGGCATCCAGAACGCGCGCCAGGTGGCGCTGCTCGTTGTACACCGGAATCGCGACCAGAAACTTCATACGCCAGCTTCCCACACGGCTCGCCGGCCCGGGTCCAGGGTCAACCCGGGTCACCAGCCGATTCTTGTGCGGCCGCCGGTTTTGTCAAATCGACCCGCTCAGACCGACCCAGCAGGCCCAGGGCGTCCCAGGCAATGTCGCGCGCCGCGTTCGGCTTGGCCAACGCCGCGGCCGCCGCCCGCATCCGGGCCACCCGCTCCGGGGCACTCAGCAGTTCATGCACGCGGTACCGCAGCAGGCGCACGTTATTGACTTTCAGCGCCGCGCCATGTTCCAGCAGGTAATCGCTATTCCGCGTCTCCTGGCCCGGAATCGGATCAAGCAGCACGAGCGGCAGGTGACAGACCAGCGCTTCAGACACCGTCAGTCCCCCCGGCTTCGTCACGGCCACGTCGGCCGCCCGCATGTACTCCTGCCCGCGCTCCGTGAAGCCGATCACGCTGACCCGTCGGCCGGCCGGGCCTGCCAACGCGGCCAGGCGCCGCCGCAGACGCTCGCTGCGGCCCGCTATGGCGACAATCTGCGTGTCCGGCGGCAATTCCAGCAACTGCCGCAGCGCCGCCTCAGCCGGCCCCATGCCCAGCGCGCCACACAACAGCAACACGACCGGCCCCTCCGGACTCAACCCCAGCCGCGCGCGCGGCGCGTCCGCCGGCAGCACCTCGGCAAACGCCGGCCGCACCGGGATGCCCGTGGTCCGGATCCGCTCAGCCGGAACACCCCAGGTCGCCAGGTACGCGCCGCCCAGCTCGGTAGCCGTGTAGTAGCGTTCGGCCGGCTCCTGCACCCAGATGCGGTGCGTCTCGAGGTCGGTCGTCACGATCACTTGCGGGCAGTCCAGCCGACCGCGCCGGCGCAAGTTCGCGATAATCTCGGCCGGCAGGTAGTGCGTGTTGATCACCAATCGGG
>CAZYGM010000025.1:0-23672 GCA_964647015.1 uncultured Planctomycetales bacterium | reverse complement strand
CTGCTCCTCCGCTGCCCTGATGCTTCCGCACCTAACCAACGTCACCGGATCTTAGCGCCGGCCCGTCGGCCCCTGATGGAGGCGCGGAAAGCGTTATTGTAGTCGCGGCTTGGGGGACGTCCAGGAGCATCTTTCTCAGGACCATGTGTACCTTTTGATCGGCGGTTCTTGCCGGGGACCAGTAACGGGGCGTGTTGGTGGGGTTATCAGGGGCGTGTGGGGGTCGCCAATAGTCCTATAACATCCACAATTAACGCCGCGCAGGAACGTGCAGACTGCTTTGAAACCTGTTAGAATTGCCTTTTGGCATGTGATGGAGGCACCCTCATGCGACGCGCGCTTATTGCCGGCAACTGGAAAATGCACCTAAACTTGGGCTCCGCTCGCGACTTGGTTTCGGGTATCAAGCAGGCAATTCCGCCGCACGCGTCCGAATCTGCCGACGTGGCGGTCTGTCCGCCCTTCGTCTACCTGCATCCGCTGGCGGAAGCCCTCGGCGACGGCCGGATTCAGCTTGGTGCCCAGGACGTGTACTTCGAGGCCCAGGGCGCATTCACGGGCGAAGTGTCGGCCGCGATGCTGGCCGATGTGGGGGTGAAGTACGTGATTATTGGTCACAGCGAGCGGCGGCACACGATCGGGCACCTGGAAGATGATTACATGATTAATCTGAAGGTGCGCGCGGCGCAGAAGGCCGGCCTGACTCCGATCCTGTGCGTGGGCGAAACGCTCGCCGAGCGGCAGGCTGAGCGGACGTTGGATGTGCTGACGTTTCAACTGACGGCCGGGTTGGTGGGTGCCGCCCCGCGGTCGGCCGATGAGTTGGTCGTTGCCTACGAACCCGTCTGGGCCATTGGCACCGGTCACAACGCGACTGCCGCGCAGGCCCAGGAGGCCCACGCGCACCTGCGGGCAGTGCTGCGGCAGTTTGTGGGCGGCCGAGCCGAGCAGATACGCATCCTCTACGGCGGCAGCATGAAGCCCGACAACGCCCGGGAACTCATCCGTCAGCCGGACGTTGACGGCGGGCTGGTGGGCGGTGCCAGCCTGAAGGCGGAGACCTTCTGCGGAATCGTCGAGGCGGCCTTGGCAGCCAAGGGGTGAACCGGTTATATTGTTTAATTCGCGTGCGTTCGGCCCCGGCGCCGCCGTGCCGGATGAACGAGCATCAGCAGGCTCGAGGTGGTG
Source organism: uncultured Planctomycetales bacterium (assembly GCA_964647015.1). Lineage (GTDB taxonomy): Bacteria > Planctomycetota > Phycisphaerae > UBA1845 > Fen-1342 > JAAYXS01. Next base: position 22,484 of record CAZYGM010000025.1, on the reverse strand, counting down.
ACAGGAAAATGATTCTGGCAGCTTGGTATCATGGCGTCCTGGCGTTCTTCTTCGCCGTGGTCGCGGTCTTTGTGATGATCCTGGTCCTGGTGCAGCGCGGGCGCGGCGTCGGCTTGGCCGGTGCGTTCGGCGGCACGGGCGGGCACACGGCGTTCGGCGCGAAGACCGGTGACTTTCTGACGTGGGCCACGGTGGTGGTTGCGGCGATCCTGCTTGTGTACGCCATACTGCTCAACTTCGTTTTCGTCCGCGGCAAGATCGACTTAGGCCCGGGTACCCCCGCCGCACCGATTCAGGAAACGATCCCGCCGGGGGAGACCGGCAGTCTCTGGCAGATGGACGAGCCGGCCGGCTTACCGCCGCTGGCCCGCGGCCTGATCTTCGGTGAAGACTTGGCCTAGGGCGGCACGCGCCGCGCGCGGTAGTAGTCGCCCCGCCAAGGACATATGACTGCGGCCGCCAGGCAGGGTGTGCTGAGGACCTGGCACCGCCACGCACCATGTGGGAGCTGCAATGATCCGCTCCATGACCGGCTTCGGCGAAGCGCAGCTTGAAGCGGCCGGTCAGGCCTACCACCTCGAAATCCGCAGCGTCAACAATCGTTACTTCAAGGCCGCCATTCACCTGCCCGAGGGGCTGGCCTTCCTGGAGGCTGACGTGGAACGGCTGCTCCGTGAGCGGCTCTCCCGCGGCAGCATCTCGTTCCGTATGCGGGTGCGTGACTTGCGGGCGGAGGCAGCGGCGGAGATTAACGCGGCCGCCATCGGCCGCTACGTCGCGCAATTACGGGGCGCGGCCGGGGCTGACGCGCGCCTCACAATCGACCTGGCGACGCTGGCGACACTGCCGGGTGTCTGCCAGACGCGTGAACTAAGTGATGCGGAGCGTGCCGCGGCCTGGACGCTCGCGCAGCAGCTTACGCAACAGGCCCTGGAGCGGGTCGTGCAGATGCGCGCGGTCGAGGGCCAGGCCCTGGCTAACGATCTGCGGGCCTACAGCGGCGCGATCCGCACGGCCCTGGCGGCCGTGCGGGAGCGGGCCGGGAAGGTTCCGGCGGAGTATCGCGAGCGGCTGACCGCCCGTATCCGCGAGCTGATTGCCGGCAGCGGCGTGCGGCTGGCCGAGGAAGACCTGCTGCGCGAGGTCGCGATCTACGCGGACCGCAGCGATGTCAGCGAGGAGCTCAGCCGGCTGGACGCCCACCTGCAGCAGTTTGACCTGCTGATCGACGGTGCTGAAGCGGCCGGCCGCAAGCTTGAGTTCATAGCGCAGGAAATGCTGCGCGAGGCCAACACGGTGGGATCCAAGGCGTCGGATTCGCAGATCGTCCGCGACATCATTGAGATCAAGAGCGCGATCGACCGAATCAAAGAGCAGGTCCAGAATATAGAATAATGGTCCGCATGCGATTCGCCGGCTGGTGCGAGCGCTGCGGGCCGCGCTCGGCCCCCGCGCCACATGCTGATTGACACGCATTGTCACCTGACCTTCCCGGACTTGGCGCCGCAGATCGCCGCGGTTCTGGAGCGCGCCCGGGCGGCCGGCGTCACACGTGTCATTAACGTGGCAACAACACTCGCGGAGGCCCGGGCCGGCTTCGAGCTGCTCGCTGACCATACCGGCGTGTGCTTCGCGGCCGGCATCCACCCGCACGAAGCGGCTCGTTGCGGGCCGGACGATCTGGCCGCGCTCACCGACCTCTTCCAGGGACGCTGGCGGACAAGCGTCAGGCCGCAGCGGCTGGTCGCAGTGGGCGAGACCGGTCTGGATTTCCACTACGACTTCGCCCCGCGCGACACCCAGGAGCGGGTGTTCCGCGCCCACCTGGAACTGGCCGTGGACGCAAGCCGGCCGGTTGTCATTCACGCCCGCGAGGCGGAAGAGCGGGTCTGCGACATCCTGGCCGATTACCCGCCCCTGGCCGGCCGCGTGGTCTTTCATTGCTACTCGGCCGACGTGGCCACCACGCGGCGCATCATCGACCAGGGCAACTGCGTTTCGTTTACCGGCGTCGTGACCTTCAAGAGCGCCGCCACGATCCGCGCCGCGGCGTGTTTCGCGCCCCTGGACCGTATCATGGTCGAGACCGATGCGCCCTACTTGGCGCCCGATCCCGTCCGCAAGGTCCGGCCCAACGAACCGGCCCTGCTGGTTCACACGGCGCGGTTCCTGGCTGAGCTGCGCGGCGAACCCACCGAGTCGTTCGCCGCTGCCACGACCGCCAACGCCATCCGCTTCTTCAACCTGCCTGAGGATCAGCCATGAGCCTGTGTCTGGTTACCGGCGGCGCCGGCTTCATCGGCAGCCACGTGGTGCGTGGGCTGCTGGCGCGTGGCCGGCGCGTCCGCGTCCTGGACAACTTCAGTTCCGGCCACCGCGCGAACCTGGCCGAAGTCGCGTCCGACATCGAACTGGTTGCGGGTGACATTCGCGACATGGAAACCGCCCGCCGCTGCACGGCCGGCACGGAGGCGGTCTTTCATCTCGCCGCCCGGGCCAGCGTGCCGCGCAGCGTGGCCGAGCCCGCCGAAGCCAACGACGTCAACATCAACGGCACACTCAACATGCTGCTGGCGGCGCGCGACGCCGGTACGCGGCGCTTCATCTACTCCGCCAGCAGCAGCGCCTACGGCGAGACGCCCACGCTGCCCAAGCACGAAAGCATGGTGCCGCAGCCGCTCAGCCCCTACGCCGTCGGCAAGCTGACCGGCGAGCACTACTGCGCGTGCTGCGCGCACTGCTACGGCCTGCAAAGCATCTCGCTGCGTTACTTCAACGTCTTCGGCCCGCGCCAGGATCCCAAGAGTGATTATGCCGCCGTCATCCCGGCCTTCATGTCCCGCATGCTGAAGGGCCAGCAGCCAATCGTGTTCGGCGACGGTGAGCAATCGCGCGACTTCTGCTACGTGGACAACGTCGTCAACGCCAACCTGGCCGCCCTCGACGCGGACAAGCTCGCCGGCGAGGTCGTAAACATCGCCTGCGGTGAACGGATCACCCTGAACGAGATCATCGCGCTGATCAACCGCGCCCTGGGCACGGACATCGCAGCCGAGTATCAGCCGCCCCGCGTCGGCGACGTCCGGCACAGCCTGGCCGCCCTCGACGAAGCCCGGCGTGTAATCGGCTACGAGCCCCGCATCTTCTTCGCGGAAGGACTGCAGCGCTCGCTCGACTGGTACCGCCGGAACCTAACCTGACCCCCCTGCCGGCGCCGCGCCGGCCCAGCACACCACCGCTAAGGCTGCAACGCCTCGCGGGCGGAACGTATCAGCTCCCAGGCGCGCTCGATGTGTTCCCGTCGCGTGCGCAGGTTGCCCACCGTCAGCCGCATGACGTAGCGCGCCCGCAACTGCGTGTGCGATATCAGCACCGGCCCGGCCGCGTTAACCTGCGCCAACAGCCGCTCGTTGAAGGCGTCCTGCTCGGCCGGCGGCAGATCGGGCGTCGCGCGGAAACACACCGTCGAGAACGGCACCGGGGCGAACAGCTCGAACCCCGGCTCCTCCGCCACCCAGCCGGCAAACTCGCGCGCCAACGCGCAGTGATAGCGAATCCGCTCGCGCAACCCCGCCACCCCGAAAGCCCGGATCACCATCCACAGCTTCAACGCCCGGAAACGCCGCCCAAGCTGCACGCCGTAGTCCATCAGGTTGGTGACGCCGCTCTCCGTCGTGCTCAAGTAATGCGGAATCAGGGAGAACGCTTCTCTCAGCACATCGGGATTGCGCAACAGCAACACTGAGCAGTCCGACGGCACGAACAGCCACTTGTGCGGGTTGGTCACGATCGAGTCGGCACGCTCCAGTCCGGGCATGGCCGCGCGCAGCTCCGGACAAATCGACGCCACCCCGGCATACGCGCCGTCCACGTGCAGCCACAACCCGGCCCGCCGACAGATATCCGCCACTTCCGATACCGGATCGATGCTGGTGGTCGAGGTGGTGCCGACCGTGGCAACCACAGCCAGCGGTCGGCGGCCGGCGGCCCGGTCGGTCTCAATCGCCGCCGCCAGGGCAGCACAGTCCATACGGAACTTGTCGTCCGAAGGAATCGTCCGCAGGTTATTGAGCCCGATGCCCAGTGCAATCGCCGCCTTCCCGATCGACGAATGCGCCTGGTCGCTGGCGTAAATCGTCAACGTCGGCAGGTCGGACCGGCCGGCCATGCCCAGGTGGCGGATGTCATACTCACGCACCTGCTGCCGCGCCGCCGCCAGTGCCAACATCGAACTCATCGATGCCGTATCGTTGATGTGCCCGCGGAATGTCGCGGGCAGGCCCATCATCTGGCGCAGCCAGTCGCAAACGTGCTCTTCCAATTCGGTCTGGGCCGGCCCCGTCCGCCAGAGCATGGCGTTGACGTTCAGCGCGGCCGACAGAAGCTCACCAAGAATGCCCGGTCCGGAACCGGTTACGGCGAAGTAAGCCATGAAGCCGGGGTGGTTCCAATGGGTCGTGTTCGGCTCGATCAGCGCCTGGTAGTCTGCCAGAATGCGGTCCAGCGGCTCTGGCTCCACCGGCGGCTCGGCCGGCAGCGCGCGGCGCACGTCGCCCGGCTTGATCTTTGGCAGAACCGGGTACCCCTCGATGGTGTCGAGGTAATCGGCCACCAGGTCGGCAACCCTGTGCAGGTTGTCCCGGAAGGTGGCGCTGGGGATATCGCCGGGCGCTTGACTGCCGGAGGGCAGACCGGCGTTGGCGGCCGGGCCGCCGACTGATCCACTTTCAGGGCGTGCATCCATCTTGTCCACGTCCACTGGGGGTAGTGCCGGCATTCGCACGGGACGTTTCGCCACGCCGCCGATAACACAAACTTGCGGCGGGCGTTATGGACCGCGTCCCGGCCGGCGGGGAGAGGATTATCGTGGCCGGCCAAGCAGCCGTCCAGCCCCGACAGGCAGATTCAGAGCCCGCGAACGCGCGTCAGCAGCCGCCCAGACCCGCAGTTTCCGGACCTCAACCACCCCCTCCCCGCCATGCCCGCGACCCGCAACAGAATCCAATCAAGTCGGCGACCATTCGCCGCGATTCAAGATAGTGACAGTCCGCGCTCTCCGCGCTACCCCCGCGCGAACGCGGGCCGGAATAGGTGTACCCCGGCCTGGTTAGCGGCGGTGCGGCTGTCGCCACAGGCTGGCTGGCGACATCACACGCGCCCGCCGGAAAGACCGCTCGCATGGCCAAAGACCGCCAGACCAAGGCCGACTCGGCATCGCAGGGCGATGTTGTGGACTCGCTCGGAGACATCACGGGCGCCGCGACGTCGACCTCCGGCGAATTCGCGGACCTGACGGCGCAGTTCGCCGAGTTGCAGACGCTGCTCCAGGAGCGGCTGGCTGACCTGACACGCGCGGACGCGGAGTTGGCCCACCGCGCGAGCGCGCTGGCGCAGCGCGAGGCGGAACTCGGCCGCCGCGAAGCAGCCTTTGCAGAGCGGGACGCCGAACTGACCGAGCGTCACGAGGCGTTGGCGGCACGCCAGGCCGAGCTCGAAGAGCAGCACGCACAACTCACGGAGCGCGAACAGCAGGCCGCTGCCGCCGCGGAGCAACTGCACGCCGAACGGACGGATATCGAGGGGCAGCGCGCGAAGCTGGAGGAATCCCGACAGGAGGTCGCACGGCAGCAGCAGGACGTGGCCGCGCACGCCGCCGAATTGGTCGAGCAACGAACCCGACTTGAGGAGCAGACCGCCCGGCTGGTCGCGGAGCGCCAGGAGTTTGAGCAACAACGCGCGGGGTTTGCCGACGAGCACGCGCAGCTTGACCAGGCCCGCGCTGAGCTGGATGCGGAGCGGACACGCCTTGCAGGCGCGGCGGAGGAGTTTGAGAAACGTCGCGAGGAAGCCGAGCAGCAATCGGCCGAACTTGCCGACCGCGCCGCGCAGATCGACCAGCGCGAGCAGGGATTGGCCCAGCGGGAGGCAGAACTCGCCCGGCAGACCGGTGAGATCACTGAACAGCAGTCATACCTCGAGGAGTGCGAGACTGAGTTGGCGGCGCGACAGGAGGGACTAGCGCAACGCGAGCAACAGCTCAGCGCGCAACAGGCCGAGTCGGATCAGGCGCGCCAGGGCATCACGGCGAAAGAACGTGAGCTGGCCGAGCGCCAGGCCGCTCTAGATGGCCTGGCTCATGACTTGGCAGCCCGCTCCGAGGCTTTGAAGCGCTTCCAGGCCGCGTTCCGAAGCTTCTCGCAGACGCTCTCCGATGAACCGGGGCACATCGCCACCGCGGTGCCGCTCGCCGAACTTGGGGTACCTGCGTTGTCATCGCACCCCCCGCCCCAGAAAACCCCCGCGCTGGACACTCCGGCCGATGTGGGCCCGACGGCTTCGGCGCCCGCACCGCCAGAACCCGCCGAAGACGATCCGTCTGACGCGGACGAGCGTATGTCGGCCGAGTTGGCGGAGATTGACGCAGAGGACGCCCACGACGTCGTGGATCCGACGGAAGACCTCGCGGCCGCGCCCGAGCCTGCGCTCGAATCTAACGACTTCGGTGCGCCGGCGGCTGTTGAGCCGGAGCTGGAGGCCGGCACGCCGCCGGCCGAAGCGACGCCGCAGGTTGTCGAGGTGCCGGTAGGTCCGCAACGCGGCCGGGTGCCCCTCAAGAGTGACAGCAACGCGCCTGCGCCTCCGCCACGCGCCAAGAAGCCTGCCCAGAAGCCAGAGCCACCCCCGAAGCAACAGCCCGCCGCGTCCGGCCCGCAAATCGACGAGTCCAAGCTCGACCCGGAGACGTGCCAGAAGCTGCGCGTCATGCGTCGGCTGACCGGCGGTCGCGTGCCGGACACGGAATTGCTGGCCCGCATCAAACGCGAGCAGAGCGAAGCCGGCAAGGGCAGCGAAAGCAAGCCGAAGCGGCGCTGGTGGGGCGGCGGCTAGGCGAATACGCCTGACCGAGCAGCGCGTCGAAAGCCGACCGGGCCCCGCGCAAACCCGCGTGCATTGGTATCATGTCCGCCATGGAGACCTCGTTTCCCCTGCCCCATGAGTTGCCGCCGGCCGCGGACGCCGCCGTCGCCATCGTGCGCGACCTGGTGGCGGCCGGACATGCCGCCCTCCTGGCGGGCGGCTGCGTGCGTGACCTGCTGCTCGGCCACGCGCCCAGCGACTATGACGTCGCCACCGACGCCACCCCGTCCCGCGTGCGCAGCCTGTTTCGCGCCACACGGCTGGTGGGCGCGCAGTTCGGCGTGGTGCTGGTGCACAAGCGTCGGCGTTGGGTCGAGGTGGCGACATTTCGCGCCGACGGTCCTTACCTGGACGGGCGCCACCCGGCGGTAGTACGGTTTTCGAACGCGCGCGAGGATGCCCTGCGCCGCGACTTCACCGTCAACGGCCTGTTCCTTGATCCGCTGGCCCGGGTGGTCACGGACTACGTGGGCGGGCAGGCGGACCTGGAGGCCGGCGTCATCCGCGCCATCGGCGAGCCCGCCGCCCGTTTCGCGGAGGACCATCTGCGCCTGCTGCGGGCCGTGCGTTTCGCCGCCCGGCTGGACTTCACGATCGAGCCCCTAACGCAGGCCGCGATATGGGCCAACGCCGCCCGGCTGCCGACCGTGGCGCCGGAGCGCGTCCGCGAGGAGCTCGAGAAGATGCTGTCCCATGCCAACCGCCGGCGCGCGCTGACCCTCCTGGTCGAAACCGGATTGCTGCCGTTTCTCTGGGCCGGGGCCCAGTGGCGGCCGGAGCAGATCGCGGCGGCCGATGCCCTGCTCGCACACTTGCCCGACGATGCACCTTTCGAGCTGGCGTGCGCCGTCCTGCTGGCCGATCGCGCGGCGACCGAGGTCCAGGAAGTCGCCCGGGCGCTGACATTCGCCAACGCCCAGCGGGAAGACGTGGCCTGGCTGGTGACGCACCAGGCCGACCTCGACGATCCGGACGCCATCAGCCTGGCTGACCTGAAGCGTCTCATGGCGCACCGCGCGTTCGGAATGCTGCGGCAACTTGCCGCCGCCCGCCACGCGGCACTGGCCGACGGCATGGCCCGCACCGCCGCCCTCGACGCTCGCTTGGCCGCCGTCTTGCCGGAAACCGTCACCCCCCCGCCGCTCGTCACCGGCGACGATCTGGCAGCACGCGGCGTGCCGGCCGGTCCCATCTACCGGCGCGTCCTCGACGCCCTGTACACGCGTCAGCTCAACGAAGCCCTCCGCACACGCGCGGCGGCCCTGGCGGAACTCGATGAGCTGCTGCGCCGGGCGGAGGGGGAATCATGACGCGCGCGGCCGCCCTGCCGACAGTCCTCGCCCTGCTGTGGGCCGCCGGCATCTGCACCGGCTGCGCCAGTCAAACCGGCCCGGCCAAGCGCCCGGACGACCAGCGCGAGCGCGTCACCATCACCTTCCACCTGGCCTACGACGAGCCGCAGGACGGCCTCCGTGAGATGAAGACCAAGGACGGCCGGCAGATGTACGTGTCGCCAGTGGTCGAGCTTGACCGGACCGACATCGCCGCCGTCCGGGCCCTGCGCAGCGACCGCCGTCCCCTGCTGCAGATCTCGCTCACCGCCGTCGGAACCGAGCGCCTCTACTACCTCACCGCGACAAACCACCAGCGCACCAAGCACAGCACGCAGCGAGTTAGTCCGCTAATCGACTTTCTCGATGTCCAAGTCGGCGTCTGGCTGGCCGTGCTCGTCAACGACGAGCTGGCCGGCGTCCTGCCGATCGAGGCCCCGGTCACGGGCGGGCAGATCTACCTCGTGGACATGTTCTCAACCCGCCGCACCGAGGAACTGGCCGACCTGCTGGACCCGCCGCCCGAGCCACCGTAGCCCGCCTGCACACGCTGCGGGCCGCGAGCCGGATCCTGTGGCGTGCGGGCCGGCCGTCGTTTAGACTTCCCGCTCCGGCTGGGCCCGTGCGGCGTGGCGCGGCCGACTGCGGGATTGCACAGAGCTCTTGCGCTCAACAGGAACGTGTGCTCATGATCAACCGACTACGACAACTGGCCGCACTGGGGCAATCGATCTGGCTGGACTTCATCAGCCGCGACCTGCTCACTTCCGGCCGTTTGCAGAACCTGGTGGACCAGGGCGTCACGGGCGTAACGTCCAACCCGTCCATCTTCAACAGCGCCATCACGGGCGGAACGAACTACGACGACGAAATCGCCCGGCTCGCCCGCGAGCGGAAGACCACGGAGCAGATCTACGAGGCGCTGGTGCTGCGCGACATCACGGAAGCGGCCGATGTTCTGCGGCCGGTCTACAACGAGACGCACGGCCGCGACGGCTTCGTCAGCATCGAGGTCAACCCGCACCTGGCGCATGATACGGACGGCACAGTCGCCGAAGCCCACCGGTTGTTTGCGGCCATCAGCCGCCCCAACGTGATGATCAAGGTGCCGGCCACGGAGGCTGGCCTGCCGGCCATCGCGACGCTCATCGGCGAAGGCATCAACGTCAACGCGACGCTGATCTTCGCTATCGGCATGTACGAGCGGGTGGCAGCCGCTTACCTGGAGGGGCTACGGCAATACGTCAAGACTGGACGGCCGCTGGGGCTGGTCTCGTCGGTGGCCTCGTTCTTCGTCAGCCGCGTGGACACGCTGACGGACGACGTGCTGCAACATCGCGTGGAGCATGGCAGGGAAGTGCACCTCGAGGCGCTGCTCGGCCAGGCGGCGGTAGCCAACGCCAAGCTGGCTTACGCGCGCTTCAAGGCCATCTTCGAAAGCGAGCAGTTCGAGGAACCGCGCGTCCAGGGGGCCCGCCCGCAACGCCCCCTGTGGGCCAGCACCAGCACCAAGAACCCGGCCTACCCCGACACGAAATACGTCGACCCGCTCATCGGCCGCTACACCGTTAACACGGTGCCGCTGAACACACTCAATGCGATCGTTGATCACGGCGTGGTAGCGAACACGATCGAGGACAACGTCGCGCATGCCCAGGTTATCATGAATGAGCTGGCCGGGCTGAAGGTTGACATGGAGTGGGTCACGGCCTGCCTGCTCGACCAGGGCGTGCAGGCGTTCATCGACGCGTACGACAAGCTGATCGCCGACATCGAGGCCAAACGCGCCAAGCTGGCACCGCACTAACGTCGGCCCTGAGCCTACCCGCCCTGGCGGGTGGCCGACGTTGACCGCCCAGCAGCGCATGCCGCGCTGCGCGCCGCCGCGCGGCTTGAATCGGCAATCCTGGAGGACCGTCATGCGTCACCTGCCCGCTCTGCTGCTGATTGCACTCACCGCCGCCGCGGCCGCGGCCCAGCCGAAGGAGACTCTCGACACGAACGCCGTCGCGCGCTTCGCGCGGCTCGCCCTGGATTGCGTCCACCGCGAATACCCCAACAAGATCGCGCACGTCCTCAACTCGGACGACGACGTCCGTCCCCCACGCGACCTCACGCCCATCTTCCACGGCTGCTTCGACTGGCATTCGGCCGTGCACGGCCACTGGCTACTGGCGCGTCTCTGCCGCATGTATCCCGACGCCCCCTTCGCGCCCGAGGCCCGCGCGGCCCTGGCCGCCAGCTTCACGCCCGAGAAAGTCGCGGCCGAGTTGGCCTACCTGCGCACCCCGGGCCGCAGCACCTTCGAGCGGCCGTACGGGCTGGCGTGGTTCCTGCAACTCGCGGCTGAATTGCACGAATGGGACGACGCCGACGCCCGCACCTGGGCACAAACACTCACACCCCTCGAACGCGAAGCAGCCGAACGCCTCAAGAGCTGGCTGCCCAAGCTGTCGCACCCCGTGCGCACCGGCGAGCACAGCCAGACCGCCTTCGCGCTGGGCCTCGTCCTCGACTGGGCCCGGACAACCGGCGAAGCCGAAATGGCCGCGCTGGTGGCAGAGCGGGCCCGCCAGTACTACTTCTGGGACCGCAGCGCCAACCTGGCCTTCGAGCCGGACGGACAGGCCTTCCTGTCGCCCATCCTCGCCGAGGCCGACTTAATGCGCCGCATTCTGGCGCCGGGCGAGTTTGCGGCCTGGCTGAGCGGCTTCCTGCCCACGCTGACCGGCGGTAATCAGCCCGACTGGCTCGTGCCGGCGGTCGTCACCGATCGCTCCGACGGCCACCTCGTGCACCTTGACGGGCTCAATCTGTCGCGGGCCTGGATGCTGGAGGGCCTCAGCGCCGGTCTGCCGCCCGGCGATGCCCGCCTGCCGGTGCTGCGGGCGGCTGCCCAGGCGCACCGTGCGGCGGGCCTCGCGGCCATCGCCGACCTGGAGTACGAGGGCGGCCACTGGCTCGGCAGCTTCGCCGTCTATCTAGTCACGCAGCGCGGCTTATAAGCCCTCGCGTTCAGACAACTCGCCGGCCCGCGACCCAGACACCCAGCGGCGCCGGAGCCGCATCAATCAGCGCAGCCAGCGGGTCCGCAACGTCCGACGGGCATGGGAACGCCGCCAAGTCGGCCGCCTTGCCGACGTCGAGCGTTCCGATAACCTCGGCCAGCCCCAATGCCGCCGCAGCCGTGCTGGTCACCATCTCAATCAATGCGGGGGCGGAGGGTGGCTCCGCGACGTGCCGGCGCACGAAGCGTAGCTCCTCCAGCACCGACAGATTCTCGTTGCTGGCGGCACTGTCCGTCCCGATCGTCACGGGGATGCCCGCCGCCTGCAGCCGCCGGAACGGATGCGGCGTATGCCCGAAGAAGTGGTGTGAGCGGGGACAATACGCCACCGTATGCCCGGCCCGGGCCAGCCGCGACAGGTCTTCATCCGCGATGTAGTTCACGTGCGCCAGCAAACCCGGCGGCAATCCCCCGGCGCATTGCTCCAGATACTCGCCAGGAGTCATCTTCGGCGACTGCACGCGGCAGTGATCCAGCAGCTTCTGCACAAAAAGCGGCAACGCCGCGACTTCGCCGGCCAGAAACGCGACTTCCTGCGGCGTCTCGGCCCAGTGCGTACACCAGGGACGCTGAAGCTCGCTGGCCAGCTCGATGGCGGCGCGAATCTGCGCTCCCGGAACGGTGTAGGGCGTGTGCGGCGTTACGCCGGCAATCAGTAGCTCGTCCTCCCGAATCTCCGTCACCGCGGCCCGCAACTCGGCAGGATCGCGCGGCGGCAAGTCCGCCAGAGTCAGCAGTTCCGCGTAGCACACCTTGCGAATGGGAATGTCCTTGAGCACCTGCCAGGCTACGTTCTCGCGGGAAATGTCCCCCACGCACGTAACCCCCGCCCGCAGCGACTGCCAGGCCCCGTCATGGACCCCCTGCCGCTCGCGCTCTACCCGTCCCGGCTCCCGCCGCAACTGCACGAGCGCCGCCAACCACTCCCACAGCGGCGCCGGCGGTAGTCGCCCGGCATAGGCCGTCAGTTCGAGATGGGTGTGCGGATTAACCAGGCCGGGCATCAGGATCGCCTGACCTAGGTCATGAACCCCCTCCGCCCCTACCACCCCCCTTTCGAACGATCCAACGTCGGCGATCCGGCCTGCGGCGACCTTGACGTAGCCGTCCCGTATGGGCGCCGCGCCGCCGCGCGCCACCCACGCCGCTCGCAGAATCACGATATCGGGCTCCCCGCGTGCGGGCGGCTGATCATGTTCTCGAACCATTCCCGCCAGTTGCCGTTGCGGGCGCCGTTCGGTGGCGCGCACTTGGCGGCTGCCAGCTCCGCCACCGCCGCAGGCTGCCGTCCCAGCGCATCGTACACGCGGTTGATCACGCCCGGCACGCGCTTGACCGCCGCATTGGCACGCTGCTCCAAGGCCGCCTCGCTCAGTACGCGCCCGGACTCGAAGGCCGGATACGGCGTGCCCGTCTCGGCGTAGCGCACGACGAAGCACAGGCTGGCGTAGTTCATTTGCAGCTCTTTGGCCAGGAAGACCTCGGGCGCCACGGTCTGGCCGATCAGCTCCCCGCCGTAACTCGCGTATTTCCGGGCCTCGGCCGGCGTCTCCTGGCGCGGCCCCTCAATACAGACGTACACACCGCGGTCGGAGAATTCCAGCTTCTCTTCCGCAAGTGCGCTCGCAAACGCCTTCCGCAACGCCTGACAGAAGACCGGCCAGTGGCGGATGTGCCCTAACTCCTTGTTATCAAAGAATGTGCGTGGCCGCGAGACCGTCTCGTCCACCAGGTCGTCAACGATGACGAACTGCCCGATCTTGAAGTTGTGGCTGATTGCGCGCGTCTCGCTCCACGACACGACGGCTTCCACGCCCAAGTCCTTCAGGGCGTAGACATTGGCGCGGTAGTTGATGAGGTTGGGCGTGACTTCGTACCCGGCTTCGCCGTGCCGGCAGAGCAGCAGGTACTCGCCGGCCGGTGCGGTGCAGCGGTAGATCGGTTGCGACTCGCCGAAGGGGGTTGGTCGCGGCCCCAGACGGTTGGCAACGAAGGCCCCCTGCCGAACCAGATCATACGCAGCGCGACCACCAATGCACGCCAGCTTGATGCTCATCGGAGTGCGACTCCTGCGGCGCTCGCTCCGTCGTCTTCGCCTCGTGGAAAGACTACAAGCCCGGGCAAACCCACCGGCGTTGCCCGAACCTGGCCGCCGCCCACCATGGCGCACGACCAGCGGTTCAATGCTTCTTCGATGCGTTCAGACCGCTCTGGAATAGCCGATTCGCAGTATACGCAGGTCGCCCCGGACTGGCAAAACGAAATTCTCACACCGGCTGCAAAACGCTCCGGCGAGAACTGTCGGGCCGCCTCTCGGCCGTCGGCGCCCGCGTCACGATCAGGCGCGTAAGCCCGGCCTCGGTAAGGAAATGCCGTATCGCCCAGCCCGCCTGCGCGCAGCACGCGGCCAAGTCCCGGGCCGCCAGGATGGGCACTGCCGGAATGAAGCCGGCCGGCGGCTGATAGGCCAGCACCGCCGTCTCGGCCCGCTCCAGGGCCGCGCGAATCGCGCCCAAGGGATCGCTGTGCGCTTCCACGTGCGGAATCAGTACCAGCCCACCCGGCGCATCCGCCCCCCTGCCGGCCTCCGGACGCTCACTTGCCAGGCTCGGCCCCATAACCTGAACCGCTTCATAGTCCGGCTCCAGTCCACACGCCGTCGCCAGCGTTTCCGCCAGCTCGCCCCAGCGCCAGGCCGGCGTACGCGGCAAATCCGCCAGTACCTGCTCATCAGCAACCGACACCCGCAACGCCGGCCGCGCAAACGGCCAGGTACCCTGCCCGGCCGCAAGCCCCTCAACGGACTGCACGACCGCGGCGGTAACGCTCTCGGGGATCTCGCCCAGGAAGTATGTCGTGGCGTCCCGGGCGGCCTCCAGATACTGGGCAAAGCCCGGCGTGTCGACCAGCGCCCCTTCCTGCCGCGCGCCGCGACCGAATGTCGGCAGCAGCCGGCTCAGCCCATCCCGGAACCGCTCCCACGCGCCCGTCAGGCAGCCGCCGAGCACGTCATCCAGCCGCTCAACACACGCCCCCCGCGCCGCCTCGTCCAGAAGCGGCAGCGGCTCCAAGGCTGCCCGCAGGTCAGACCGCGCATGATGAAACCACAGCAGCACCGAAATCGCGCATACGTCCGCATGGTCGCTGTGTAGCGTTTGCGACAGGCTCTGGATGCAGTAGCCGCGATTGATGGCTAGCTTGCTAACGAGCCCCGGCAAGCTCTCGAGCCGCGCTCGCTGCCGGTGGGCCGAGTATACCCAGCGCAGCTTCAGCACGGACTCAACACTGTCGCGCCGATCGTGGTACGCCACCGCGCCCGGCTCATAGCGCAGCGTGTGGCCCGCGTGCCGCAGCCGCTGACATAAGTCCGAATCTTCCCAATAGCTCAGATCGGCCCGGTAGCCGCCCACGCTGCGCAACGCGCGCACGTCCGCCACCATCTCGCTCACAAGCATGAACGGGTTGTCGAACGCCAGCGGTCCCCAGTTGTGCGGCATGTTCACCGCGCGCCACCGGTCCGCCGGCGTAATCAGCCGCTCGTGCGTGCCGCCGCCCACCGCGGCCACGTCGTCGCCGCACCGCGCCAGCAGCCGCTCCAGCCAGGTCGGCTCAAGCACCACGTCGGCGTCACACGACGCCAGCCAGCGCGTGCGGCAATTCTCAATCGCCAGGTTGCGCGCGTGCCCGAGCCCCCGCTCGTGCTGCTCGATGATGCGCACGCCGGTGCGCCGCGCTATCTCTGCCGTCTCGTCGCTGGAGCGCATATCGATGACGAGGAATAGCTCGGCCGGAGCAACGCGCTGAGCGAGCGCCCCGGCCACGGCCGCCGCCAGCGTCCGCGCCGAATTGCGCGCCGGTATGTACAGACTCACATCTTCAGGTCGCACTTCAGCCATGCGCTGCTCCCGTCGCCAGCGGCGGGGCCAACATGGCGATATCGCTGAGCCGGGCCGGGTCAGGCAGGAACCGGTTCTGCGGCCGCAACTCCGGACGGTTGTGGAACCAGGCCGCCAACTCAGCCGCCGTCACGGGCTGCCCGCCAGGCCGGCTGACCGCCAGTGTTTCTGCACTGGCGGCCGCGTAAGTCGCCAGCGGCACTGAACCGCCCGCCGCCAGCGTCAGGGCCGCCGCAGCGATTACCGCCGCTTCCGCCCCCAGCCAATCCACGTGGTGCCGTGCCACCGAGGGCACGAACTCGCTCTTGAGCCGCTCCGACAGCGCCCCCGGCTCATCGCCGCCATTCCCCCCGACATGGTGCGCCGGCTCGCCCTCGAAGCCCATCAGGCCGCGCTTGCGCAAGGACACAACCGCCGCCCGGCCGTGCGTGCTTTGCAGCAGGTTCCACACGACTGCCGGCAAACCCGAGCTCATGTCGTGCATCGCTTCACGCAGGCCGCGCTCCGTCGCCGTCAGTAGGTCCGTCTGCTCGAGGGCGCTCAACTGGCTGTGCTGGCCGGAGGCATAGCCCGCTACCCGCACCCCGCGCGCCCGCGCCAACGCCCCCGCCGCACGCACCAGCCCGGAAGTCAGCATCCCAAAGCCGTGGTCGCACCAGATCAGCACGTCGGCGTCCACCAGCCGTTCCGCCAGCAGCTCCAGCACCCGCCGTTCCGCCGACGAATCCAACGGCGACGACTCGCCCTCGGTCAGCTCAAACAGCTTCTCATCATCCGCCACGAATGTCGTGCGCCGCACAACCGCCGGCCGGTAACGCAACAGCTCCCCGGCAATCTCCAGCTCGGCGAAGCGCTCGGCCACCCGCCGCGCCGCCGCATTCCTTCCCCCCGCCGTAAGCACACACGGCGTCGCTCCCAGGGCCTGCACCTGCCGCGCCACCGCGACCGCCCCGCCCCAGTACTCGCGCTCCCCCAGCCGCCGCAGCGACATGACCGGCGCGTCCTGCGCTACGGCGCCGGCGTCGCAGAACACGTACCGCTCGCCAATCAAATCGCCAACGATCACCACCCGCAGCTTCGGGAAACGCTCCAACACCTCCTGAACCGCCGCCGCGTCGATCCCGCTGCGCTCGCACAACGCCCGCAGGCGATCCTCATCCAACGCCTCGTCGCGGACCATGCTCTCCAGCAGGCGCGTCGAGCTGAACACGACATCGCCGCTGTGAAAGACCACACGCCCCCCGTGCCGCTCGACAATCTCCCGCTCGCGCACAAAACGCGGGTCGCTGGCCCGCGCGTACTCGCGCCCCTTCACGTACACATCCGGCCGCAGGCACTCAAGCACCTCCGCCGCCGTCGGGTGCGGATCAATGACCACCCAGTCCACGAATTCCAGCGCCGCCAGGTTCTCCGCCCGCAACTCCTGCGGGATGTACGGCCGTTCGGCACCCTTATCGACGCCCGCATCGCCGGTCAGCGACACGACCAGAATATCCCCCAACTCGCGCGCGAAGCGCAAGTAGCGCACGTGCCCCGGGTGCACGATGTCGAAACACCCGTGGCACTGCACGACCGTCTTGCCACCGGCCCGAGCGGCCTGCAGCAGACTGCTCAGAGCCTCGGCCGGCATGATTTTGCGATCAACTGGTCCGGTCACGCTCCGTCCGTCCGCGCAATTTCGGCGCCGGCGGCGCCCTACCGCCTCACCTTATCGGGTCCCCAGAGTGGCCTCCTGAAACGTGCTGCGGCCTTATCGGACTACGGGCCTGCGCACGAGCATGACCAGCCACGTGTCGGAGAACTGCTGCATGTCGGTTCGGCTGTCAGCAGACGGACGGGTCTAGTTGGCGCGGTCGGCGAGGCATGGCCCGTCGAGGACAGACAACATCTCATCCTCCGATGCCTGCGTGTCATGGCGGCCCCCGTGGCCGTCAAACAAACGGCGTTGACAAAGCGTGCCTGAGCAATAGCGCTTCAAGCTGGGCGAGGTACGCGGCGGGGTTGCGCCGAAAGCGATAGCGGGGGCAGCGGGCGAAGGGACGCGGTTCGAGGCAGATACGTGGCGTGCGGCGAGTCGATACGTTGGGCACAACCTCCTAGGTCCTGAGAGTCTCCGAACACCGCCATCGGCGTCGTTGCCCCGAACTCCCGATCTTCCGGCCCGACAGGCAGAAAGCGAGCCTGACAGCCACAGCGCACCGGCACACCGCGGGCCCACTCCTCAAACTCTGCCTGTGTCCACTCGAGGCGGTGGTCAGGGCTGCACCTCGCGCCGCCAGGTGCCGGGGACCGGAGCCAGCGGTGGGCGGTCGTCCAAGGGGATGAAGGCCGCGTCGTCGAGGGAGAAGTTGCCGGTATTGCTGTACGTGCAGAACAGCAGGCGGGCGTTTTCGACCGGGCCGCTCCAGGTGGGGGTGAACAACTGCGTCAGGAAGGACCAGTTGCCGTCGGCCCAGGCAGCGCTGCCGTAGTAGTTGTCGATGGTGCCGCCGGAGTGCGTGATTCGGAGCAGTATGAGCATCTGCTGGGCGCCGGCGTCGGAGCGCACCCAGGCCGACGCGCGGTACGTCCGCCCGCTTTCCACGACATCGACCACGACTTGCTGGGGGCCGGAGTACCAGGCCGTGCGGTTGTAGACGGACAGGTTGTATGTTCCGGAGTGGGGTACCGACGAAACCGACGAGAAGCCGCAGTAGAACTCAGACCACCCGGTGGTGCCCTGCTCGAAGCCGGGGTTTACGAGCTGATTGGTTTCCGTGCGCGGGTCGTGCAGGAGCACGCTGTAGATGCGCAGGGCGTCGCCCACGCGAGCCGCGCCGTATAGCCGCACCGGATCGGTGCTGTTGTTGGCCAGATTGCCATCCAGCTCGTCGCTAAGCATGAAGTACAGCGTGGCGTCATCCGCGGCCTCGCCGGCGCTCCAGGCGTCGCTGGCGTAGTCGCTGCGCCAACTCGTGTTGTTGCACAGGCGGTAGGTCACCACGTCAATGTACGAACGGGCGAGCAGGTCGGCGGCGACGGCGTCCTGAGTACCGACCATACTGCGGTGCTCGACGCGCGTGGCCAGGAGCGCCGACATGCCAATAACCAGCACGACGAGCGACGTGCTCAGCACGGCGACGTACAGGAAGCCGCGGCGACGAACGGTGGCGCCAGGTGTGCGTCGGGCGATTGGCACTACTGTTCCCCCCGTAGTTCGAGCGGGTCGAGCCAGGCGGATGTGCGGAAGGCGTGCAACTGGACGACCACGCGGCCAGCCTGCTCGACCGTAACGGTGATGCGCTTGACGCCGGATTCGCTGGCGACCTTGAGGCTCAGATTAGCCGGGTTGAACCAGTCGACACTGACGCGGCGGGTGAACCCGGTGTATTCGGTCAGGGGGGTGCCGTCGCGCTGCTGCGGTGGCGTGGCTGACCAGCCATGGTAATCATCCACGTCGTTGAACAGGCTGCGGTTGCCGGTGGCGGCTTCCGACGAGCCGGGGCCGAAAGAGCCGAGGCCGCCAATGGGATCGGCGTAGGCTTGCAGCAGGATCTCGGCCATGAGGTCCTGGGCCAGCCGCAGGGCGTGCGCCCGTTCCACGAGGCGCGACTCGCTGGTGCGGGTGAGTCCGACCGTGTTCAGGGCGGCAACCAGCATGACTCCGACGACCAATACGGACACAGTTGCCTCGATAAGAGTCAGGGCGCGACCGCGCGGCCCGCGCCCGAACGGGCTGGCGAGCAGCGTGATCCGAGGAAGACGGCGACCGAAGCTTGGCATGGGCGCTCACCGATTCGAACTTAATTGTCCTGCTTCTCACTGGCGGTTGTCAGTTTCTTCAGCGCCTTCGACGCCGCGGCTGCGGCCGCCGGCGTACCGGCACCCTCGAGCGCGCCCTCATCCACGGGGAGTTCGAGTTGGCCGGTGGCCACGGATCCGCCCACGCGCACGCTGACGTAGTCAAACTGGGCGGCGGAAAGGGCGCCCACGCTGGCGAAGCGGTCTACATCAGACGGGCTGTACGTAACGTAGTAGAAGGTGCCCTTATCGGTCCCATCGACATTGACGTTCACGGTACGCAAAGCCGGATCCACCAGCAGCCGCACGGTCACGAGGGTGACCGGCAGACCGGTGACGGTGACAAGCTTGCGCTGCACCGCCGCGCCGGCCTGGTGGTAAATGGTCAGTGTCTGCGTGGCGTTCGTCTGGAGACGCAGCCGGGCCGTTATTGTGGCGCAGGTGTTGGCGGCGCAGTCCACGTTCAGTCGCAGCTCGGCGCCGGCGCCGCTGGTGCTGGTGCTGCGGGCGCGCATGGTGGCGACCGTCAGTTGGTCGAAGTTGTGGTCCGGGTAGGTGTCGAGCGTGGCGGCGGGCGTCCAGAGACCGCCCGCGATGGTGGCCGCGTTGAAGGTGCCGCCGCCGCGCTGCGTCCAGTCGGGCAAACCGTCGCCGTTAACGTCCAGCGTGGTCGGATTGCTGGTGAAGTCCAGCTCCCAGAATCCGGAGAGCACTTCCGGGGTATTCAGCAGGTGGGCCGTGGCGCTGACGCGGGTGGCGTCGTCGCCGCCGGTCTCGACTGTCACGGGGACCATCGTGATGAATGTGTACGTGGCGGTCTGGGGCGGGCCGGCGGTGCATTCTGTGCCGTACACGGAAATCAACATGGCCCTGTCAGCGTGAATCCTGTCCCAGCCCGGACTGCCCCTGAAGAGCGCGGCGCCGGGTATGGACACATTCTTGTTCTGATGCCTCAGGTTGCAGGCCTTGGTGTTGCCGGCAGTGCTGAAGGTGATACACGCGCTGTCGCCGGGTGAGAGCCAAGCCGCGGACGGCAGCGAATACTCACGCAACCCGTAGGAAAGAACCGGGAGCGTAATCTCATTGAACTGGGTTTCCGCCAGGATGTCGGCACTCGGCCAGCCGTCGTCCCCAAGTGGGACGACGCGCAGAACCGTGATGCCGTCTGGCAGATCGGCCATTTTGGCCTGGACGCCAACGCGCGTGACGCGCCAACTGAGCGCCGCGCTCGAGAGGGTGGGCGTAAAGCTCTGCCCCCACGACCTGCTGTTGGATACTTCCAGGTCGCCGAGGTCGGACGAGGAGGTGTACGAAAACAGCGTCTGCTCGCTGCCCTCGACGGGCGCCCCGCTGTATTCCTCAGTGAGTGTCCTGGTCTGGTATGCAAGCGAGAAATCGGTAACGTCGGCAAGCAACTCGACGGCTGGATAGCCGTTGTATTGTCGCATCAAGGGGTCGCCGGCTGTGCCGGACCAGAAGTACCGGACCCGCTCCGGGCATCCGTCGCCGTTGCGGTCCGCGACGGTGAAGGTGATCGAGTGCGGAGAGCGCTCGCGAATGTGGAGCGCCTGCTGCAACTCGGCCACCAGCTCGCCGAGCACGCAGTCGTTCTGTGCGACCTGCCGGGCGGTGCTCGTGCCGGCGGCCGGCAGGGCCTTGGTCGTCATGAACAACGCCCCGCTCAGGCCGGCCATGACCAAGCCTACCACGACCAAGCTGACCAGCACCTCCACCAGAGTGAAGGCGGATGGCGGGCGGCGTCCAAACTCGGTCAGGTCAGGTTTCATCATGCCTCTAGCGCCCGGTGTTCTGCCGGCGCGCGGAGCTAGTTAACTGGAGTTACGTTCGCCTCGCTGATAGTCACCCGGCCGGAGAGCGCTGCGACCGTCAGAGTCCGCTGCTCGCTGCCCACTTGGAGCACCACCGTGCCGGCGCTGCTTGGCACGCCGTAGCCGTCGAACGTGAGCACGCTTTCTCCGGCAAAAGATGCCTCGCTTAACCGCGCTTCGTACGGGGACTGCGCCAAGCGCACCAGGTAGTCCATGCCGGGCCGGTCGGGATCGCTCACGCCGGGCAGGCGGTAGGTACCCGAGCCGATGAAGAACTCTACGCTACGGGAAGCGCTGGCCTGGCGGGCGAGGTTCTGGGCCAGGGCGATGTCGGCCAAAACGCGGCGGGCAGCGGCGTCGGCCCGGCCACGCATTATGCTGCCGGAGAAGCGTGGCAGCGCGATTGATGCCATGATGCCAATAATCGCAATGATGAGAGTAAGCTCGATGATCGAGAAAGCTCGCCGGGACAATGGGTTATGATCGGCACGCGTCATTGAAGGCCCGCCGCATCAGCATGCGCACGGCCCGGCCTGGCCGGGCGAATAAGATTCCGTCGTTCGTTCATCGACCATCTCAGGGACACTCTTCTTTGTTGGCGTGGGACTGGGCCGGAACCGCTTCCGATGCAAGCGCGCGGCGACTTGGGGCGGATTCTCATCTTGGCCGGCGTACGCCGCGCGTCCGCGTAGTTTTCTTGAACCTACCGATAACTCACTCCCGATTTAGCCTATGGACGATCTTTGCAGGCAGACGCTGGATCCTCGTTTTGGCCGTGGCCCGGACGCCGCGGTCCCGACGGCAGCGGACCAGTCATGGATTGAGCGCAATATGTGCACAGTGCTATGCCGTACCGGCCGGTGCCGGGCACAAATGAGGGGCACGAAACGTGGCGGTCTCTGCGCGGCGACCGTCCTGATGGCGGCGCTCGGCGTATCTTCCGGCCTGGGCCAGACCGGGGAGCCGCCCGACGTGCTGAAGGTGCTTTCGGGGCTGTTTCCGACCGCCGGGCCGCTGGACCAGGGCGCGGCTTCGGCCGCCGCGGCAAGCGATGACGAGGTCGCGGCTTCGGACACGGGCCTGCTGGACGTACACGTCCGGAATATGCCCGTGGCCACGCTGCTGGAGATGCTGAGCTATGAGGCGCGGGCGAATATTGTCGCCAGCACGAGCGTGGCGGGGAGCGTCTCGGCGAACCTGTACGATGTGTCGCTGGAACAGGCTCTGGACGCCATCCTGACGCCGAACGGATACGCTTACGCGCTGCTTGGCGGGACGATGTTCGTGGGGACGGCAGCGGAGATTGCGGCGTTGGGGCCGCCGGCGGTGACGCGCGTGTTCCGGTTGCGGTATATCAACCCGACCGAGGCGGCAGCGGCGGTGCGGGGGTTGCTGGGCGACCTGGCGAAAGTGGTGCAAGGCGGCGGGGAGCAGGAGAGCCGGTCGGGGGGCAGCGACACGATGGGGCCGGCCGGGATTGACTATGTGATCGTGACGGCCGGGCCGGCGGAGTTGGACGCGGTAGCGGAGCTGCTGGCAACGATCGATGACCGGCCCAAGCAGGTGCTCGTCGAGGCCACGGTGCTGCGAGCGACGCTGAATGAAGCCAACGAGTTCGGCGTGGATTTCACCATGCTGGGCGGGGTGGATTTTCAGAATGTGA
>CAZYGM010000024.1:0-24959 GCA_964647015.1 uncultured Planctomycetales bacterium | reverse complement strand
TGCCCCATCAAACCGCCGTGCCGCTCGAGGAAATCCGCGAATTCAACCTGCCGCGGCCCAAGCCCGTGCCGGCGCCACCACCCACGCCCCCCCCCGCCGTCGTCCCGCCCGAGCCGGAGCCAGCCCCCGCCGCGCCCAGCACGCCGGAGGAGTCCGCCAAGCGCGGGCGGCGCCGCCGCCGGCGCAGAACCACGCCGGAACCGTCCGAGCAGGCGCCCCGCCGTGAGCCCCAACCTCCGGCGACCCAAAGACGAGCTGACGCCGCACCGCCACCGAAGGCCGAGCGTGGCCCGGCCGATTCGCACCCGACCAAGGAACGTGCCGACGCGCCGCAACGCGGCCGCCGTCGTCGTCGTCGCAGGCCGGGGGGCAAACCTGGGCCGGACGCTCCTGGCGGCGCGGGGCCGGATTGAACGCCGTGAGGAGTGAACCACACGCCGATTGCCAGCCACCATGACGAAGGACCCCCGAGAACGCCTGCTGCAAGCCATCCGCGCGGACGGACGCTACCCGCCGGAGGCCTTCGAGTTCCTGCACGAAGGACTCGAATTCACCACGCGCCGCGTGCACGCTGATGCTACCGGGGACGAACCCCTGCACGTCTCCGGCCAACAGCTCTGTGAGGGTCTGCGCGACCTGGCCCGCCAGCGCTGGGGCGCGCTGGCCCGCACCGTCCTCAACTGCTGGAACATCCACCGAACCCGCGACTTCGGCGAAATGGTGTTTCTGCTGGTCAGGCTCGGACTGCTGGGCCGGCAGGAATCCGACTCGATCGACGATTTCGATGATGTATACAACTTCGGGACGGCCTTTGATTCCTACGGTATCTCGCTGGACGAACAGGACGATTAGCCGACAATGTCAAACGTGAGCCGCCACCTGCCACCGCTGTCCGAAAACGCCCGCGCCTGGGTCCGCTTCATCGGCAAGCTGCTGGCGCTGATCCTGTTCCTGTGGCTCCTGCTCAGCCTCCGGCCCGTCTTCACGCCCATCTTGGCCGCCCTGGCCATCGCCTACATCCTGAACCCCGTCGTAGCCTGGTGTGAACGCCGCGGTCTGAACCGCCTGGTTACCATCGCCGCCCTGTATTTCTTCGGCACCGCCCTGCTGCTGGTGCTGGCGTTCTTCGTCGTCAGTGTCACGGCCGACCACCTCGCCCACCTGCAAGGCAAGCAGGATTCCTACCTGCACACGGTCCGCGGTTGGCTCAGCGCCGCCACGACCGACGCTGAGGGCGTGCCAGAAACCGCCGACCCTGCCAGCGCTCCGGAGTCCGTCACCGCCTGGTGGTACGAGTTGTTGCCCTGGCTGCGCGACCATGGTGTGGCGGCCGCTAAGTATGCCTTGGGCTTCGTCTTCAGCATGCTCGGCAACACCTTCAACCTGCTGACTCTGCTCGTGCTGCTGCCTATGTACACCTTCTTCTTCCTCTGGAAATTCGATGCGATCGTGGCCGCGATCCGTGACCATCTGCCATACGATTCCCGCGAACGCGTCATCCGGGTCGCCCGGCTCATCGACTCCGCCATCGCCAACTTCTTCCGCGGCCGACTCATAGTGTGCCTGATCGTCGCCCTGCTGACCGCGGTCGGCTGGACGCTGGTCGGCGTGCCGCTCAGCGTGCCCCTGGGCGCCCTGGCCGGCCTGCTGAACCTCGTGCCCTTCATGTCCCTGGTGGCACTGCCGCTCGCCCTGGTCAGCGCCTACTTCGGTGCCGTCCAGGCCGCGCTCCCCGGCGAAGTCGTCAACTGGACCATGCCCGTCCTGCTGGCCATGGCCGTCTACATGGCGGTCCAGGCCATCGAGTCGTTCATCCTGACCCCGCTGATCGAGTCACGCTCCTCCGGCCTCCATCCCGTCACGACAGTCGTGGCCCTGCTCATCGGCGGTCAATGGGCCGGCCTGCTTGGCATGTTGCTAGCCATTCCCATCGCCAGTACCGTTAAGGCGCTGGCGGCACAACTCCTGCTGCCCGAGATCCGCCGGCTGGCAGCCGCATCGCCGCCCGAGCAGGCCGCGCAACCTGCCAACGTCCACGAACCGCTGGGAAAGACCGAGCCACCGCCATGACTACCAGCACTCCCAAACAATCTGACGCCCGCCCGGACGGGCCCTTCGGCACCGAAACGCGACGGCCGCGCTGGGTCTTGCTGCTCTGGCTCGTCCTGTACGTGGCGTTCGTCGTGTTCCTGCTTCTGATGGCCATCCATACCACCCGCTCATGAGCCACCAGCCGAACACGGTCGATCTCGGCCGCCTCGACACCCCGACCCTCTGCCCGCTCGACCCCGGCATCTGGCAAGCCAATTCGGCCGCACTCGCCGCCGAACAGCCCGCCCTGGCCCACACCCTCGCCCACACGCCCCTACCCGACCACTGGCGCAGCGCCACGGCCCTCGACGGCTTCGTCACCTTCCGCATCGAGCCCCCCGGCCAACCACCCGCCTGGCTGGGAGACACTGCCGCCCCGCTGACGCGCGCCGCCGGCGTACTCGCCGGCTACCAGTCCGGCGACGGCAACCCCACTCTCCCCGCCCTCACCGCAGGCGCCGAATTGCGCCTGCTGCTCGACCAACTGCCTGATTATCGGGCTGTCTATGTCTTCGAGACCGAGTTGCTCAACCTGGCCGCCGTCCTGCACGCCCAGGACTTCTCCCAAGCCATCGCGACCGGCCGCTGCATCCTGGTCCCGCCCGGCCGCGAGCAGGAGTTCCTCCAGGAGCATCTGACGCGCCACCCCGGCCTCCTGCCACCCGGCAACATCGCCTGCCCGCCACAGGTCTCCTCTGCCCGCCTGAACGAACTGCGCGGCACCTGCGAGCAGATCGGACGATGGACGCAACAGGTGCGCACCGAGCGACTGGCGGCACTGGCCGCGGCGCCGCCCACCGCAATTCCGGGCACTAGGTTGCGCGCCGCCATCGTCGCGCTAACTCCCGATCCGGATTGCCGCCCAGCCGCGGAGGCACTGCTCAGGGCGGCCGGCAACCTGGACTGGGCCACGGCGGACTGCGTGCTGCGCGGTCCGCGCGACGTTCACGCTCTGCGCCACGCTGAGACCCTCGCGCCGTTCACTCCGGATCTGTCGCTCTGCCTAAACCAATCACGTGCCCGCTTGCCGCTGCCGCCGGGCGGCACAGTTTGCGAATGGTACACCAGGGCGGCCGCCATCCCCGCCACCCTTCCTGACGACGACGTGCTGCGCCTGGCGGCCTCGCCGCACGTGTACGCCACTTTGCGCCAACGCGCCCCCTCTGCCGCACGTATCGCGGAATGGTGGTGGGGCTGCGAGCCGTGGGAGGCCGATCCGACCCCGCCGACGCCGGACACGGTCGTCCTGGTCGCCGACCTGCCCAGCCCGGACGCAACGCACTGGGGCATCTCCCAGCCCTCCCACAAGCAGCTCTGGCGGGGCCTGCGCGAGCTTTGTGAGCGCCTCTGGGAAACGCGCGACATCCACCAACCGCAGGCCCTGCTCAGCCGGGCCGAACGTGCCTGCGACGTCCGTGTCGGCGAGCCGCAGGTCCGAGAATCGCTGCTGCATGCCCTAGAGCACGCCTTGATACCCCACGCGGTACTGACAAGAATCACGCAGACACTCGGGCCGACCGTACGATTACTTACGGTGGGTGCGGGCTGGCAGCGCTGGCCGGCCAAGGAGATTGAGCAATTCGCGCCGAGCATCCATGCATTGGCAACAGACGAGCAGCGGCCGCGCCCGCTGGCCGCCATCTTCGCCGGCGCGCTCGACCCGCTCCGCCCTGGCCTGCTCCAGGCGGCCATACTGGGCTGGCCGCTGCTGCTCCATGCGCCCGGCGGGCACTCCCTGACCACCGCCCTGGGCGGCCTGCTGCACCCCCAGCAGCACTACCACGCCTTCTCCGGCGCCAAGGACTTGCTCGCGCTCATCGCAAGCTTGCGCAACAACCCGGCACAGGCCACCCGCGTCGCGACCCGGGCACGCGAGTCGCTGGCGGCCCAACATACGTACACACACCGCCTGCACGCATTACGCGAGTTGGTCAAGTGCCTCTGACGGACAGCCGGCGGGCCTGGCGCGCCAGCCGAACGTCCAGCTCCCAGCGCCCCATCTGCACGCTGCTCGCCGCACTGCTATTCCTGACGGGACCGGCTTGGGCGACCTCACCCATCACTACCATCCTGGCCGACTTCGAGGATGATTCCGTCGCCGTGTCGGTGGGCACGACCGTCAACATCCCGCGCACCGGCTGCACGCTCTACCACACCGTGATCCCCGCGCGCGGCCAGCGCAGCATGTCGCTCGACATGGGCGTCACCACGCCTGGCGCTTCGGTCTGTTGTGACCTGCGCCTGCGCGAACCGCGCCGCTTCGCCCGGGCCGAACAGGTAGCCGCTTTCTGCTGGGCGGATGCCGGCGAGTTCCAGGTCGCCTTCCGAGTTACCGACGCGCTCGGACAGCTCTTCGAGACCACTCCCCAGACGGTGCGTCAGCACAGCCGCTGGCTGCACGTCCGCGGCAGTCTCGACCCCCAGGAACTCAAACGCGTATCAGGAGAAGAGCCCCTCAGTTGGCCCATCCAGATCAGCGGCTATCGCGTCGCCAGTGACCGGCTGGGTAAGCAGACCATTCACTTCGACGACCTGCACGTCGAGCACCGTGTCGCCCAGCAGGACGTAATCCACGGCACCTTCGTCCTCGACGAGCCCACACGCATCTACGAACCCGGCTCGCTCGTCAAGGCCGCCCTCGAAGTCGAGAACTGCTCGCGCAGTCAGTACCTGCAACTGGCAGTCGAGCTCGCCTGGACGCGCCCGGACGGCTCCATCGAGCGCACGCACCGCGCGACCATGACACTGCCGGCCAGCGCCGCCGGCTTCCGCTCGCGCCAGGCGCTCGACTTCTCCCAGCGCATCGCCCAGCCCGGCCTCTACCGCCTCGTCGGCCGCGCTCGCGCCGATGCCTGGCTCACGCCGGCCGTCTTCGAGACCCTTGTCGTCGTCACGCCCAGCAACCGCCTCCTGCCGCGCGGCACGTCCACCTTCTGCGCCGTCGAGGCCGACCTGTTGGCCGAACCGCCGGCCGACCAACGCCTCGAAATCGCACTCGCTCGTGATGTGGGCGTGCATACCCTCGCGCTGCGTGTGCCCTGGCAAAGCCTCGAACCCACGCCCAGGCGCTACGATTTCGACACGCTGGATCCACTCATAGATCGGCTCATCTGGCACAACATGGCCCCCATGATCGTGCTGACGGACCCGCCCGACTGGGCCGAGTCCGGCCCGCGCCGTGTGGCACAAATCGGCGACGCCTTCGCCGCCTGCATAGCCCACTACGGCCCCAAGGTCACCCTCTACCAGCCCAGCGTCACAACCCTGCCATACGACGACCTGCCCAAGCTCGCTCAAGACCTCACCGACCTGCTGGCCCGGCTGCGCCAAGCCCGCGGCGGCGAACACGTCCGCCTGCTCTCGCCGCCCATCCCTGTCGAACCGGGCACCGCCGACCACGCGGCCGCCACCCTGCTGACGACAACCGACGGCATCGAGTGGGCCTTCCGGACTGAGGGTGACCCAACCACCTCCCGGGCCCAACTGCGCGAATTCCGCCAGCAAGCCGGCTTCCGCTGGCAGCCCACCCACTGGTGGATGCACTCCGCCCAGCCACGCTTCGGGCAGACCTTCTTCGCCGACGCCAAGGACGTCCTGCACTTCTACATCGACGCTGCTCTCGCCGGCGTGGCCGGCTTGGTCTGGTACGACCTGCGCGACAACGACAACGACCCGACCCAGCCGGACGCCCTGCGCGGCCTCGTCCGCCGCGATTTCAGCCCCAAAACCTCACTGCAGGGCTATGCCTCCGCCGCCGGCTTCCTCACCGGCCTCGCCTGCCGCGGTCCGGTCCTCGACACGCCGGTGGAATTCGATTCCGCCTTGCTGATCGGCGGCGACCGCCAGGTGGCAGCCTTGCTGCCCAAACCCAATCGCATCCGGCCCGCAGTTGTGGCCCCCATCCAAGGCGTGCCCGGCAAGCTGTCCGTCCGCGACTTCGAACGCCGACCGGCTCAATTGCTCGGCTCAACCGCCCCACCGCTGGTACCAACCAGTGACCGCCCCCTGTTCGTGATCCTCCCGCTGAGCAGCCCGCAGCCGGAGCCGCAACTGGCCTTCGCGGCGCCCTGGCTCGACCTGCCCGCGATCCTCTTCTGCGGCGATGATGCGGCAGCAATCACACTGCGCCCTCCCAAGCCGGTCACCCGCGGCAGCATCCGCCTGCTGACGCGTCGCGAGGCGCCGTTCACCGTCACGCCCGCGTCTCAGTCATTCTCAGCCGACGATGACGGCCAGGAGATTGTGATACCGCTGCGGATCATGCCGGAACCAGAAGCGTCTTTTGCGCGCGAGCACCTGACTCTGCGCGTCATGCTGGGTTCGGACACGATCGACTTGCCCTTGCAGGTCCGTCCCCTCTTCGACGTCGCCCGCATCGGACCGTCGGACAACGTATCCGACGCCGTCTACGAACTGGCGCACCTGACGCCCAACGCCTCACTGCGCCCCTCGGCCGCGGTAACGGTCCAGGCCGGCTACAGCCGGCAAGCATTGCACCTGCTCGCGACTATCCGGGACGATCAGTTCATTGACGCCGACGCCTCCGGTGCCACCACCGGGGACCAGCTTTTTATAGGACTAGCACCAGAGAACGCCGACGCCCACGTCGAAGTGTCCATTGCCCCTGCGTCCGACCGGCCAACACTCGTCCCCGCCCACGGCACCAGTGCCGACGCCCTGACCGGCTGGACCTGCCGGCTCGTCCCCAATCCCGACCCGACCGTCCGAAAGATACACCTCGAAGTCCCCGTCCAGGCGCTCGGCACCAGCTCGTTGAGCCTCGGGGCGCGCTTCCTGCTCGCGGCTCGCTACGTGGACGACGACTCCGGCCTGCCCGCCCCTGACCTCCAGTGGGGCGGCGGGCTTGACGGCAGCCGCTCCAGCGAGGATTTCAACTGGATAAGGCTAGGACGGCGGGCCGCCAGGTAGCCTGCACCCCCCAACCTCAGCGCAGAAAAAAAGGGTGGATCTTCAACGAACGCCCATAGGAGGGGTTGGGTTTCGAGCGAGGGGGCCATCAAGCGCGGATCACTTTTTTAGATTAGTCCTCTTGATGGCTAGGACGTCGCGTCGATCGATCCACCCAGATTTCCAGGTTTCTGAGATTTCTGTCGAGAGAACACTATCGAGACTAGTTCACCGGCGAAGCTTCCTTTCTTCGCCGGTGATTATGGTCGTCCACAGCCCATCCTTGAGCTGCCCGCGCGACCGGGATCCACAATCAACATGCTCCAGAGAGGCGTCGCGATACTCAGCCGATAACCTATCCTTCGCCAACCTCTCAATCGAAGAATAGCACAGATTCTTATCGGTGCGTCCCAAAATATTGCCAAGAATGCCATTCGGCGCGTTAACCTGGAAACATGGTTCGTGACAGTCGTGACAGGCCACTATATGGCGCCAAGTCAGCATAGTCGGGCACAATATGTAGATGCCCTTCACTAGTTATAGTTTGGATGAATTTTTCCTATTTTACCCCACCGGAGCCCCATTTTTTGAAAAATAGGTAGTTACGGCGCCAGATTCCCGTGCCCGACTCGGCGCAGAACCTTCACCAGACGCAGGTAATTGCGCCCCCGGTAGCGGGTTACCTCGCCGGACACTATGAACGTCTCCCCCCCCTGCTCGGCCTCGTTCTCCATCGCCTCGAGGAGTTGGCTGGGCAACAGCTCCATGCTGTGCAGGTGCTCGTCGCCGGCTTCCGACACGAACTCAAACATCGACTTCTCACCGTCGCGGACCAGCCTACCCGCTCGTTCCACCAGCATCGTCCCCTCCAGCAGCAACTTCTGTCCGGGGGCGGCTGCCGCGCTCTCCCCCCCAACTATCACCGCATCAGGATCTTGCGGCAGGATTAGGTTCGACCGTTCCCGGTTCCGGAGCAACTGCTCAATCACCTCAGCCTGGGCTGGACGACGAAAGGTCGGCCCCACGCCAGGCTCCGTAGGCTGCTCGGCTGCCGGCTGCACATCGCCCGCTGAACCCCCTTCCGGCGGCTCCGCACTGCCGCCCGCAGCCAGAAAGCCGCCCGCCGCCGACACCAGCAAGCCAAGTACCATCAGTCGCATCATGACCGCACCTCCTGTACGCGCCGCGCGGCACCCCGCCGCACGTCAGGGCAAGCATCGTACCACAGTTTCTCATCCCGCGCACGTCAGTCAAGGCACCAGCCCTTCAGCCGATAAGCTGTCATAGGAGCGGCGTTATGGCAGACGTGTTCATATTCGGAGCCGGCGGCCTGGGCCGCATGGTGCGCGACATCATCTGCCAAGCCGGCCACCATCGCCCGCGCGCCTTCCTGGACAACAACCCGAACAAGCATGGGACTGTCATTGATGAACTGCCAGTCGTTGGCGACCTGCGCGCTCTGAGGGAGTTGTACGCCACGGGCGTGCGCGGCGCCGTCGTGGCAATCGGCTGCAACGAGGAACGTTGCGAGATCGCTGAGCACATTGCGGCCCAAGGCATTCAGCTTGTCTCTGCCATTCACCCCCTCGTAAGCGTCTCGCCCACCGCCCGGCTCGACAGCCACCTGATTATCGGGCCGCGCGTCAGCATCTGCGTGCACGCCCGCATCGGCCGACACAGCGTACTGTCGGCCGGCACGATCATCGAACACGACAACGTCATCGGGCGAGGGGTGTTCCTGCACCCCGCCGTGCGGCTGGCCGGCACCGTCGTCGTGGAAGACTTCGCGACCATCGGCATCGGGGCCTGTGTCATACCGGGCCGCAGGATCGGCCGGGGTGCCCGCGTTGAACCCGGAGCAGTAGTCATTCGCAACGTGGCGCCAGACACCCAGGTCACCGGCGTACCGGCCGCCGAACGGCGCGCGAACGAATCGCGCTTCATCCCCGAGACCGAGTTCGCCCCGCTGGCCGAGCTGGTCTGAAGGCCGGGACAGCCCTCACGACCACACGCAAACCCAGCCAATGGCCTGACGTCGACCCGTGTTCCCGCGGTATCATGCCGGGCACTCGCCGACCCTGACCGCTACGTTTGGAGCCGTTTGGTTGATTGGTCCGGCAGAGGGCGTTCGCGATGAAGTACGCCATCATCATCCCGGCGGGGGTCGTCGATGAGCAGCTCGATGAGCTGCATGGCCGCACACCACTACAGGCCGCCTTACTGCCCACACTGGACCGGCTGGCCGCCACGGGTCGGCTCGGGTCGGCGTTCACCATCCCGCCCGGCTTCCCGGCCGACAGTGTCCCGGCCCTGCTCGGCATCCTTGGCTACGACCCGCGCACCAACGCCGCGGCGCGCGGTCCGCTCGAAGCCCTGGCCCGCGGTCTGACACTCGAGCCTGGCGACCAGGTCTTCCGCTGCAACCTGGTCACGGTAACGAACGGGCATCTGGCCGACTTCACCGCCGGCTACATCGGCGCGCTGGAAGCCGAGCGGCTAATCGACGACCTGAATGAAGCTCTGGAGCAGCCGCAGGCGCGGTTCGTGGCCGGGCGTTCGTTCCGGCACCTATTCGCGTGGACGGGTGCCGGAGAGCTGCCCGACCTGAATACAACCGAGCCCCAGGCCATCCTCGACGAGCCGATCAGCAAGCATCTGCCGCGCGGCGAGCGCTCTGATCCGCTCCGTCAGCTCGTGCGCTGGTCGCAGAAGATCCTGGCAGAGCACGACATCAACCTAGTCCGGGCCGACCTCGGCGAAGCCCCCGCCAACTGTGCGTGGGTGTATGGACAAGGCCCGCCGCCGGCACTGCCGGCCTTCGCCGAGCGCTACCACGTGACCGGGGCGGTCGTGGCGGGCACGGACCTGATGCGCGGCCTGGGCGCCGCCCTGGGTCTGGAAGTCATCGATGTCCCCGGCGCCACCGGCCTGCCCGACACGGATCTCGAAGCCAAGGCCCACGCGGCCCTGGACGCGCTGGAGCGCTACGACTTGGTCTGCGTGCATGTCGAGGCCGCGGACGAGGCCGGCCACCTGGGTGACGCCCAGCAGAAGGTGGCGATCCTGGAGAGGATTGACCGCGAAATCGTGGCGCCGCTGGCCGCGCGGCTGGCGGACGAACCGGCCCACCGGATCCTGGTCATGCCGGACCACCCCACACCGGTCGCCCTGCGCCGGCACACAGCCAACCCGTCCATTTTCCTGATTTCGGGCACGGGCATCGCCAGCAACCGCGGCGAGGCTTTCGACGAAATCAACGCCGCGGTCGGCGAGTTACAGGTGGACCGCGCCGGCGAACTGATGGACTACTTTCTGCGGCGCTGAGGGGCTCGCCGGCACCCGGCCGTTTGACAGTCCCAGAAATGGTGACTACAAGATTATTGGGCTCCTATCTTGTGCCGGGCGCGGCTATAGCGAGAGTATAGGTCCAGCGTGCGACGACGGGTCGGCACGTCACGTCAGGAGTTTTGCATATGTCGGAAAGCCCGAGTCGCTCCGCGCGGACGGCCGATTTCACCTTCCGCGCCGGCGAGTTCACGCAGGACGAGCTGCGGGTAACGCGGTTCGACGGCCGCGAAGGCATCAGCACGTTATTCGAGTTCCGGGTCGAGCTCTGCTCTGATCTGGCCACCGTCGACGCCGCCACCCTGGTTGGGCAGCCCTGCGTGCTGGAGATTGCCGGCGCGCACGGGTCGCGTTTCGTCAATGGGATCGTCAGGCGTTTCTCCCGCCTGGGCGAGGGTGTGAACCTGACGTTCTACGCGGCGGAGATCGTGCCGGTGCACTGGCTGCTGACCAGGCGGCACCGTTCACGCATATTCCAGGAGCTGAGCATCCCGGACATCATACGGAAGGTGTTCGAGGACGCCGGCATCCCGGCCGACAACTACCGCTTCGCGCTGGAGGGGCAATACGGGCCGCGCGAATACGTCGTGCAGTACCGCGAGTCCGAGTTTGACTTCATCACGCGGCTCATGGAGCGCGAGGGCATCTTCTACTTCTTCGAGCACGCGGTCGATGGGCACAAGATGGTGATTGCCGACAGCGGCGTGGCGCATGTGGAGACGCCGGAGCAGGCCGAGTATCCCTACCGCGCGCCGCTCGGCCTGGTGCCGGAGGAGCGCCACGAGCACATCTACAAGGCGGAGGACCACCAGGAAATCCGCACGGGCGCGGTCGCGCTCGACGACTTCGATTTCCAGAAGCCGCCCACGCAACTGCGGGCCGACGTGACGACGGACCAGTTCTCGGCGCTGCGCTTCGAGGAATATCCCGGTCAGTACACGGAGCGTTCCGAGGGCCAGCGCTACGCGCGCCTGCGGCTGGAGGAGTTCCAGTGCGCACGTCGCCGGCTGAACATGGTCGGCACGACGCGCCTGCTCACGCCGGGCTACAAGTTCACGCTCACCGAGCATCCCAGCGAGGCCATGAACGACGAGTTCCTGGTTTGCCACTTGCGGCACGCGGCCGTCATGCCGCAGAGCGCGGAAGAGGAAGCCGCCGAGCCGCGCGAGTCGGAGTACCGACTTGATATTGAGGCCATCCTGGCGACCGTGCCGTTTCGCCCGCCGCGCCAGACGCCCCAGCCGACCGTGCGCGGCAGTCAGACGGCCCTGGTGGTGGGCCCCTCCGGCGAGGAGATCTACACCGACGAGTACGGGCGCATGAAGGTCCAGTTCCACTGGGACCAGGAGGGCGTCTACGACGACAAGAGCTCGTGCTGGATCCGGGTGGTGCAGGGGCTGGCCGGCGGCAACTACGGCATGATGTTCCTGCCGCGGGTGGGCCAGGAGGTCGTCGTCGATTTCCTGGAAGGTGATCCGGACCAGCCGGTCATCACCGGGCGGGTCTACAACAAGGACCACATGCCCCCCTACCCCCTGCCGGACGAGAAGACCAAGAGCTGCATCAAGACCAACAGCTCCAAGGGCGGCGGCGGCACGAACGAGCTGCGCTTCGAGGACAAGAAGGGCAGCGAGCAGATTCTCATCCACGCCCAAAAGGACTTCCATGTCCGAGTGCGGGGCAACCGCGTGGTAACAGTGCTGGGCGACGACCATCTCAGCGTACAGAAGAACTCGATCGAGTTCGTCAAGGAATCGCGACACACCGAGGTCAAGCTGGACACCGCTACCAAGGTGGGCGGTAACGTGACGCTCGAAGTCGCCGGCGACGGCGGCTACGACTATGCCGGCAACCTGAGCATCGCCGGCGGCGGCAACGTGTACTTGAAGGCCGGCTCCAACCTCGTCATTGAGGCCGGCACGGCCCTGACGCTTAAGGCCGGCGGCAGCTTCATCAAGATCGACGGCTCCGGCGTCGCCGTCCAAGGCAACTCCGTCAAGCTTAACAGCGGCGGCTCGCCCGGCAGCGGTTCAGCCGTCAACACCCAGACACCCGACGAGGCCGCCGTCGCCGACGACGTGAAACCCGGCCAGGACGTGACCTACTCGACCCAGCCCGGTGAGTACGAGCGCATCGAGGTCACCCGCATCGGCGGAACGGGCGAAGAGGAAAGCGAACAACAGGAAGACTCCTGGATCGAAATCGAGCTTGTGGACGACGACGGCAACCCGGTTCCGGACGAGCGTTACGAGGTTACGCTACCCAACGGGAATATCCGGCACGGCAATCTCGACGAGAACGGTTTCGCCCGCATCAACGGCATCCGACCGGGCGAATGTGAGATCAACTTCCCGCGGCTGGACCGCGAAGGGTGGAGGCGCTAGGCATGGGCATCGGCAATCTCAGCGGGGCAGCCGCCAGCGCTCAACGCACCGCGCAGCAAGCAGCCGCGCAGGCCCAGTCAACCGCGTCGCAGGCCCAGGCCGCGGCCGGCCAGGCGGCCGAGCAGGCCCAGCAACGGGCGGGTGAGGTCGCCCAACGCGTCGGGCAGGAAATCAG
Organism: uncultured Planctomycetales bacterium; assembly: GCA_964647015.1. Classification (GTDB taxonomy): domain Bacteria; phylum Planctomycetota; class Phycisphaerae; order UBA1845; family Fen-1342; genus JAAYXS01. Next base: position 12,056 of record CAZYGM010000024.1, on the reverse strand, counting down.
CACGCGCATGCAGCAGATCGGGCAGGCCGAGCAGCAGTTGCGCTCATACTATCGCCGCGCGCAGGAAGCCCTGGGAACCGCCCGGTCGGCCGTAGCCGGCGTGAGCGACCAATTGGGCGGGCTCGGCGGAGTTGGCGACGCGCTCGGGTCCGTCGCCGACCGCGCCCAAGGACTGCTGGATCGGGCCGGCGGTGTGCTGGACCGCGCCGGCGGCGCCGTCAGCGGCGCGGGCGAACAGCTCGGCCGCTGGATTTCCGCCGGACAGGGCGACTGGCTCGAACGACTCGCGCAGGAGCACGGCCTGCCGAACTGGCAGCGCATCTGGAACGACGCCAACAACGCCGAGTTGCGACAAGAGCGCGAGCATCCCAACATCCTGCTGCCGGGCGACCGCGTGTTCATCCCGGCGGCGGAGGAGAAGCAGGAGCCGGGTGCCACCGAGATGCGTCACCGCTTCCGCCGCCCGCTGCCGCAGCCCAAGCTCCGGCTGCGCATCGAGGACGCGGACCGCCAGCCCATGACCGGGCGATCCTACGTCATCGTGCTGCGCGACCGGATCCTCTCCGGCGTCACCGACGGCCAGGGTATGCTCGAACATGACATTCCCTTCAATGCCGAACTCGGTGAGCTGCGCTTCGAGGGTGAAGGCAGCGACGCGATCCGCTTCCTCCAACGCTCGCTGGTGGCGCCGCACCTCGGCTCCGAGCACAACACGCTACGCGCCTATTTCCAGAATCCGCTCGACCCCGAGTTCGGCGGCGACCTGCGCCTGCGCGCCCGGCAACTGGTCGAGGGCGTCGGCAGCATCCTTAACGGCCAGCTTGGCGGCCTGCTCTCGCGTGGCACCAACCTGGTGAACTACTGCCGCGAGCACGCCGGCGAGATCATGAACCGCATAGCCGCGGCGGAGAGCGGTGCCGGCGGCCTGCTTGACCGGGCGAAGCAGGAGTTATCCGACCGCGCCGGCCAAGTTGCCCAGCGCGGCCAGGCGCTGGCGGACGAGGTATCGCAGCGCATTGCCGCCCTGGAAGCCCAGGCCCGGGAGCGCGCCGCCCAGGCGCAAAGCCAAGCCGCGGCAGCGGGGCAAGGCCTGCGCTCGCGCGCCAGTCAATCGATGGAGGAATACGAATCCCAATTGCGCGGCGTGATGCAGCGCGGCATCGCCACGGCTCAACAGGCGGGCGGGGCCGCCCAGCGCACCGCGCGGGCCGCCGAAGAGCGCGTCCAGACGGCCGTTTCCGAGGCGCAGTCACGCGCCCAAGGCGCCGCCGAGCAGGCCGAGGCCGCGGTAAGGCACGCCGAAAGCGAGGCCCGCCGCTACATCAACGACATGATCAACCGCGCGGTGGAGCGCGGGGTGGGGCTGCTGCGGCGTAACGTCGGCGCGGTTCGGGAGCGCCTGACTTCCGTGGCCGAAGCGGCCGAGCAACAGGCCCGCGCCGCGGCCGACCGGGCCGCCAGCCAAGCGACTTCCGCGGCCGACCAGGCCCAGGCGACCGCCCAGCAACTGCTCAGTGAATCCGGCCGGCTGCTGAATGATGCCATCAACGACCTCGGCCGGCGCGCCCGCGAGCGGGCCAACGAGCTGGGCACGGCGGCCGACGTGATCGTCGACACGATCGTGCAGGAAGGTCAGCGGCTGCTCGCTGAAGGCGAGCAGCGCTGTCGAGACGCGATTGCCCGGGGGCGCCAGGAGCTTGGCGAGCGCGTAGCCGAAGTCCGGCAGGCCGTAAGCGACGCCGCTCAGCAGGCCCGCTCCGCCGTCCAGCAGGAGGTCGAGCAGGCCTATGGGGCACTCAGCAACGCGGCCCAAGAGGCGCAAGTTGCAGCCGGTCAGGCCATGCAGGACGGCGCCAACCGGCTAAGCGCGCTGCGCGAAGAGGTGGAGCAGCAGGCGCGGGCCGCGCTGTCGGCGGCGTCGGAAGCGGTAGCCTCGGGGCGCGAGCAGGCGCAGGACATGCTTCAGGCCGCGCAGGCCGGCCTCGGCGACGTGCTTTCCGGCCTCGGGCAGCAGGCCGGCGGGGCAATGGAGAGCATCACCAGCACCCTTGGCGATCTGGGCGCGCAGGTCCCCAACTGGGACAACATGCTCGAGCAGTTACCGCTGCAAATCGGGCACCTCGACCCGGGCAACGAGATCGACGGCGTAATCGGCCGCCTGAATAACCTTGGCTTTGACGCCGGCGCGCCGGCCGCGTTCATGGGCGAATTCACGCGGAACGCCATCCGGCGGTTCCAGAGCGTCGAGGGTCTGCCGTCCACGGGTGAAATCGATGGGGCCACACTCGGTCGCCTGATCGACCGGCACGGCTGTTGAGTGAGACTGTGCTGCTAGTCACGGAGTAGTCGCGATGCCGTCCGCCGCCAGAATTGCCGACCTGACGTCACACGGAACGCCGCTCAACGGCCCCGGTAGCCCGGATGTGCAGATCGGCTTCATGCCGGCCTGGCGCGCCTTGCCATCGGCCGTCGGCGCCGCCATGGACGCCATCTCGAACGCCATGGACTCGTTCATGAAAAAGCCGGTCATGACGCCGGCCGACGCTGCCGCCGATGTTGCCCAGATCCTGCAGAGCTTCGCTGAAGGCGGGGCCCAGGCAGCGGCGGCGGGGGCGCCCGCTGCAGCCGGCGCGGCCGCCGGCCAATCGGCCACCGTCCTGTCAACCAATATCGCGCTTACGACCGCCTGGACTACGGCTTCCGCCGCACCGGGCGGTCAACCGGCCGCCAACAACGCCTACACCGAGGGGATGAAGGCCGCCCTGGGGGCCGCCGCCAGCGCGGTCGTATCGGCCATGGCCGGCCTGGCTGACATGCACACCTGCCCGATGCCGTCCGGCCCGGCCGTCCACGGCCCCGGCTTCGTCACCAAGGGCAGCTCCGGCGTCCTCATAAACAGCCTGCCCGCGGCGCGCCAGAACGACCAGGTAATGGAAGCCTGCGGCGGAGCCGACCCGATCAGCGCCGGCGACGTGGCCGTCAACATCGGCGACTGAGGCGGCTGCGGCGACTGCCCGGACCGCGCGTTCGTCCGCGACCCGCCCAGTTCGCCGCGTCAGGCCGACTGCCGCCGGACGGTCATATCGAAGCCCTGCACCATGCCGCGGTAGATGCTGTATGTGATGGCCAGGTAGGCGACGGCTGAAACCAGGCTGAAGAACAGGACCGTGAGCCGCGCCGACTCCAGCACAGTGGCGCCGGCCGTGCCGTCCGGGTCGAACGTGCCGGGGCTGTCCGCCAGCGCCTGCAATGCCGGGAAAGGCGTAAACGGCAGTACGACGGCCGCGGCGATCGGACCGATCGACATCATCGCGGCCCCACAGGCAAAGAGCAGGCCGGCCACGCCCATCACAACGACCGTGCTGATCATTACCGCCGGCGCGGTCTTCTTCGAAACCAGCGAGAATTGCAGGCCGATCATCGCCGCCAGCGCCGCGTAAGCCACCAGCAGCAACGGGGCGAGCACGGCCGCCTCGGGCGCCAACACGGCCGGCTGCCGACCCGCTCCCAGCAATCCCGCCAGCACAAACAGCACGAGCGCGCTGGTCGGCACGGCAATCAGCGGCACAGCGAAGCTGACCAGCCCGCGCAACATGCCCGCCACGATGTAGCGGCTCGTGAGCGGCGTTGAGAGCAGCAGCTCGATGGTCTGGGTCTCCTTCTCGCGCGTCAGCGTGGTGGCGGCCGTGTTCGTGACCACCAGCAGGATCACGGCCAGCTCGATCCAGAGCAGCACTGTCAGCCATTGGCGCGTCGTGGTCGGGTCATTCGCCCGCAGCGGTCCCCAGTCAGAGTAGTGCCCGATCAGCAGCAGCAAGCCGGCCAGCGCCCCACCGACAATGAAGATCCAGCGCAGCAGCGAGCGCCCGCCGGCCGAGCCGCGCGTTACGGCCTCACGCCAGGCGATCGGGTTCTTCCAGACGCGCCGCGGCCGCCGCCGCCGCTCGCCGGTGTTCCTCCGGACGAACGCCGCGCGAACATGCGTGAGCACATTCGCCTCGCCCTGCCGCGCCCCGGCCCGCACGAACAACATGCTGATCACGATCATGGCCAACGATGCCAGCCCGGTAAGCAGCATGTAGCCGTATTCCGGGTGCGCCAGCAGCCACCACCACGGCCAACCGTAGTGCCGCAGGTCCTCGAGCGCCGGCGCCGGCGTCTGCCCGGTGACGACAAAGAGCGCCAGGAACGGATGCAGGGGCGCCAGCCAGCTCATCTGCCAGCCCAGCGCGCCGGGCACAGCCTCCGGCAACCGCCCGTAGCGCGAGAAGGCCACCGCCGCAATCGCCAGCAGGTACACGGCCACCCCGGCGAAGAACGCGAAGATCGTTCGCCGTGTGCCGATACGCAGGAAGCCGATCATGATGGCGACCGCTCCGGTCACCAGGCCGGTGCAGGCGGCCAGGCCGAAGCTCTGGAAGATCTCCGCCGTAGTAACGCCGCCATAGATCATCGTGATGCAGAAGATCGGCAGCCCCGAGAGCAGCAACACCCAGACGAAGTACAGGCGGCTGAAGAGCGTGCCGAAGACAATCTGGCCGTTGCTCAGCGGCGTCGTCAGCAGGATGTGGAAGGTGTTGCTGTCGCGCTCCTGCGTAATGGCCCCGGCGCAGAAGATGGGGGCGATGAAGCTCATCAGGAACAACTGCACCAGGCTGACCGAGAAGAAGGTCTGCGTCGAGCGCTTGGCCAGTTCGGCTAGCGAGGCCTCCCGTCCGCCCCCGAGCAGCCCCGTGCCCATAAGCACCAGCACGGCGAACAGCACCAGCAGGTAGATGACGCGGACCCACAGGTGCTGGGTGCGCTTCCCGCCTATCGCCACGACGCGCACCAGGATCGGGTTACCCGGCCAAAGCCGCCAGGCCCACACCGCAATGTCACGCAGAATACCCATGACAGCCACCCGGCAACGGCACGTCCGTGCCGCGCTCTCAACCAGAACGACGCGCGTACGCTAGCCGACGGCCGCCCGCCCGGCAACGCCGCCACCCCGCACGTCTTGCCGCTGCAGCGCTTTTGTGCGAGAACTCACGCGTCGAGCCGGCCTGCCCGGTCGAGCGGCGGCGTGCCGGCTGTGCGGAGTTTCGCCATGCGACCGCTGGTGTGGCTGCGGGCCGATCTGCGTGCGGAGGACAGCCACGCCCTCTTCAACGCCGGCCGGGCCGCCACGCGCGGCATCGTCACAGCGTTCACCATCTGTGAGCAGCAATGGCGGCAGCACGACTGGGCCAACATCAAAGTCGAATTCATCCTGCGCAACCTGGCCTGCCTGGCCGAAGGCCTCAAACGGCTCAACATACCCCTCTTGATCGTCCGCACGCCCCGCTTCGCCGGCGTGCCGAACGCCCTGCTGAAGCTCGCCCGCCGACACCGCTGCGACGCGCTCTATTTCAATCGCGAATACGGCGTCAACGAGATCCGCCGCGATGAAGCCGTGACCGCGCAGTTCACGGCGGCCGGGCTGCGAGTGCGCGCGTTCGACGACGAAACCGTCCTGCCGCCGGGCACCCTGCGCACGACTCAGGGCAACCCCTACACCGTCTTCACGCCGTTCAAACGCGCCTGGCTTGCTCGTGTCCGGGAATCCGAGGCCGCCGCGACGTTACCGCCACCCAGACGGCAGCCGGAACCAGTGTGTGCGACAGACGCCATTCCCGAGCGCATCGCCGGCTTCGACCTGCAACGCGGACTGCCCGAGCTCTGGCCGGCCGGCGAGCGCGTGGCCGCCCGCCAATTGGACGCCTTCATCGCCCAGCGCCTCGCCGGATACAACCGCGGGCGCGACTACCCGGCTGACGACGCCACCAGCCGACTCTCGCCCTGTCTGGCCGCGGGCGTCATATCAGCGCGAACCTGCTTGCAGGCGGCCATCGCGGCCAATGACGGGCGCCTGGACAGCGGCCACCCCGGGGCCGACACCTGGATCAGCGAACTCATCTGGCGCGAATTCTACCGCCACGTCCTGGTCAGCTTCCCGCGCGTCAGCATGGGCCGCCCATTCAAGCTCGATACTGAACGCCTGCGCTGGAGCCGGTCGGATGCGGACTACCAGGCTTGGTGCGAGGGTCGCACCGGCTTCCCAATCGTCGATGCCGCCATGCGCCAGCTCTCCCAAACCGGCTGGATGCACAACCGCCTGCGCATGATCGCCGCCATGTTCCTCACCAAGGACCTGTTCATCGACTGGCGCCGCGGCGAACGCTGGTTCATGCGCCGGCTCATCGACGGCGACCTGGCCAGCAACAACGGCGGCTGGCAATGGTCCGCTTCAACCGGCACCGACGCCGTCCCCTATTTCCGCATCTTCAACCCGACCAGCCAGTCGCGCAAGTTCGATCCGGCCGGCGAGTTCATCCGCACTTTCGTTCCGGAGCTACGGCCCGTCGCGGGTCCCGCCATACACGCGCCGCCGCCCCAACTCCGCGCCGAACTGGGCTACCCGGCGCCCATCGGCGACCACGCCGCCGCCCGCCGCCACGTCCTCGCCGCCTTCGCCGAGTTGAAGCACAAGTAGCCCAGCACCTCGCATCTGCGCCGCCCTGCCGCGCCCATCGCGTCGCTTCCGAAACTCCGCTACCATGTCGCACCGCGACCGTCTGCCTGGCGCGCCGACCCGGCCGCCCGGCCGTTCCGCTAACTCCTGAGCAACCAACAAAGCACCGAGACCAGACCCAGCATGACGCACGACCACGCGGCCCCGGAAACGGACCGACCCACAGCAGCCAGTAGCCCTGCGCCGAACGCGCCCCCGCAACTATTCTCTCTGGCCCGAGTCCTGCGCACCGCCGTCGCCGGAATCCTGATGGGCACCGCCAACCTGATCCCCGGCGTCTCCGGCGGCACCATGGTCCTCGCCATGGGCCTCTACCAGGAGTTCATCGACAGCGTCGCCGATATCACCGCCCTGCGGCTTGGCCTGCGGCGAATAGTCTTTCTGGGTGTGCTGGGCAGCTTCGCACTGGCCGCAATTGTGCTATTAGCCAAGCTGATCCTGTTCCTGCTCTTCCATTACCCCACGGCCATGTACGCCCTCTTCATCGGCCTCACTCTCGGCGGCGCCCCCACCCTCCTGCGCGCCCTGCGACCGCTCCGCGCGGACGCCATCATCGCCACCATCATAGGCCTGCTGCTGATGATCGGCGTCTGGCAACTCCGCGCCGGCGTCGGCTTTCCCCACCATGCCCTCATGGACTTCGTCTCCGGAGTCGTCGGCGCCACGACCATGGTCCTGCCCGGCGTCTCCGGCTCATACATGCTGCTCGTCATGGACCAGTACGAACGCGTCATCGGCTCCATCGACGACCGAAACTTCAAGATCATCATCCCCGTCGCCATCGGCGCGGCGCTGGGCATAGTCGGCCTGTCGAACCTCCTCAAATTTCTCTTGCGCCGCTTCGCCCGCCCCACCGTCGGCGTCCTGCTGGGCATCCTGCTTGGCTCCGTTATCGGACTATGGCCCTTCGATAAAGAACCCGGACAGAAAGCCCTCGAACGCCGCTCGCCCGCCGAACTCCGCACGTTCGTCCAGCGCTGGCAGATTCCCGCCGTCGCCGAACTGGATGACCGCTCCGATTCACGCGCCAACCAGCAGACCCTCGCCGCCGCCATCCTCGCACACTGGCCGCAGCGCGGCGAATCGACCTACAAGGCCCAACGCGTCGCCACCGCCGCCCTGCTCGTCATACTCGGCTTCGCCGCCACGTATCTGATCTCACGCCGGCACACCAAGACCGGGAGCAACGATGCGGCACCTCGCCCTGCCACGCCCAGCCAGGAACCGCGCCAAGTGTAGACGCCGCGCCAGGCGTCGCGTCCCTACCCCACGCGCGGCCGCGCCGCGGTATAGTCTCCGCCATGTCGGCTCACTTGATTGGCCAAACCGCCGCCCTGCTGACCGCCCTGACGTGGGCCTGCGCCCTGATCCTGTTCAAACGCAGCGGCGAGCACGTGCCGCCAATCGGCCTCAACCTGTTCAAGAACACCATCGGTCTCGTGCTGCTCGCGGCAACGCTGCCGCTTTTCATGGCTTTTGACAGCGGACATGCGCTAGCCACACTCGGCGGCTTCGACGCATCACAGTTCTTCATCCTGGCACTCAGCGGCATCATCGGCATCGCCGTGGCCGACACGCTGCTCTTCTACGGTCTGAACCTGATCGGCGTCGGTCTGCTATCCATCATCGACTGCGCCTACAGCCCCTGCATACTCCTGTGCGCATGGCTCCTGCTGGGGGAGGTGCCGGCCGGGGTAATGCCCTACGTCGGCGGCACGCTCATCATCGCCGGCGTCTTCACGGCCTCGCGTCACACTCCACCGCCAAACCGCACGCGTGCCCAGATGCTCCTGGGCATGTCCCTGGTACTCCTGGCAATTGTCACGATGGCCGTCGGCGTGGTTATGGCCAAGCCGGTTATTGAGGAAATGGCGGTCTTGTGGGCCACAGCCATTCGCCTGCTGGCCGGCACGCTCGCCCTGGCACTCTACACGCTCCTGGGCCGCGGCTGGCGCAGCCACTGGGCGATCTTCCGCCCCGCACCAGCATGGAAATTCGCCGTCCCGGCGGCCGTCCTAGGCACGTACCTGTCGCTGATATTCTGGATCGCGGGCTTCAAATACACCTACGCCGCCGTCGCCGCCGTTCTCAACCAAACGTCGGTCGTCTTCGCCATGGTGCTCGCAGTCATCTTCCTGCATGAGCCGCTCGGCCCCCGCAAGCTCCTCTCCTTCACCATGGCAATGACGGGCGTGGTCATCGTGACCTTCAGCCAGCGCCTCGACACGCTGGCCGGCTGGCTGTCGCTCTGGCCGGCCTGGCTGCTGCTGGCACTCATGCCGTTCATACTGCACCTGGCGCTGGGCCCGCTCGTCCGGCGGCGCGAATGGCGCGCCGCCGGCCGCTGCGCCTGGTGCGGCTGCGACCTGCGCAACCTGCCCGAACCGCGCTGCCCCGAATGTGGCCGGCCGCCCACGCCCAGCCCGCTGCCGCCCATCACGGACCACCCCTAGACCAACAGTCCCCTGCAGAGGCAGTCCCACGGAAGGCCGCCGCCGGCTCACTCATCCGGCTCGAGCACGGTCATGAAGGCCTTCTGCGGAATCTCGACGCTGCCAATGGTCTTCATGCGCTTTTTGCCGGCCTTCTGCTTCTCCAGCAGCTTGCGCTTGCGCGTCACGTCGCCGCCGTAGCACTTGGCCGTCACATCCTTGCGGAAGGGCTTGATAGTCTCGGACGCGATGATCTTGTGGCCAATCGCGGCCTGCAGGCGAATCTCAAACTGCTGCCGGCCGATTTCCCGGCGCAGCTTGACCAGGAAGCGCCGCCCGCGCTGGTCGGCCTTCGTCCGGTGGCAAATCAGGCTCAGTGCGTCAACCGGCTTGCCGTTCACCAGTATGTCCAGCTTGACCAGGTCGGACGCGCGAAAGCCGACGACGTGATAGTCCATCGTGCCGTAGCCGCGCGTAACGCTCTTCAGCTTATCGTAGAAATCGTACAGGATCTCGTTGAACGGGAAGTCGTACGTGAGGATGACGCGCTGCGGCGACAGGTATTCCTGCCGCTTGTACTCGCCGCGGCGCTGCTCAGCGAGCTGCATGATCGCCCCGATCGACTCCGCCGGCGTAATCATCTGCAGCTCGATCATCGGTTCGCGCAGCTCGGCGATCTGGCCCATGTCCGGCAGGTCGCCGGCTGACTCGACGCGGAGCTCTTCGCCGCTGCGCAGCGTGACCTCGTAAGTAACGCTCGGAGCCGTCTGCACCACGCTGACGCCGCACTCGCGCTCCAGGCGCTCCTGCACAATGTCCATGTGCAGCAGCCCCAGGAAGCCGCAGCGATAGCCCGGCCCCAGGGCCTCCGAGTGCTGCGCCGTGAACGTGAAAGAGGAATCATTCAGGCTGAGCTTCTCCAGCGCCTCGCGCAGCGCGTCATACGTTTCGCCGGCCGAGGGGTAGAAATCACAGTGCACCATCAGCACCGGCGGCTTGTAGCCGGCCAGCGGCGCCGCCGCCGGGTGCACGGCGTCCGTAATGGTGTCGCCGACGGTCACGTCCTTGAGGGTCTTGATACTGGCGACCATGTAGCCGGTCTCACCGGCCGCCAGCTCCTGGCAGGGCGTCATTCGCGGGCGGAACTTGCCCAGCTCGCTCACCAGGTAGTGCCGTTCCCGGCCCATCAGCAGGATCTTCTGGCCCTTGCGCAGCGTGCCCTCCATCACGCGAACGTAGCAGATCACGCCGCGATAGTCGTTGTACTCGGAGTCGAAGATCAGCGCTTGCAGGGGCGCCTGCGGATCACCGTGCGGGGCCGGCAGCGCCCGGGCGATCGCCCGCACCAGCTCCTCCACGCCGTCCCCGGACTTGGCCGAGACAAACTGCACGTTCTCCGCACTGATCCCCAGCACGTGCTCAATCTCCAGGGCCGTGTCTTCGGGATTGGCACTGGGCAGGTCGATCTTGTTGATGACCGGAACAATCTCGAGGTTGTTCTCGACCGCGGCGTAGGCGTTCGCCACCGTCTGGGCCTGCACACCCTGCGTGGCGTCCACAACCAGCAGGGCGCCGTCGCAGGCCGCCAGGGCCCGATCGACCTCGTAGTGAAAATCCACGTGGCCGGGCGTATCGATCAGGTTGAACATGTACGTCTGGCCGTCGACCTCCATCTCCAGCGTGACGGCCGACGCCTTGATGGTGATGCCGCGCTCGCGCTCCAGGTCCATGTCGTCGAGGAGCTGCTCGCGCAAGTCGCGCTGCGAAACCGCGCCCGAGCGCTGCAGCAGCCGATCGGCCAGGGTGCTCTTGCCGTGGTCAATGTGGGCGATGATCGAGAAATTGCGGATGTACTTGCGGTCCATGTAGCCTGCTTGCTCACAATCGCGCCGACGTTCTCGAATCGCGCATTATAGCCGCAACCACCGCAACCCACACCGCCACCGGCCCGTCCGAGAACCCCTCCCAGGCCGTCGATGCACCGCTGCCGACCGCCGCCGGGGGGTACCGTCCCGACGGACTTCCGCTACGATAGGCGCCATGGTAGCGGCGAGCGACGGACGCGACCGATCCGGCGAACGGGAGCGGATGATCGCCGACCAACTCCAAGGCCGGGGAATCAGGTCCGTCACCGTGCTGGACGCCATGCGGCGCATCCCGCGCGAGCAATTTGTGCCGGATGTGTGCGCTGGCGAGGCTTATGCCGACTCCGCCCTGGCGATCGACTGCGGCCAGACCATCTCGCAGCCGTACATGGTCGCCCGCATGACCGAGCTGCTTGAGTTGCAGGCGCACAGCCGCGTGCTGGAGATTGGCACGGGCTCGGGCTACCAGACCGCCGTCCTGGCCACCCTGGCCGGGCACGTGTACACGATTGAGTGGCACGCCGACCTGATGAACCGGGCCGCGGCGCGGCTGGCGGCACTGGGGCTGACGAATGTCACGTACCGCTGCGGGGACGGGTCCATGGGCTGGCCCGAGTACGCCCCGTTTGAGGCGATCATCGTCACCGCCGGCGCCCCGGAAATCCCGCCCGCCCTGGTGGGGCAACTGGCCCCGAGCGGGCGCCTCGTGGTGCCGGTGGGCGGGCCATCGGTGCAGACGCTTGTGCGGGTGGTGCAGACCGCCGACGGCCCGCGCCGCGATGAGATCTTTCAGTGCCGCTTCGTAAAGCTGCTCGGGGCGGCGGGCTGGCGTGAGTAGCACGTGCGGCCGCCAAGCCGCACCTCGGCGCCCACCTGGTCGCTTGACTTGGCGCGCCTCCAGAGGCCGAACGGCGCTGGCCGCCAGGAGAACATGCGCTGCGGGTTTTCCCGCAATCCTGTTTGGGCAGCCCAGGCCGGCACGCGCCGGGCATGATGGTAGTAAGATGTGTGTGGCCAGTAGCTTACGAAAATATTAGACCGGCGTCCCCCTGATCAGCACGCGGGAACGCCACGTGCCAATGGTCGGCCCGTAGAGCGCGTATCGGAAAGGTCCTGTGATTGACCGGTTGCAGTCTTGAGCCGCTACGGCAACATTCTGGGCCGGTGGCCGGAGAAGCGGACATGAGTACGGAATTGTTGCTCGGC
>CAZYGM010000023.1:9869-25497 GCA_964647015.1 uncultured Planctomycetales bacterium | reverse complement strand
TACCATTCGTTGTTCGGCGCCTTCAGCGGCCTGATCAACGTGGTCTGCTGCCTCACCGCGACCGTCGTCGCGTATGGCTGCACGGATGTCCTGAACGACTTCGTCACGCAGCAGGGTCTCAGTCCCACTTACAGCCTGCCCCTGTGTCTCGTCGCCCTGTTCGCCATCAGCCACCTCATCCTGCGACTATTGGCCGACAATTTCATTCGCGGTAACGTGCGCGTACCCATGTACGTCGACTGGGTCGGTGGCGGCGCCTGCGGCTTTCTCATCGCCATGATGACCACCGGCGTGCTCGTCACCGGCTTCCTCATGCTCCCCTGGAGCGGACGCGCCTTAATGTACTCGCGCATCGAGCGCACCGACCGCACCGATCCGCAGACCGGCCGCGTCCAGTTCGCTCAGAACCGGTTATGGCTACGCTGTGACGAGTTCAACGCCGGGCTGTTCGGCATGCTTAGCGGCGGGTCGCTCGGCGGCAAGACCGCCTTTGCCAGTGTCTACCCCAGCTATCCCGAGTGGGTCTTCTGGTCCGGTAATACCGTGCAGCACGAGTCGGCGACCGCCCCCAGCCGCGACGAAAACAGCGACGGTTTCAACGCAAAGGGGCTCCAGGTCCAGCGCTGGTGGGAACAGCACACGCCACTCACTGTCGCCTATCGCGGCCGCCTGCCGGCCCGCAGCGATTTGCGCCGCACTGCGGCCTTTTCCGAACAACGCTGGGAGGCCGAACCCGGCAAACGACTGATCGGTATGCGCCTGGAACTGGCCGTCGGAAGCGCCGACCCTGCTCCGGGCGGCACACGCTTCCATCGTTTTCGCCCGACGATGATTCGCCTCGTCGGCGCTGACAAACGCACCGGCGAACCGCAGCACTACCACGCGCGCGTCATCGGCGGCGCTGACCCCGGCGAGGATCACCTGCGCCTCGCCGACGTCGACAACAACTTTGCCATCCCGGCCGTCCCACCACCGGCAGAGCTCGACGTCTACTTCGAGGTCGACGAGGACTTCGAGCCACACTTCGTCGAGTACCGCCGGTTTGCCCGCGCCCCCGTCAAGGGGGAACCCGGCACGGCGCTGGCTGATCGCCTCATGGGTCCGGTAGTGTACGACGCTCGCGCTCGCATGATACCGGGCACACTGTTCACGCGCGCAATCCTGCCGGAGGGTACGGGCGACTCGCCGGAACTGCCGTTCCCAATTGCACTTAGCGCTCTGACCGATGCCGAGGTCAGCCAGGGACGGCTGCTGTCTGGCCGAATCCACGGCGACCGCCAGGCCGTCACAGGCAGCGGGCCCTCGGCCGTACAGGAGATCGCTCTCCGGGAACGCTCTCGGGTATTCCAGCTCCGCTGCCAGGCCCGTACGGCCGCAAGTCTGGCCGGCCGCGTCTTCGATTTCGCCAACCTCACTCTCAACCAGTACGCCGTCGTGACTGACCGCGATACCGAAGTGTCGCTGGCCGGGTACTACGCCATTGTCGAACGCGGCGGACAGGAGTATTTCGAGCTGTACCTGGCCGGCCCAGACGAGGTGGCTTACACCGGCCTGCTAGACTTTAAGCATGTGACCAGACAAGAGTTGCGTTCCGGCACCGCCATCGTTGGGTTCATCTTCTTCGTGCCCCCAGGGCAGAATATCGTGCGGTTCCAGAACCAGACCAAGCAGGGCATTCAGTTCGATCTGCCCGGCTACCGCGTTAGGCCTTAGGATGTACCCCATGCCCAGCGCGCGGCGTGAATCTTGGTACCCGGCGGTCGCATTCGGCCGCAGAGTATCCTTGCGGCGGTTCGGGCGTCGAATTTGGTCGAATCGGCTTGACTTGAATGCGGTCGCCGGTACGCTGGGAGTCTTGGAGAATCGCGTACGTCTTGGCGTATATGTCGTGGGCGTCTGCTGATCCCCGATAGCTCAATTGGTAGAGCGGCCGGCTGTTAACCGGCAGGTTGTAGGTTCGAGCCCTACTCGGGGAGGTCAACGATCGGTCGCGAGTCTGGCGACCGACGAGTTAACGCGAAACCCCGGGCCAGAGAGCGCTCGGGGTTGGTTGTTTTAACGCTAGGATTCGCAAGGGTTTACGGCTGTGGCGGGATCGGGCCGGGCAACCAGAGAGCGCGTTTCCGGGTGGCTCGAGCGCCGGTGCGACGTTCCGGGGGTCGTTTCGGCCCCCGCGCTCTCCGTTTCTCTCGTTAACAGCCGACCATCCAGTTAACGCGCACCGGGCGGTTAACAGGCTAAGCGGTTATCCTGCGCACCATGGATAAAGAAACGATCGAAGCCCCGCGCATGGCAATTGCGGTGGCGTCCATCCCGTGATCGGCCGTCTATTCAACGCTTGTCTGTGCCACCCCGGCGACCTGCGACCGTCGCGAGATGATCTCGAGGTCGTCGGCACATTCAACCCCGGGGCGATCGCATTTGGTGATGAGGTGATCCTTCTGGTGCGTGTGGCGGAGCGACTGCGCGAGCGACGTGCGGGACATACCGCACTGCCGCGCTGGAAAGCTGGCGCGGGTATGACCGTGGACTGGATCGCCAACGACGAACTCGACTTCCTCGACTCCCGCGTCGTCCGGCGAAAACGGGACGGGCTGGTCCGCCTGACGTTCGCGTCGCACCTGCGTATTCTGCGCAGCCGCGACGGCCGATCGATCGACTCCGAAGAAGTAGCTCGGTTCGAACCGCGCAGCGAGTTCGAGGAGTTCGGTGTCGAGGATCCCCGCATCACGCGCATCGGTGACACATATTGGTTTAGCTACGTCGCAGTCTCGCATCACGGACCAGCTACCGCGCTGGCATCAACGACGGACTTTCGCACGTTCACGCGTCACGGCCTAATCTTCCCGATCGAGAATAAGGATGTCGTGCTGTTCCCCGAAGCGATAGGCGGCGACTACGTCGCGCTCCATCGCCCCGTTGGCGGGACGCCCTTCACACAGCCGGAAATCTGGCTGGCCCGCTCTGCGGATAGGGTGCACTGGGGCCGACACCGGGTGCTGCTCGGGGCGAACAATTGCGGTGTTTCCGGCTGGGATGCTGGTCGAGTCGGGGCGGGCGCACCTCCCATCCGTACGCCCGACGGCTGGCTCGAAATCTACCACGGCAGCGCCAGACCGGCAGGCGCCACCGGCCTGGGGGTGTACTCCGCCGCCGCGCTGCTGCTCGACCTGGATGAGCCGCACCGCATCGTCCGCGGGTCGTCGGAGCCGATTCTCGTACCCGAAACCGACTTCGAGCGAGAAGGTTTCGTGCCAAACGTGGTGTTCCCAACCGGCGTGGTCGATCGCGGCGACACGCTGCTGGTCTACTATGGCGCCGCCGACACCGTGTGCGCTGTCGCGGAGCTATCGAAGGCCGAGATTCTGGTGGCCACGCGATAGTGCCTACGCGGAACGGCTGCGGGGATGCCACGCGACGACCCCGCCTGGCGCGCGGACCGACAGCTCGTATCGCGGCGGTGTAGCAACGAGTATGATCTGTATCGTCGTTTCATGGGCCCCGTCGCGTCCGCCGCGCTGCTGGCCCGCATGTGACGCGGCGTTTCGGAGGAATGATGGCGAGACTAGACACGGTACCGCAAGGTGACCGGCCCGGCACATCACGGACTTCCGTGGCGCTGATCGGTTCGTATGTTCCGCGTCGCTGCGGCATTGCGACGTTCACGCATCACCTTGCCTCTGCGATTGCCGAGCGGGTCTACGATCAGCCGCTCGAGTCCACGGAACGCGTACGAATCGTCGCCGTCAGCGATCAGGACGACCTGTACAACTACGGCCCCGAAGTTGTGTTCGAGATCGGGCAGCACCGCAAGTACGACTACCGCAACGCCGCCGATTTCCTCAATGACAGCAAGTTCGAGACAGTCAGCTTACAGCATGAGTACGGACTTTTTGGCGGCGAAGCCGGCGTGTACCTGCTCGCGCTGCTAGAGCGTCTCAAGAAGCCCGTCGTGTCGACGTTGCACACTGTTCTGGCCGAACCGAACGATAGCCAGCGCGAGGTGCTCACACGCATCTGCGAAAGCAGCGCCATGCTGGTCGTAATGGCCGAGCGAGCCCGCGCGCTGCTCAGAGACTGCTACGGTGTCCCGTACGAGCGGATTCGCTTCATCCACCACGGCGTTCCGGACCTGCCCTTCGGGAACACGGAGGCGTTGAAGGAGCGCTTCGGCACAGCCGGCAAGCCGGTCATCCTGACCTTCGGCCTGCTGAGCCCGAACAAGGGCATTGAGATTATGCTTGACGCCCTGGCACAGATTGTGCCGGACCATCCGGATGTTGTGTTCACCGTCCTCGGCGCGACGCACCCGCACGTCAAGCGCGATTCCGGGGAATCGTACCGCCTCTCGCTCGAACGCCGGGTCCTGGAGCGCGGCATTCAGAGAAACGTCATCTTTCACAATCGGTATGTCTCCGAGGAGGATCTCTGCGAGTATCTGGCCGCGGCGGATATCTACGTCACGCCGTACCACAACAAGGAGCAGATTGTGTCCGGCACGTTGGCGTACGCGCTCGCCGCCGGCACCGCCGTGATTTCGACGCCCTATCGGTATGCTCAGGAAGTGCTCGCCGATGGACGCGGGCGCCTGGTGGAATTCGGCGACGTCCACGGTCTTGCGGGCGCGCTGCGCGCCGTGCTTGATGACGCCGATGAGCGCGAGCGCATGCAAACGGCCGCATACGAGTATGGCCGGGAGATGATCTGGCCGCGCATCGCCTTACAGTACCACGAGACGTTGGCGGAGGCCCGCGCGGACGCCACGGAACGAGCGGGGGTTCGGGCGCGCGAGGAGAAACGCCAGCTTCGCATGCAGCTCTCGTTGCCGGAAGTGCAGCTCGGTATCCTGCTCGCGATGACCGACGACGTGGGCATTCTGCAGCACTGTGTATTCGCCACCCCGGACCGGCGACACGGCTATACCACCGACGACAATGCCAGGGCCGTTATCGTGGCCTCGATGTTCTGGTCGCATTTCCAGGACGAGTGTGTCCTGGCACCGCTGCAGACCTACCTTGCTTTCCTGAACCACGCCCGACCGGGCGGCGGCGGACGCTTCCGTAATCTCATGAGCTATGATCGCCGCTGGCTGGAAGTGAACTGGAGCGATGACTGCCAGGGTCGCGCCCAGTGGGCGCTGGGCTACCTGATCGCCCATGCTCCACACAAGTCGTTTCGTCTACTGGCCGAAGACCTCTTCCGGTTGTCGCTTGCAAACTTCGAGTGCATCGCGAGTCCGCGGGCGTGGGCATTCGCCGTCGTGGGCCTGTATTACTATCTTCGGGAATTCCCGGACGATCAGACGGTTCGCGCCGTGCTGAAGACGCTTGCCAGGCGCTTGGAGGCCGCGTTCCAGGAGCATGAGACCGCCGAGTGGTCGTGGTGCGAAGACGTGGTCACGTATGAGAATGCCCGCGCGCCCCAGGCGCTGATCCTGGCGGGACTGGCGCTCGACGAGGAGGGCTTGACGCAACGGGGGCTGCGCGTGCTGAGTTGGTTGCTTCAGGTCCAAACCGCCGCCGACGGACATCTCTCTGTGATCGGCAGCGACGGCTGGCTTCGTCGTGGAGGGCAGCGCGCCCCTTACGACCAGCAGCCGGTCGAGGCGGCGGCCCTGATCGAGGCCTGCAAAGCCGCCTACCGCGCCACCCGCGAGGAGCGGTGGCTGATCGAGATGCGCCGCTGTTTCGCCTGGTACCTGGGTCAGAACGACGCCGGTGTCTCACTGATCGAGTTCAAGTCCCACGGTTGTTACGACGGTCTGGTGCGTGGCGGCGTCAATCAGAACTTCGGCGCCGAATCCTGCGTATCATGGCTGCTGTCCTTATTGACGATGCACGAGATGCAGCCCGGCGAAGCGCCAGATCGCTCGGGGGAGACCATCGTCGACGGCGGCGAAGCAGGCTCGCCACAGCGCACGCGCGAAGGGCCGTATGTCGCATCATAGGCAGCTAAAGGTCGTTCGAAGGCCTGAGCGGTTCCTCGCGGACAAGCGGCGCGTGATCACGCGACCTTTTTTGCCCGCGAACGACGCACATCTCAAGTCGGTGCTGGATCGTGTTCTCGGGCTCTCCGACGCCGACGTCAGCGACCTGTTGTCCGACGTGGTCACGAATTTCTCGAGGCGCCACAGGAACATCATGGGGGTATTCGACGCCCACTACGAGATGGTCCGCGGGTACCTCGACGGCCGGCCTGTTTCCGACGAGCGACGCCGGCTGATCGGCGCGTATTTCACCAAGGAGTACTCCGTCGAGGCTGCCGCACTCTTCAACCCCTCAATCGTTCCGCATCCCGACCAACGCGGCCTGTCGCCGGGTGAATGCCGGATCGTCGTCAGCCTTCGAGCTACCGGCGAAGGACACATTTCATCCATCGTATTCAGGTCAGGAGTGGTTGGTGCGGCCGGTGAGATGAGAGTCGATCCTGCCAGCCAGTATGTCACGACGGCGGAGATCATCGGCGCTCCGATCTTCGACAAGCACACGTTCGACCTCAAGCTTTCCGAGATGGGTATCCACAACGACGTCGCGGAAATCGTGCTCGCAGACCTGCCGCATCAATTCACCGCCGAAGATCTTGGGCGGGGAATCGACAACCTGCACAGGCGCGGCATCGCCCCGAAGAATTTTCGCAAGACCGTCGACGCGATCGGGTGGCTCGCCCACAGCAATTATGTTGCCGAGTTTCCGTCAAACTGCGCCCTGTCGGAGCGCGTCCTATTTCCGGTCAGCGAAAACGAGAGCCGCGGGATTGAAGACGCTCGCTTCGTCCGCTTCGTTGACGATGATGGAACAGTCACTTTCTACGCGACTTGCACCGCTTTCAACGGGTTCGAGGTCCTGCCGCAGATGATCGCGACGCCGGATTTTCGCTCGTTCAGGGTCTCGACGCTTAACGGTCAGTACGCGACGAACAAGGGAATAGCGTTTTTTCCGCGCAAGCTTGCCGGACGTTATGCATCGATCTCGCGCTTCGACGGCGAGAACCTCTACCTGCTCCAGTCCGACAACATCGACTTCTGGAACACGGCGAAGAGAATCCGCGGACCAGAATATCCCTGGGAGTTCTTCCAGATCGGCAACTGCGGCTCGCCGATCGAAACCGACGATGGTTGGCTCCTGCTCAATCACGGCGTCGGGGCGATGCGTCGTTACGCGATCGGCGTCGACCTGTTGGACAAGGAAGATCCGTCGCGGGTGATCGCCCGGTTGAGCGCGCCAATCCTGATTTCCGAAGAAGATGAGCGCGACGGCTATGTGCCCAACGTGGTCTACTCCTGCGGCGCGATGGTCCACAACGATCAGTTGATCATCCCATACGCTATGTCCGATTCGGTCTCCGGAATCGCGACCCTGTCATTGCCGGAACTTCTGGCACAACTCTCACGATTCCGCATTCGTACGTAGCACGGATTACGTTTGCCTCGCCAGAATGAGGTCAACGATCGGTCGCGAGTCTGGCGACCATCCAGTTCACGCGAAACCCCGGGCCGGAGAGTTCCTGGGGTTGCTCGTTTTAACACAAGGATTAACAAGAGTTTGCAGTTGTGACCGGGCCGAGCGAGGCAACGAGAGAGCGCGATTCTGGGCCGGTCTCTCGCCGGCTGGTCATTGCCGGTGCAGCTCTGGCTCCCGCGCTCTCTGTTTCTCTGGTTAACAGCCGACCGTGCAGTTAACAGAGTAGGCGTTCTTGGGCCACGTTGCAGAGCGCGTGCGGCTAAAACCGAATGTTCACCCGAAGCAATCGGCTAATGACAGCGTCGCCACGCCGGCGGCCGACCGCCGACTGGCGCATGACGAAACTGTGCCGTCGCGGACACGGTCCAGAGTGAGGTGGGGCCAATACTGCCCGGCCGGGGCACTGGCTGCATAAGCCGGCCGGGCGTACGGCATCCTTCGTCTCCCGCGTGAACCGCGCCGGAGAACCGGAATCCGGTTCGGACTCTTGTGACACGCTGCCGGCCACCCTGATGGCCGGCAAGCAACGCCGCATCTCCGCGGAGCTCGTCACCCTGGGCTCAGCTTCTGCGAGTTCGATGGCCACGCGACGCGATCTGTTCGATCCCGCCAGTGGCTTGCGAGTCGCATGCATGGGGCGGTCACTTGCCTGGATGCTCGAGCTCATCGCGTTCAAGCCAGACACGGCCATCTTCCTGATCGGTCATGGTATGAATGGCGTCGGCGACCGCGGCAAGCCCTTTCTTGCGGAGGTGCGTGCGCAGACGCGCGACCGCGCTGCGGATCGTCGAGGCCTCCACATTGGCGCCAGCCCAGGGCGCGCCGGGCCCCTTAAGCGTCTCGAAGCTGACTCTCCGGCCGGGATGCGCGAGCAGGCACCTGAGCAGACCGAACAGGAGCTTGCGGCGTGTCGGGAACTCGCAGCACACCCCATTGCAGCTCACGGTCATGCGGTCTTCGTCAAGTACTGGCAACGCCAGCGAGTCGCACTCGTCCTGAGGTGGCGGTTCCGGTACCGGGTCGACCTGTGGGGCGACGACCGGAGCGGACTCAGCGCCGACGGCCTGGGCACTTCGCCGCGCGCGGGCGACGCCGAAGGGCGTCGCCGTCACTGCCGACCAGCGGCCGGATCCACTGGGCATTCCCGGGCGCCAATCATCATGCTGCCTCTGCTCCAGGAATCCGTGGCTGATCGACAGTGCAACCGCATTCTCGACAGACCTGGCTACCTGGAAGGGGGTCGTCGTATCCCAGAGCAAGCCGGCGATTTGCTTGCCGGCCTGCTCCAGCCTGTCCCGGTCGATCCAGTAGTATTCGTCGAGGGCTGCCCCGGAGGCGCTGCAGCGTCGGGGCATGCCGTGCGGTGGAATCGGGCCGAGCACCAGCGCGAGCAACGTCAGGGCATCCTCCAGGCCGGGCCCGCAAGCTCCACCAGCCCTTCGCGCCAGAGATTCGACCGCGCGAAGGTCAGCCAGCCACGCTTCGGTGACATACTCCTCGTCCGCAGACGTCTTGCAGATCTGCAGGAGAGTCTCATCTGATAATCTGCTACCAGGATTACACATCATCCATCTCGTGCCACGGGCTCGGGCCCTCCCGGCGGCGCCACACATCACCGATCGCGGCCGAACCTGAGCTGGGCAAAGCGTGCAACCCGCGGCTGCCCGTACCAGCGCCGTCGCGCCCGGGTAGGTTCTCGACTGGTCATGTTAACATCTGGGGAACGCGAGTGGCAGTTGACTGCCTGCAGGGCCGTGGCGGATGTCACGGTGCGGGGCGCCAACAGCGAGGGGTTACCGCCAGTGCCTGCGCGTGACCACCGGCGACCGGCCGATCGCGCGGCGGCATTGTGTGTCCAGACGGGGGCTACGCGGGTGGAAGCTGAGCGGTGCGGCGCAGCTCGCGCCACATCGCGCGTTGCTTGCGCCAGTCGGGCACGAGCGTGAGCGGGCGGAGTTGCAGTTCACTGATCGGGTCGCGACCGCTGTCGACCGGGGGCATGAACAAGATATCCTCCTGGATGTCCGGAGCCAGGTTGAGCAGGTTCATGACCTGGGTGATGCGGGCCCGCGTGACGTAGCCGAGGCGGGCCAGTTCGGCGTAGTCGCGGACCTCGCCCAGAGCGATCACCTGCTGCATGCGGAGCGCCAGTGCCATCAGCCGGGCCGCGCGCGGCACACGGCCGAAGACGGGTGCCGGCGGAGCGGGTGGTGCCGTGCCGCGGCGGAGTTCCTTGCGCCCGCGGCGCTTGCGGGCGAAGTGGATCGAGCTGCGGGTCGTGATCCGCCCGTCTTGTCCTGCGGTCACCACGATGCTCATGCGGCGTCCTCCGTCGACTGCAGCGCCAAGGTCCTTATTCCCGTCGGACGGAATGTCACGGCCACAGTACCCTTCTGACCGTCATAGTCCACGCGCTCGACGAGCAGCCGGATGACCCGCGCCTGCTCGCGCGGCGTCAGCGACTCCCACACCGGGTCGAATAGCGACAGCGCCTGAACGACCTCGCGCTCGTCCACGAGCTCGCTGCTCAGCGCCACGCGCCGCTCGCGGATCTCGGTGAGCCGGGTTTCCTTCTGCCGCAGTTCGTCCTGCCAATCCCCCACATCCGCCCCGCTGGAACCAGGAGCCGCCGTGCGGCGCTGCCGCAGCGTTTTGCTCTGCCGTGCGATGTCGCGTTCGAGCGCGCCCTGTTCCCGTTCGAGATCGGCGATCGCCTTCTGGCTTTGCCTCCGCACCTGGCGGATCGTCTCGGCCATTACGCCGGGATCGCGGCCGATGGCGCGGATCTGGTCCACGACCAAGCGCTCCAGTTCGCCGGCAGGCACGGACTTGGACGGGCAGGTGTACCAGCCGCGCTTCATCGCCTTCGTGCAGACGTAGTACCGGTAGCGCTTCGGCCCCTTGGACGATGTCGAGTGGATCATCGCGCAATCGCACGGCACGCAGCGGAGTAACCCCTTCAGCAGCGCCCCGTACTTGTTCTTCACGGCCCCGCCGCCGGTGCGGCCGTTGCGTCGCAGCAGCGCCTGTACGCGCTGCCAGATGGGTTCAGCCACGATCGCAGCGTGCTCGCCGTCGTACAGTTCGTCGCGGTGCCGCACCTTGCCCAGATAAGCCGGATTCGTCAGCAGCCGGAACAGCGTAACCTTGTCGAACGGTCGCCCGCCGATCAGCGTGCCCTTGTGCGTCGTCCACTGTTTTGTCCGCCAGACGCGGCGGTCGAGCTCTCGAAGCACCGGGGAGATCCGCTCATGGTTGATGTACAGCTCGAATATCGCCCGCACCCGCGCTGCCTCGTCATCGTTGACGGCCAGTTTCGACCCGCCGGGCAGAACGATCAGGTCGTAGCCCAGCAGCGGCTTGCCGCCCATCCACTTTCCGCGGCGCCGGGCGGCGGCGATCTTGTCGCGCGTGCGTTCGCTGATGATCTCGCGCTCAAACTGCGCGAATGAAAGCAGAATGTTCAGCGTCAGCCGGCCCATCGAGTGCGTCGTGTTGAACTGCTGCGTGACCGAGACGAACGAGACGCGGTGCTGTTCGAAGCGCTCAACGATCTTGGCGAAGTCCAGGATCGAGCGGCTGAGGCGGTCGACCTTGTAGACAACCACGCAGTCGATCCTGCCGGCGTCGATGTCGGTCAGGAGGCGTTGCAGGGCCGGGCGCTCCATGTTGCCGCCGGTGAAGCCGCCGTCGTCGTAGTGGTCCGGCAGGCACACCCAGCCCTCACCGGCCTGGCTGGCGATGTACTTCTCGGCGCTGTCGCGCTGGGCGTCCAGCGAATTGAAATCCTGCTCGAGTCCCTCCTCGGTGCTCTTACGCGTGTAGATCGCGCAACGGATCTGTTTCGCTGGCGGTTCAGGTTCGCTTGGTTTCCTACGCACCCGCGGTCTCCCGCTGTCGCTTGGGCTTGGCGATGTTGAAGAACAGCAGCCCGTTCCAGTGCGAGCCGGTGATCAACTTCGCGATCGCGCTGAGCGAGCGGAAGATCCGGCCGTCGTACTCGAAGCCATCGCTGCGAACGACGACATGGTACGCCCGGCCGCGATAGACGCGCGTCAGGACGGTCCCCGGCAGCGGAACGCGCTCGTCAACGAGCGGCGGCGCTGCTTCGCCGTCTCGCACCCCGGGCCCGCCCGGCACGTTCAGCGTCCGGCGCGGGGCGGTCATCCGCAAGTCGGCGTCGCGGGCCAGCAGCTCCGCCCGCCGGCGGGCGCGCTCCGACAGGTCGCCCTCGGCCAGGGCCTGGAGCCGCCATGCGATTCGCTTGAACAGGAAGTCCTTGTTCCCAGAGCGCGTCGGTTCGCCGAAGACCGCCTCGTGCTTCTCACGCAGCTTGGAGACGCTCATCTCCCGCAGCTCCGCAATCATTCTGGCGACGTTCTGAGCCATCATCGCTCTCCGTATCAGCCGGCGTTAACCAGCGCGACGATCAGGGCGAGTCTCTCCAGGAAACTCAAGTGCAGTTCCGTCGGTTTCTGTGCGTCGATCCGCACTGATGCCGCCCGGCCCAGCGCAAGACCGCTGGCGATGGCGGAGCAGTCCGCGCGCCAGCAGCAGGGCCAGTTCGGCCAGGCGCTCGTCGGCCGTCATGGCGGCCGGGTCGGATGGATCATGTGGCCGGCCAGCACGCTGCTGCGTCCGACAGGCATCTCTATCTCTGGGCACCGGCACTCTCCTTCGCGCGTCCATTACCGCAGTCGCGTCAGCTTGGAGTGTGCCACAGGCCGGTGCGCGCTCGGGGTGAATCTCAGTTTGAACTCAGTGCGAATTCAGCCCCGCACGACCGCGAAATCAAACTGAGAAAGCACCGAGATTACACACGAGCGCGCACTGACAGCGGCCACACTTCTGGTGTGAACAGAGCATCACACATGCCTGAGCCGATGGTTGCCTGCGACGTGCAGCGTCTGGCGGGCTGCGTGCCGGACTGTCTGCGCGAGCGCCGGCAGTGGGTCGCCTGGAGACGTGTCACACGCGGCAACAAGACGACGAAGTGCCCCATCAGCCCGACCAGGGGAGGCAACGCCTCGACGACGGATCCAGCGACCTGGGGTACGTTTGACCAGGCGATCGCGGCATGCCAAGCCGCCGGCACGGCGGATGCCGCATCGCGCCTTAGCCCCCACCCGGCCATCGAGGAGTTCCTCCTCAGACTCCGGAGGTCATGACCCGTGCCAAGAGGCGTTCCCTCCATCGAACTGAAACGCCACTACCGCGAGCTTCCCGCGGAAGACGAGACCGAGGTCGTTGAGACGATCGCGGACCTGATCGTGAACTTCATCAAGGCGCGGTCGGGCCACGACACGCCCGACCAACCGCAGGCGCGCCACGACGCAGAAGAACAAAGTGGCGGAGAGGGACTGTTGCGTGCGCAAGAGTGATCCGTTCCAGAACGTGCTCAGTCGCCTCGCCAGCGTTCGCAAGTGCGGCGACGGCTACGAAGCGCGCTGCCCGGCGCACGATGACCAGCACGCCAGCCTCAGCCTCGCGCTGGGCGCTGACGGGCGCCTGCTGTTGCATTGTCACGCCGGCTGCTCGCCCGGCGCCGTGTGTAAGGCGATGGGCCTGCGCCTGGGCGACCTGTTCCCAGTGAACAACAACGGCGACGGCCTTGGCCGCATCGTCGCCACCTATGACTACCGCGATGCGAAGGGCGATCTGCTCTTCCAGGTTCTGCGGTACGAGGGAAAGAAGTTCCGTCAGCGTCGCCCGGACGGCAACGGCGGCTGGCTGTGGAAGCTCGGTCGCACGCCGCGGGTGCTGTACCGCCTGCCCGAACTGCTGGCGGCCAGCCCTGAGGAATGGGCTTTCATCGCCGAGGGCGAGAAGGACGTCGACCAGCTGGTAGCGATGGGTCTGGTAGCCACTTGCAACCCGGGCGGTGCCCGCAAGTGGGGCTGGCTCTCGGATGACTCGGCGCTGCGCGACCGCCGCGTCGTGATCATCGCGGACAAGGACGTTGCCGGTCGCGAGCACGCCGCGGACGTGGTCATGCGGTTGCGCGGCCGGGCGCGCGAGCTGCGCGTCCTAGAGCTGCCCGGCGAGGGCAAGGACGCCAGCGACTGGTTCGACGGCGGCGGTACCGCGGCTGAACTGCTCAAGCTCGTTGCCGCTGCCCGTGATACGGCACCAACGTTGCCCAGCCCCCTACGGCCGAATGTCCTCATCGACACAGAGGAGCACCGCGTCGTCCGCGAGACGATCGCGGCGCTGACGGCCGACCCCGACCTGTACCAGCGCGGTGGCATCCTGGTGCGCGTGATCCGGGACCGACAGCCCAGCGACGGTGTCTTGCGCTGTGACGGCTCGGCCACGATCCAGGCGCTGCCCGCGGCGAACCTGCGCGAGCGCATGACGCGCGTGGCCACGTTCAGCAAGCTCAATCGCAAGGGTGAAGAGGTCGCGGCGCATCCCACGCCCTGGCTGGTGAGCGCCATCGAGGCTCGCGCCGAGTGGGACGGCGTCCGCCACCTCATGGGTGTCTCAGATACACCCATTCTGCGGCCCGACGGCTCGATCTGGCAGCAGCCCGGCTACGACGAACGCACGGGCGTACTGTTCGAACCGGCGGGTGGAGCTGTGTTTCCGGAGGTTCATCCAGAAGTCAACATCGACGACGCCGACGTCGCGATGTCGACACTGTTCGAAGTGGTGTGCGACTTCCCCTTCGAATCTCAGGAGCACAAGTCAGCTTGGCTGGCCGCGCTGCTGACGCCGCTGGCACGTTTTGCGTTCACGGGGCCGTCACCCTTGTTTCTGATTGACGCCAACGTGCGCGGCGCCGGTAAAGGCCTGCTCGCCCAGACGATTGGGCGGATTGTGCTGGGGCGCGAGATGCCGGTCAGCAGCTACGCGCACGACCGCGAGGAAATGCGCAAGAAGCTCACCGCGATCGCGATCGCCGGCGACCGCCTGATCCTCCTCGACAATCTGGAGGGCATGTTCGGCAACGATGCCCTGGACCGCGCATTGACCAGCACGCGCTGGAAGGATCGCATCCTGGGCAGGAGCGAGGAGGTCGAACTCCCACTCATCCCGGCTTGGTATGCGACCGGCAACAACGTACGGGTCGCGGCCGACACCATGCGGCGCGTCATTCACATTCGCCTCGACTGTCTGAGCGAGCAACCCGAGGAGCGCCATGGGTTCAAGCACGAGAACCTCCTGGCCTGGGTAGACGCCCAGCGTGGAAGACTGCTTTCGGCAGCGCTGACGATCGTGTCGGCGTATCTGCGCGCGGGTCGACCGTCATCCACGCTCAAGCCGTTTGGCAGCTTCGAAGGGTGGTCGAGCGTCGTTCGCGAGGCGGCTGTGTGGCTCGGCCTGCCCGATCCGTGCTTGACGCGCACCAGGCTGGCCGAGTCCGCCGACAGCGCGGCGGATGCCATGGGACAGCTGCTTGTGGCGTGGAGGCAGTACGACTCGGCCGGGCGCGGCGTGGTCGTGTCTGACATGCTGCGCGAACTCTACCCGCCCGCACGTGAATGCATGCCACGTGATGAGGCGAGCGACGTAATGCGGGCGGCGCTGGAGAACTTGGTGGGATCCCCACCGGGCAAGACCCCCACGGCACGGCAGGTCGGGAACCGCCTCCGGCACTTCCGCCGGCGCGTCATCGGGGGTGCCTATCTCGACTTCAACTCTAAGGAGTACCACCGTGGCGGGGTGGTCTGGCGACTACATCATGTCGAATCCGGTCTCTGATGTGCGAGTCTGCGATTCTGCGAATCTCTTACGGCCCCCTTCGCGCGCGAACTTCACGGATACCCAAGAAATCTTACTGGCCACGGGGTTGAGGAGAGTCGCAGAGTCGCAGACTTGCACCGGCCAGAGCGCGAGTCAGTGCGGGCCATTAGGTACTTCCAGGACAACCCTCGTCCTGATTCCACGCGGGAACAGCGCCAAATTCGAATCAGTTTCTTTCTAGTGCGGTTTCAGAGCATGTTGAGCATGCATGGTACGGAGCATGGCAGTCGTCGCCGCGGCCCGTGGTGCGTGTCATGGATGAACGGTCCGTGGTCGGCGCCGCGATGGGTCGGTCGGTCGGTGGCGGACCGATGATTCCGCCCGCCGCGGGATGTCGGGTCGGTGACCCGGATGACCCGGGTAGTGGCGCCGCGGGATGTCGGGTCGGTGACCCGGATGACCCGGGTAGTGGCGCCGCGGGA
>CAZYGM010000023.1:0-9769 GCA_964647015.1 uncultured Planctomycetales bacterium | reverse complement strand
TGTCGGGTCGGTGACCCGGACCCGATGATTCCGCCCGGCGCGAGCAGTTAATGCCGCGGGTTTCCCGCATGGTGGCCCGCGGCGCCCAATAAAGGAGATTCAGGAATGAAAACAGAGTTAATGTCGATCGCGAGCATATTGCCCTACAGGGACAACCCCAGGAACAACGACGCCGCCGTCGATGCGGTGGCGGAGTCGATCCGGAAGTTCGGGTTCCGGCAGCCGATTGTCGTGGACGAGGCTGGCACCATTGTCTGCGGGCACACTAGATGGAAGGCTGCGCAGAAGCTGGGCCTGGCTGAGGTGCCGGTGCATGTGGCCCGCGACATGACGCCGGAGCAGATTCGGGCGTACCGGATCGCGGACAACAAGACGGCCGACCTGGCGACCTGGGATTACGAGCTGCTGCCGGTCGAGCTGGCGGCGCTGCAGGGCGCCGGCATCGACTGGTCGTTGCTGGGGTTCGACTCTGACGAGTTGGCGAAGTTGCTCGACCCGGGTGTGTCGCAGGGGTTGACCGATCCGGACGAGGTGCCGGAGCCGCCGGACGATCCGGTGACGCAGTTGGGCGACATCTGGGTGCTAGGCGACCACCGGCTGATGTGCGGCGACAGCGCGTCGGCGGCCGACGTGGACCGGCTGCTCGACGGCCAGCCGATTCACCTGGTGAATACCGACCCGCCGTATAATGTGAAGGTGGAGCCGCGGTCGAACAACGCGATCGCGGCGGGGTTGTCGTCGTTCCAGGCGTCCGGCGCGGCGCGGCGGGCGGGTGAACTGAAGCATCACCAGGGCTTCGACCTCGAGCGGCACCCCGAAAAGGCCCACCCCACGCACCGCAAGATGCGACCGAAGGACCGGCCACTCGCTAACGATTTCGTCAGCGACGACGAATTCGATCGGCTGCTGGCGGCGTGGTTCGGCAACATCGCGCGTGTGTTGTTGCCGGGTCGGGGATTCTACATATGGGGCGGCTACGCGAACTGTGCGAACTACCCGCCGGTGCTAAAGGCGACGGGTCTGTACTTCTCGCAGGCGATCATCTGGGTGAAGGAACACCCGGTCCTGACGCGCAAGGATTTCATGGGCAACCATGAGTGGTGCTTCTATGGCTGGCGCGAGGGCGCCGCGCACGTCTACCTCGGGCCGAACAACGCAACCGACGTCTGGTCGGTAAAGAAGGTCAACCCGCAGAGCATGGTGCATCTGACGGAAAAGCCGGTCGAGCTGGCGGTGCGCGCGATCCAGTACTCGTCGCGCGCCGGCGAGAACGTGCTGGACCTGTTTGGTGGCAGTGGTTCGACGCTGATCGGCTGCGAGCAGACGGGTCGGCGGGCGCATCTGATGGAGCTCGACCCGGCGTACTGCGATGTGATCACAGGGCGCTGGGAGAAGTTCACGGGTCGGAAGGCGGAGCTGGAGCGGGCCGAAGAAGACGCCCCGGCTGATGTGGCCGGGGCTGCGGAGTAGCGCGGAGGTGTGATGCTAGCGTTCTTCGGCGAGCGCGTGAAATTCGATCATGGCGTCTTCAAAGAAGCCGTCGTCCTCAACGTGGTTGAGTTTGCGGCACTTGTAGAGAAGGCCGCGCTCTTTCCAGAACGCGGTTGCTACGGCGGCGTTTGTGAAGGACGCCCTTGTTGGGCTGTCGTCGTGTTTCTCGCGTGGGCGATTGCGTACGTAGTGGGCCAGCGATTCTGTCGAGAACCCGTCGCCCATCAGGTCGATGGCGGCCCACGCGAGCTCGCGGTACACGTCGAGCGGGCACCGGTGTTCGTAGTAGCGTCCGTATCGCGGTTGGACTTTGCGGATCAGGTAGCCGTGTTCGACGGCGAATGTTTCGGTGCGGTTGAGGTGGATCATTGTTGGCTACTCCTTACTGGCGAACTGTCCCGCTCCGACTTTGCGGAATCGGGCTGCGTCGCCCTTCTTGGCGATCTCGCGGGTGATGGCGGCGTGGAGCGTGGCCTCGGGCGTCTTGCCGTTGGGGCTGCTCCACAGGCCGCGTTCGGCCATCGTTGCGATGAGCTGCTTGGCCGTCATGGGCGCGCTGGCCTCGGCGAGGACCTGGGCGGCGGTGGTGAGCGCGCCGGGGCGGCGTTTCGGGTCCGGGTCACGGACCTGGTCGGTCGCGCGGGCGGCGCTGGTCGGGTCCGGGTCACGGACCCCGGGTATCGGCACCGCCCGGCGCAGGCGCTGGGCGCTCTTGATGCGGATGCGTTTGCCGGTGGCGGTGTTGGTGGCGTTCCAGCCGCCGTGGCTGCAGACGGAGTCGATCCGTACCGGTACTACGCGGTTACTGACCTTGGCGGTGTAGCAGTAGCCGATCTTGACGTCGTTCTTCTTCATGGCGTTCTCCTATCGTTTGCCTCGTCAGGCCCGGGTCTCACGCGCCCGGGCGACCCGCCGCGGCGGGTTTCGGCGGCGCTACCGCCGGGCCATGCCGGCCTCGTAGGCCTTGAGCAGGGCCTTTTTGATGTCCCAGACCCCGAACTCGTGGATGTCGAGCTGGTCGCTATTGCGGGCGTTGAGCGTGTCAAGGCCCAGGATCTCGTGGGCGATTCCGTTGATGGCTACCAGGCGGACCGTTGTTTCGAGCGCGGTTTCCTGGGCGAGGCTGCTGGGCCTGGTGTTCTTGGTGTTCTTCGTGGTGGTCATCGTCGTAACTCCTTTTGGTGGTTTACGTTACATGTTCATCATGCCATGCGTTTACGATATGATCCACTCGACATCCGAGATTTTCCAGGATTTCTCGATATTCTCGCCGGCCGGCATCCGAGAGCGCTCTCGGACCAACCTGCGAATCGCACCGGCGACGTCCGATTTGCGGCCGTTTACCGTGATGACGCCCATGGCGTGGTCGGCCACCGGCGCTACCCGCCCGGGCAGGCCGGTCGCCAAGCTGGCGAAGTAGTGCCCACCTGGTCCCTTACCGACGTGCAGGGGCTTCCCGCGGCGCACTACCAGCAGGCGAGCCGGGTCGCGCCAGACGCCCAGGACGGCCAGGTCTCCGGCGGCCTGCCCGGCGGCCCAGGCGGCCCGACGGGCGATGGTGCCGGCATGACGCGCCATGAGGCGGGCCAGGACCTCGCTGTCGCATGCGCTGCGCATCCGCAGCGCGTACTGCTCGATCAGCCGCTCGTGGTTGAAGACCACGCCGTTGTGGACGAGGTACCCGCCGCCGGCGGCGTGCGGGTGGTTGTTCCGGTTGTCGGTGGGCGAGCCGTGCGTGGCGTAACGGCAGTGGCCGATCAGTACCACGGCGTCGTGGCAGCGCTCGAGCACGCCGAGGTGGTCGTGCGCCGGGCCGGTGCGCTTGAAGGCGTTGATTGCGCCGTCGGTGCCCACCCAGGCCAGGCCGAACGCGTGCTCGCCACGCGACTCGGTGATCACGGCCAATTGCTGCAGGCGGTCTATGTCGGGCCCCGCGTCGTCCGTACGTACGTATCCGAAAACTCCGCACATCGTTGCGTCTCCTTTCGCCCGCTAGGGCTGCGCGTCGTACTTGGTCGCCAGGCGGCGGAACGTGCTCTTGATCTCGTCCTGGGGAATCGCGTCGCTGATCCAGCCGAACTGGTGGCCGTTGTGGGCCTTGGCGTAGCCGTTGCCCCAGGCCAGGTAGCCCAGCAGCCGCTCGCACTCGCTCTGGCCCGGGCCGGCTTTCTTCCAGCCGCCCCGGGGCGGGGTGGGTTCCCACTTCGGCGTGCGCTTGCTGTTGATCGCCCGCTCCACCAGGCCCAGACAGATCTGTATCCAGCCAACCAGCTTGGTCGCGTTGAGCGACCCGCTGAAAACCCGGAACTCGACCGTGTCGCGCCGGCCGTTGGCCAGGTTGGTCAGGTTCAATGCGTGGTAGCGGTTTTGGTCGAGGTTGGTCTTGGCGTCCTTGTCGTTCCCATACTTGCGGACCCCGCCGCAGTAGTAGCCGCGTTCGCGGGTCTTGGTGCCCGTGATCGCGTAGAGGCCGCGTTCGGCGTAGGCGACGATCGTGATCAGCCGAGCCAGGGCGGCGGTGGGCAGGCTGGTGTTCCAGCCGATGTGGACGTGTACGCCGCAGCTCGCGTTGACCCGGTGGCCCCGGGCCTCGAGCGCGCTGGCGACCTCGGCGACCTGGGCCAGGCCTTCGGCCCCGCGGAGGACCGGGCTGACGATCTCGCAAGCGTAGCCGCGGCCGTTGGTTTGGATCGAGCCGTCGCGTTCGGCTTTCCAGCCGGCGGGCAGGTAGGGTACCTGGCGTCCGTAGTGGTACCCGCCGATGTCCAGGCCGGCGTCTACGGCGCCCTGGGGTGCGATCGTCTCGATCTCGATTCCGAAGGTGATTTCGTTGGCGTTCATCGTGGTCTCCTGTGCGTCTTCCGCACTCATGACATGCCATGCGTTATGGAAATGATCCACTCGAAATCCGAGATTATCGAGATATTCTCGACATCCTGTCCCGAGAGCGCTCTCGGCGCCGGCGGTGTGTTTAGCCTGGAGGCGGTGTGATAGGCGCGCCTGACAACGAGCCGGCCGAGCGGGCGGCCCTGAACCCAACGGCACTGGCCGTGTCCGATATGGCCCGGCTGCTGTCGGCGGCTGGCGGGCAGGCCATCGGCGTGGACGCGATCGAGGCGGATATCGCCGCCGGCGCGCCGACGAACGCCGACGGCACGCTCAACCTGGTGTACTACGCGGCCTGGCTGTTGCGGGAGGCGGCCCGTGCCGATTGACATACGCAAGCTGCGCCCGACCGAGCTCGTACAGCTCCTGAACTCGTCTCCGGAGCTCGGCGAGGTGGTTACCGAACGCGTGCTGACCCGGCACCGGAACCGGGCTGGCCTGCGAATCGGTGACGGCAAGACGGTCGACCTGCTGCGCTATGTGGCATGGCTGGTGCTGGAGCGTCAGCGGCTGCGCTCCGAAAGGGGGCTGACCGGCTACGAGGCCCACAAGGAGCGGACCCGCCGGCGCCAGGCCGAACAGACCAAGGCCGGACGCGATATCGGCGAGGTGCCCGAGCCGCAGAACTGGGAGCGGCGCAACCGAGCCGAGCGCGACTTCCGGTTCTTCTGTGAGCAGTACTTCCCGCAGACGTTCTACCTGCCGTGGTCGGACGACCACCTGAAGGTTGTCGCCAAGATCGAGGCGGTCGTGCTGGAGGGCGGTCTGGTTGCGATTGCCATGCCACGCGGCGCCGGCAAGACCGTGCTGACCGAGAAGGCGACGCTATGGGCGATGCTCTATGGCCACCGACTGTTTGTCGCGGTCATCGGGCCCGACGAGGGCCACGCGGTTGACCGCGTGAAGAACCTGAAGATCGAGCTGGAATGCAACGACCTGTTGTGTGACGACTTCCCCGAGGTATGCGTACCGATCCGCAAGCTCGAGGGCATCAACCAGCGGCGGCTGCTCTTCCGCAACGAGCTGGTGCGCATGGAGTTCACGGCCAAGCAGATCGCGTTGCCGAACCTCGATCTGCCTTGGAACCAGTCCGGTGGGGCGATCGTCGCCACGGCCGGCCTTACGGGCCAGATCCGCGGGCTGAACATGATGCGCGACGACGGCACTGTGCTACGGCCCTCGCTGGTACTGATCGATGACCCGCAGACCGACGAGTCCGCGCGCTCGCCGTCGCAGTGTGCCCAGCGTGAGCGCATCCTCAACGGTGCAGTGCTGGGCCTGGCGGGCCCGACGACCAGGATCGCGGCACTGATGCCGTGCACGGTGGTGTGCCAAGGCGATCTGGCGGACCGGGTTCTGAACCGCGAGCAGAACCCGCAGTGGCAGGGCGAGCGGACGAAGATGGTCTACACGTGGCCTACGCGCGAAGACCTGTGGGCCAAATACTGCGAGCTGTGGCGCGTGGACCCGGAAGGTGAAGGTCGGCGTCGGGCGGCTGAGTTCTACTGCGAGAACCGCGCGGCGATGGACGAGGGCGCCGAGGTTGCCTGGCCGGAACGCCACAACCCGGACGAGTACTCGGCCATCCAGCACGCTTACAACCTGCGGCTGCAGCGCAAGGATGCGGCGTTCTTCGCGGAGTTCCAGAACGAGCCGTTGTCGGAGCACGGGGAGGACGAGGGCCTACTGACGGCCGACGAGATCATGGCCAAGCTGAACGGGCACCGTCGTGCGGTGGCCACGCTGGCGGCGTCACGGCTGACTGCGTTTATCGATGTTCAGGAGAAGTTGCTGTACTGGCTGGTTGCCGCCTGGGAAGAGGACTTCACGGGCTACGTCGTTGATTACGGCACCGAGCCGGACCAGGGGTTGGCGTACTTCACGCTGCGTGAGGCGCGGCGCACCCTGGGGCGCGCGGCGCCGGGGCGCGGGCTGGAAGGTGCGATCTATGCCGGCCTGGAGCGGCTGACACAGCGGTTGCTCGGACGCGAGTGGCCGGTTGATGGTGGCGGCACGCTGCGGATCAGCCGGTGTCTCATCGATGCGGGCTGGGGCCAGACAACTGACGTGATCTACAAGTTCTGCCGGCAGGCGCAGCATGCCAGCGTTCTGCTGCCGAGCCACGGCCGGTATGTTGGGGCGTCGTCGCTGCCGTTCTCGGATTACGTGCGTAAGCCGGGCGACCGGGTTGGTGCGAACTGGCGCATCCCGGCGCCGACGGGTCGGCGTGCAGTCCGGCACGCGCTATACGACACGAACTTCTGGAAGAGCTTCATCCAGACGCGCCTGGCCGTTGGGATGGGCGATCCCGGCTGCTTGTCGCTGTTCGGCAATAGGCCGGATCAGCATCGGCTGTTGGCAGACCACCTGACGAGCGAGTATCGGGTACAGACCCAGGGGCGTGGCCGCACGGTTGACGAGTGGAAACAGAAACCGGAACGCTCGGACAACCACTGGCTCGACTGTCTGGTCGGCGCGGCGGTGGCAGCAGCGATCGAGGGTATCGACCTGGCCGAGCGTCGCGCTGCGGCACGGAAGCCACAGCGGAGTTACGCGGAGCGGTATGCGCAGTGGCGTTCGAGCCGCTAAGCACCACAGAACCTGGTCGCTCCTGACCGCCGCTGCACGTGCCCACCGCGCTGCAATTTCAACCGCCGGCCGTGAGTGATCCCGCGCGAATGGAAAACGCCCTTCGGTTCCGTCGTCGCAGGTACCCTCCAATCCGCTGCGCAGCCTCCTGACGCTCCGCGCTGCCGCCCGGCGATCACTGCCAACCTATCCATGGTCGAGATCTTACGACGCCCGAACTCCGCCGCGCCCGCCACTCGGGCGACCGGGACACGGCCGGAATCCGAACCGGCGACAACCGACGGCGAGCTTGACGGCCAGGCGCCGGGTGGGTTCTTCAGCGTCAGGAACAGCGTCTGTACGCTCCCTGCCAGCGGCCGACTAGCCGCCGCCGGTCAGCAACTGCACGAACGGATCAATATCAAACACGTTCACCAGCCCATCGCTGTTGGTGTCCGCCAACAGCGGGTCGCAGCCCGGGTACGCTGCCAGGTAGCCCGCGAACGGCAGCTCGTCGAACGCGCTGGTCAGCGCCAGCACGAACGGATCGATGTCGAACACGTTCACCAAGCCATCGCAGTTCAGGTCGCCCAACCGCACGACCTGCGTCACCGAGCCGCCACCCAGCACGATCGTCCCGTCGTTATCGAGGGCCCGGCAGTACACGTGAAGGCCATTGACGTTGAGCGTGGAGCCCACAGACACGAGGAGGTTGCTGACGTACAGGGCTTCTGGCTCGCCACCCGCACCACGGTTCCCGTTGTCCTGCTCATCCACGAGCGTCACGCGAGCCGGGGTATCCAGCGTCCCAACGCGAAGCGTTCCCAATGCGAAGTTCCCCGTGAACCCCGCCTGAACGAGCCCCATGTCCGCGCTGCCCACCTCCGCGGTCGCGATCACGTCGTCCCCGCCCTCGAAACTCAGTTCCAACTGATTCAACCCGATGAGCTGAGCCTCGCCCGTCGAGCGCAGTTCAAAGAACGCTGCGCTGCTCTCGTCGGCAGCATGGGTAAGGTGCACGACCGCCCCGGGGTCCGCCTCGAACTGAGCATTCGCACCGAGGGTGAACTCCTCACTGACGAGGACGTGGGATGGCTCGTCGACAATCTTCATGTGCCCGGCACCGCTGTAGCGACCCACAACCAGCCTGTTCGCCGTGACATTCCCACCGCTCAGCGTGAACCACCCGTCGCCGCTGCGGCCAACCGTCAGTTGACCCGCCGCAGCTAACGTGCCCCCGCCGCTCAATTTGAACAATCCCCAGCTGCCTCCCATCCGACCGAGGTCGAGGCTCCCACACGTGACGCTACCACCACTTTGGAAGAACTCCCCGTTTCCGTGAAGTCCAACCCACAACCTGAATGTCGACAGCTCACCGTAGCTCATTTCATACTTGCCATCGCTGCCCGGCACATTCCCAACGACCACCAGCGCGGTCACATCGACGGTGCCCCCTGACTGCAAGTACGCGCCGGGCCTGATATTGCCTATATACAGATTGACACAAGAATTCTCACCTCCACTCTGAACGAAGTCACCCCGGCTCTCAGAACACTCCATAGCTTCGTTGCTTCCAATGTACTCGTCGCCGGACACCACAAGTGTACCCGGCGTGCTAAGTTCGTAATAACCGAAACTTGGGGCATGATACGCATAGCAATAGTCTCCCCCCCCAACTCGCAAAGTGCCCTCCACGGTATGAAGTCCGCCACTCTGTAATATCCGCCCGGTACCCCTACTCCCCACACAGACCTCTCCGGTTGCAAGCTCGCCGCCGCTAAGCCTATATTCGCCGTCCCACCACGTTACCACGCCGTCTACCGTGCCGTGTGACCCGAGAGACACATGCGCTGCATCTACGCTACCTCCGCTCTGGATAACTAGTGCCATTCCGTCGCCCTCGGAGAGTTCACAGTTCGAGTTCGCAGACCATCCGACCCCTAAGTACACCACAGAGAGCGTGCCGTCTTCAATGATGCAAGTCGCACTGTATGGCCCGCATGGGCTGAGGTACAGAGCACTATGCGCAGTTCCCACAATATTGCAGGTGCCGCCGGACAGCGACAGTTGGGCATCGCCAAACGGGCAGCGAACACGAGCCTCATTCATTACATCTATGTGTCCAGGAGCACCCAGCTCGTAGCTGCTATCCGCACCTTCAATCCGGAGGTTGTAGCAAGTAACATGTCCGCCGTTATGGCGCACCATTCCCGTGCCGCCCAGCCGGCCGAGGTGAAAATAAGTGGCGACATTGAGTTCACTTGGTGCGTCGATTTCATATACCCCGCTTGAACCTAAAAGGTGCCCGACGCGTACTTGTGAAGTGGCATTAACTGTACCTCTGACGTGTAGAAACGTCCCTGCCCCTCCATAGCCGATCTCAATCGTGCCCGCCGACAACTGTCCGCCAGTGAAAAGCGTAAAAGTCCCCTCGGACCCTTCGGCCCCCGCCAGGATCAGCTGGGTGAGGGACAACGCAGCGGGCCCCCCGCCGAGCTGCAGCGTGTTTCCAACAGTGTCCAGGCCCACATACAGCGTGCCCGCGTGCGCGGCACCCGACGAGATCGCGGGTCCGCCACAGCCCTCATCGATGTACACCGTATCCCCGGTCCCCGGGATATGCGGTACCCAGCACGAGTCGTCCCACCAGTCCCCGTCGCACTCCAGCCACCAGCACGTGTCGGCGTAAAGGGCCCCGCACAGCATACCCAGCAGTGATGCAGCGATGATACCTGCGATTCTCATGTTCGTTTCCTTTCGCATAGCCTGACTAGAAGTGGTTTCATAACTGTCGAGCCGCAATGAGCAGGCAGGCTACGTGTAC
>CAZYGM010000022.1:0-25514 GCA_964647015.1 uncultured Planctomycetales bacterium | reverse complement strand
CGGTGTTGAACTGCTCGAAGTCGAATGATCGCGTGTGGCTGCCAAGCCGCTGCCGACCGTTCTTGCCCGGCGTGGCTTCAAACATGATGTCGTCGCCGGCGTTGACCGTGAGTTGGCCGCCGCCGGCGTGAATCAGGAAATGGCCGGCGTCGTAGTGCTGCCGCTGACGCAGATAGGGTTGGCCGGCCTCGATCCAGATGCCCGTCTCGGCTGCGGCGCCGGCGGCACGGAAAGCGACCGCGCCGCCTAAGTTGCGCGCCAGCGGCAGTCGGCCATAATCGCAGCGTTCGATGGCACTGATCTCGAAGACGATGGGGACCCATAGCCAGGGCTTGGCGCGCGGTTCGGCGGCCGGTCCGCGGAGGCGCTGCTCGACGCGCCGTGCGATGAAGGCCGCGGCGGGATCAAACGTGCGGGCCGCAATCAGATGGGCGGTGACCGGCAGCAACCCGTCCCAGCGCGGGGCGGGCGTCAGCGGTGCGGAGTTGCCATCGTCGCGAATGAAGCTGTGCTGCAGGGCGGGATGCACGAACGAGCCGTAAACGTAGTGTTCGAGCCAGCGGCCGACGGACTCGCGGTGCTCCGGCCACGGGTCGCGCTCCAGCAGAACCCGGCCGAACTCAAGCAGCAGGGCGGTGTCATGCTCCTCAGTTGGGCCGGCCGTGGGGCTGGTGGGAGCGCGGCCGCGCCCCTGCACGAAAGCCGGCAGGGTCGTCTCCAGGTATTCGCGGCCGGTGGCGAGCACACGCTGGCGCGTCTCGGCCCAGAGGGCCCCGGGAATGTCTTGTTCGTCGAAGGCGCTGGCGGCGGCGAGCAGGGCGAGTTGGTCGCGAAACGCGCGATGCTCGAGCGGACTGTCGGCGGCAGTGAGCGGCCCGGCGCGCTGCGCCAGCAGCGTGAGGAAGCTGCGCCGCGTCTCAGCGGGCATGGCGTCGAAGCACCAATCCAGGGCGATAACGGCTTCTAGCAAACCGTCGAGGAGGAACTCCGGATCGCTCAGGGCGTTCGTCACGATGGCGACGCGCGCCCGATCCAGCCGATCACTCGGGTCCACCAGATGCAGAAAGGCGGCCGCCGTGACCTCTCCGGGCAGAATGCCGGCGTCGATCCGGCCGGCGAAGTATGCACGCAACTCCTGGAACTCGGCCGCGCGCGCCCCGGCGCGCAGCGCTGCGGTTTCAGGCGGCGGCGCCGCAGTCGGCACGCCGCACACATGCTGAAGCCGCGCCACGTCATCGGGGCTGATCAAGAGGCACGGATGGGGCCCGGAGCGGGCCGGTGCCGTACCACCAATAACGCAGAGCAGTGCGCCGACCGCGAGTGCCGTTCGGCGTGCGGTCGGGGCAGACCCTCGGCTGACGAAGCGCGTGGCTTTCATGGCCCGTGTAGGTTGGCGTATCGGACGGCCGCTGGCAATGCCCCGGTCAGGCGTTGTCGGCGGCGGCGGGCGTGGGCGTCCGATCGGCTTGTGCGGCCCGCCACTCGGCGATGGGCTGCGCCAGCATCTTCTCGATGAACGGGCGGTAGGTCGGCCCGCCGTTGATGGTGCAGAACGGGTATACGCCGTCCACGGTGCTGTAGAGGATCACGCAGCGGCGGATGCGCTCCGTATCGTAGTTGTACCGGTCCATGAAGTGCATGCCGGCCGCCATGAGCGTGCGGTAAGTGCGCCGGCCGGCGACGCCGCGGCCGTGGCGCTTGTTGGTCATGCCGCGCAAGGCGTGCATGAAAGTCAGCGGGTTGACGCGGCGGTCAGCGGAGCGCCAGCGATAGCTGCGCAGGAATGTCCACAGCATGCTGATGCGGTCGCGCCAGTTGGCACGCTGGTCCGGACGCGTGCGCTCGATCCGGGCGGCCAACTCGTTGAGGCCGGAAAACAGCCGCATCGTGTCGAACACGCTGGGGATCGAGATCAGCTCATGCTCAGGCGTCACGAAGAAGTACGTGCCGAAGGCGCAGTCGCTGTGGCAACTCGGCCGGATCTTCGGCTTGCCGTCGAGCGTCTGCATGATGCGGGACAGGGGGGCAATGTGGTTCAGCGGAAAGAAGTCGCGGTGCAGGTCGGCACCGGCCGCCGCGGACAAATCGTGCGCCAGGTCCCCCAACGTGTAGCGCTTCTGAGCCAGGTCCTCGCGGCTTATGCGACCGGTGAAGGCCACCGGCTGGTAGGCGATGGCGCTGATGACGTCGGCGTTTTCCGCCGCGAAGCGCAGGATCGGCCCGACCTGGTCGTCGTTGACGCCCTTCACGAGCGTGGGGACCAGGCAGACCTTCATCCCCGTCCGGCGGCAGTTCTCGATCGTGGCCAATTTCTGTTCGAGCAGCTTGCGGCCGCGCAGTTCTTGGTAGAGGGCATCATCGAGGCCGTCGAACTGCATGTAGAGCGTGTGGAGGCCGGCCTCGGCGGAACGCTGGGCGAAGTCCAGGTCAGCCAGCAACAGCCCGTTGGTGGCGATTTGCACGTGTGAGAAGCCCATCTCGTTTGCCCGGCGGATGATGCGCAGGAAATCCGGGTGCAAGGTCGGCTCGCCGCCGGTGAACTGGATGGCGGTGGCCGGGTGGGGGTGCTGGTTCCTCAAGGTCTGAAGCATCTCCACCACGACTTCATAGTCAGGCTCGGCCACATAGCCGGCCTGGTTGGCGCTAGCGAAGCAGACCGGGCAGGCTAGGTTGCAGCGGTTGGTCAGGTCGATCTGGGCCAGGCAAGACGTGCTGTGATGCTGGTTGCACAAGCCGCAGTCGGTCGGACAGGCGCCGCCGCCCTCGACCTGCGGCTGGAGCACGCCGCGTTCATCCTGAAAACCGCTCCGCGTGCCGCGCAGATAAAGCTCGACGTCGGAATTGATCTTGTCGCGGAAGTAGCCATGTTCGGGGCAAGTCTTCTCAATCCAGACCGCCCGGTCCTTTACAAAGTAGCGGCCGAGGATCAGCGACGAGCATTCCGGGCAGAGCGTCTCGACCGTGCGGGGCAACTCGGTCAGGATCGGCCGGATCGGAAAGCCCGAGTAAGTCTCACTGGGCTGGCGGTGATGGGCCGGCGGGCGCTGCTTCACGAACAGCGCGTCCTGGTGTCGCTCCCGATAGGTGCCGCAGGTCGGGCAGGCCAGCTCCAGGT
This sequence comes from uncultured Planctomycetales bacterium, assembly GCA_964647015.1. Lineage (GTDB taxonomy): Bacteria > Planctomycetota > Phycisphaerae > UBA1845 > Fen-1342 > JAAYXS01. The sequence continues at coordinate 22,399 of CAZYGM010000022.1, read as the reverse complement.
CGATGGCGTCCGCCGCTTCGTCATAAACGAACTGCCCGGGTACGATCTCGTCGCAGCGGCCGCATAGCCAACTGCCGCGCCAGGGCAGCCCCTTGATGCCCTTCTGCACGGGCGCATAACGCCGCATTTCGAGCTTGAAGCGTTCCAGTTCGGTCTGGGCATCCCCCTCGCCGACCGCCTGCCGGTGAATCTCCTGCAACGGGCGGTGCGGCACGCCGGAACGCTGCTGGTCAGTCGGGGACGGCGTCGGAATCCGCACGCTGGGGATAGGCTCACGGCAGGCCGGGCAGATCGTCCCGTCCTGTTCGGGAGCGCTTCCGGACGGAATGAGCGGCTGCGTCTGCAATGAGTTCGTTGGGGGCCTAGTTCGCGGTTCCGGCATTTCGGGCTCCGCTGTCACCAGGCGGCCTTGTTCCGGGCCTGCCTGAGCCAGTAGCCGGAATTGTACTCATTTGAAGTAGTCGGGGTAGACGCGCTGATGGCGTTTTCGACGCTGGTAGGCGCGGGCCAGGTCCAGGAAAATCTCAATATCCCGGTCCACGTTCGTGCTGGCCTTGTCGAAGTACAGCGAGCGGATGGGCAGGTTGTCGTGGTCAGCGCTGACGGCCGGATAGACCGCCTCGCTGACAATACCGTTCATGCACGTGAACGGGCTGATGTCGATCACGCCGTCGATGCCCTTGCGGTAGAGGTAGACGGACTTGCCCACGCTGAGCGTCATCTCGCCTTCGGAGCCGCGCGGCGGCAGGTAGGGCTCGGCGTCGGCGAGGACCTCGCCAATATCGTGCGGCTCCTCGTAGCCGCGGAAATCTTGCGCGAGGGGGGCCATGATCGTGTATTCGAAGCGGTGCTGCACCCAGGAGCGGATCTTGTGCTTCAGAAACGCCCAGCTCAAGCGGCCGAAGTCGCGCACGACATCGTTGCCGCGGCTGTGATCCGTGTACCAGAGCCACTCGGTGACGTCGGAGAGCCAGCACTCGCCGCCGAGGTTCTCCACCCGGCGGACCGCGTCGTCGTTGCTGAAAGTATTGAGGCGGCAGAAGATCTCGCCGACAACGCCGATGAAAGGCCGGCCCTTCTCGTAGCGCGCGGGAATGGCCCGGAAGCGCTGCCGCAACTTCGCCATGTCGTGGGCCAGGGCCTTGGCCTTGGCGCCGGATGACAGGTCGGAGCGGGCGACGGTTTGTTCCAGCGTCTCGACGGCCTGCGCGAAGACGGCATCGGTGTCGCCGGCATGAAGCTCGTATGGTCGGGTCTTGAGCAGCAGGCGCGTGACAAGGTCGCCGGCAACGATGCCGAGCCAACCGGTGCGGATCATCTCGGGGCCGTGCTCGCCGATCTCACGGTAGTTGCTGGCGCTGTTGGGCGAGAGGATCAGGACGTCGCCGAGACCTTGTTCCTCAAGTACCTGGCGCAGGTAGGGGGCGTACTGCCCGAACCGGCAGGGGCCGGGCGCCAGCGGCATGAAGAACGCGATCTTGTGCGGCTCAGCGCCGGGCTGGCGGCAGACGCGCAGGAAGTTCCCCAGCGTGATCTTGTGTGGCAGGCACTCTTCGCCGCTGCTGAACAGCCCGCCAAGCTCGAGCGTTTCGCCGTTGGAGTCGGGGGTTACGCTGGCGGCAACACCGATCGAGCGGAAGGCGGCCGCGGTCAGCCGGGCGCCGGCGTACGCCATGTCGGGGATGTAGACGGTTCGGCCGGACAGATTGTGCTGGCCGGTTTGGACTGACACGTTCGCCACCATCGCAGGATTCCCTTGCTATCGAGATAGGCCTCGCAGCGCGTCATCATGCCGGCGTCATTGGAATGGCCGTCGAATTGCAGCGTGAGGAACGGCTTGCCCGAGGCCGGCCGGATGAAGCCCTTGAGGAAGGAGTCCGGGCCGCACTTGAAATTCGTAATGTAGATTATGTGTAGGTTCTCGTGTTCACGCACCAGCTTGGCGGCGGCCAGGATGCGCCGGCCGTAGGCCCAGTACATGTTGTTGTTGACGTCGGAAACGTCGATGACGTCCAGCGGCAACGCATCCACCGGCACCAGGTTGACGCCGTATTGCTCGCGCAACTTGCGCGCCACGGAGAGACTTACGCCGGGATCGTGGCTGTTGTACGGTCGGCCGACCAGCAGCATGCCGCTCTCGCCGGTCTCGGTGAGGATGCGCAACGCTGCTTCGCCGGCCTTGGTATATGCGGCGACGAAGCGCTGCTGGGCGGCCCGGGCGGCGGTGAACGCGCGTTTCGCGATGGCGCTTGATATGCCCAGGTCGCGCGCAACGCCCACCATCGCGTCGCGGAAGACCTCCACGCCGCGCTGCAGCGACAGCGTCGGACACAGGATGCGCCCGCGCCAGGCGCGAAAGCGCGGCGCCTGCCGAATCACGAACGGCAGCGTCGCGCCCCAGGGACACAGATAGCTGGACAGATTCGCCGGACGCTCGGCCGCCGAGGTCGTCATATTGGGCAGCCAGATGTAATCCACCCCGCGCTCAACCAGCTCGGCCACGTGGCCGTGCGCCGCGATGATGGGGAAGCACGGTTCGGCCACGACGCAGTCCAGACCCTGGCGCACCGTCTGACGGTTGGTCTCCGCGGACACGGCGACCTTGAAGCCGCAGCCGCGGAAGAAGCGCCGCCACAGCGGCAGGTAGTCCCACGTGTACATCGCCAGCGGGATGCCGATCGTCTGCGTGGCCCCCGGCGGGTCGCCTTCATCGTCCGCGTGCAGCAGCTCGTGGCGGCGCGCCACCAGGTCCGGGATCACCGGCTTGCGGCCGGTCTTGACGTGCTTGCGGTAGCGGTCCGAGCACTTGTCGCCCCAGAACGTCCGCTCGCCGGCGACGTTGAATTCCTGAATCGTGCAGTGATTGCCGCAGCCCTTGCAGGTGAACTCGCGCAACGAGTAGTCCACCGTACTCAGGTCATAGCCGCGGAAGCGCGTCTCCGCTCCGGTGGCGGCGATGCGCTCCTTGGCCAGCAAGGCGGCCCCGATCGCACCCAGCACGGCATTATGCGGTGGCACGATGATCTGTTTGTTGCAGATGACGCTGAACGCCGCCGCGACCGCGTCGTTGTAGGCCGTGCCGCCCTGGAAGAAGATGCACTCGCCGATGTGCCGGCCGCGCACCACCCGGTTGATGTAGTTGTGCGCGATCGAGTAGGCCAGCCCGGCGATGATGTCCGCCAGCCGGGCGCCGCGCTGCATGTACGTGTTCACATCCCGTTCCATGAACACTGTGCAGCGCTCGCCCAGGCGAATGGGCGCCGGCGAGCTCAGCGCCAGGCGCGAAAACTCATCCTTGATGGCCACGCCCAGTTCGGCGGCGCGCTCTTCGAGGAAGCTGCCCGTGCCCGCCGCGCACGCCTCGTTCATGGTGAAATCGACGACCACCGTATCCGTTGAAGTCTCGGATTCCGGCTGGAGGCTGATGTATTTCGAGTCCTGGCCGCCGATCTCGAAGATCGTGTCGGGTCGGCGGCCCAGCAGGCGGTCGCCTATGAACGTGGCGCCGGTCTTGTGGGCGGTGATCTCATCGTTGACCGTGTCGGCCCCGACCAGTTCGCCCACCAACTCGCGGCCGCTGCCGGTCGTGCCGACGCCGCGCACACGCACCGCCCAACCGACCGCTTCCTCCATCTCGCGCAGACAGCGCGTGACCACCTCGATGGGCCGTCCGTCGGTGCGGGTGAAGATCGAATGGATGACGTCGCCCTGATCGTCGATGAGCACGAGCTTGGTGCCGACCGACCCGATATCAAGCCCCAGGTAGGCATCGACGGGCGGCGTGGTAGGCATCTGGTACGGCCGGACCTGGTCGCGTAGCAGCGTGACGCGCTCCATGCTCAGCGGCCGCGTTGCCGGGAAGGCGTAGCCGTTGCCCTCCAAGGCCTGCTCCAGCCGCGCCAGACAGGTGGCTGCCGAAACCGGGTGCTGGTTGGCGACCTCTGTGGCCGACAGGGCCGCGCCAATCGCCCCGAACGATTCGGCAGCCGGCGGCACGACCAGCGCGTCGTCCGACAGCTCGAACACCTCGCGCAGCCCCGCGACCACCGCCGCGTTCGCAGATACACCACCCAACAGGGCGATTGGGGCCGTGACCGGGTGGCCCTTGACAATGGCTGACTTGAAGTTGGCCGCTACCGCGTTGCACAGGCCGCGCAGCACCTCCGGCGGTTGGAAGCCCTTCTGTTGAGCGTGGATCATGTCGCTCTTGGCGAAGACGCTGCACCGGCCGGCAATCTGGGCGGCCCGCGCGGCATCCGCCACGATCGCGCCGATGTCCTCGACGGCATATTGCAGCCGGGCGGCCTGCTGATCGAGAAACGCGCCGGTGCCGGCCGCGCAATCGCCGTTCATGCTGTAATCAACAATGCCTAGTTGCCCGCTGGCCGGGTCGGGCGCCAGACGCAGGTAGCGGCTGGTTTCGCCACCGATCTCGAAAACGGTGCGGGTGTCGGGGCAGAGGCAGTTAACGGCGCGGGCGCAGGCCTGAAATTCGTTACACGTGTGCGCCGCCAGCGTCTCCGCCAGCAGCTTGCCGCCCGAGCCGGTGACGACGATTTCGTAGGTACGCTCGCCAGGGAGCGCGGCGAAGAGCGTTTCCAGCAGATCGCGCACGGCTTCCAGCGGGCGGCCGCGCGTGCGGCGGGGGGGGGCCACGAGAATGGTCCGCCCGTCTGCCGCGCCAGGCGCGGCGAGCGTGCGCAGCGCGTGTGCCCCGGCGGTCGGCGGCTGAGGGGCATCCGCGCCAGGAAGCACCACGGCGGCCTTTACGCCGACGGCTCCCACGTCAATGCCCAGGAGAATCTTCACCTATTTCACCTCCCGCAACGGGTTCCGCCGGGGATCATGCCGTTCAACCTCCGCGCCCGATCGGAACACAGGGCTCGCAGCCGGAGTATACGGGGCCATGCCGGACTCGGCTCGCCGGCCCGTGCTCCGGACGGGCAATGCGTCTGCGCCATACGCCTATGCCCGCTGATATGGCAGAAAGAGACACGCTCCGGCTGGGCATGTCAAGAAGTTCCTGGCGTGCGGGCGCGGCCTGGCGGCTGATTGGGTGCTAACCGCTTGGCCGCATACCGGTTACGCGCGCACCTGGTTGGGGCCGGCCGGGCGCGCGCACGGAGAGCCGACCTGTGCGCCACAATCCCGATTAATGCTTCAAGTGCCGACCTGGTGTGATGTATAATCCATATAGGTCTGGACGGAGCCGACACTGCCCCATCGCCGGGCCGGGCGAGTGGCAGCCGGGGCGGTGCGGCCCAGGGCATCAGAGCGCGGCAATGCGCGCGGAGGGCCGAGATGGACCACCCGAGAATCACCACCGGTATGCTGGGGTTTCTGACGCTCATCATCGCCTTGCCCGCCGCGTTCGGAGATGAGCGGCCGTCGAATGTGGCTCCGCGGGCGCGACCCGCCTGCGTCCCCAGCGCGCCCGTCAACGCGGGCGGTCGCCAGGCAACAGAGAACGCCTATCGAGCACGGCGGTACATCACGCAGCGCGAGCAGGGGCGGCACTTCAACGCGCGGGACATGGCGCAGCGTGAGGCCCGCGTGCTGGCAAACCATGAGCGAACCGTCGTGGCCGGCCTGGAGCAGTTGCGGGCCGGCGAGTATCGCCAGGCGCTGATCGCGCTGACCATGGCCGCCGACCTGAACCACGGTGATCCGGCCTGCCGCATCCATCTGGCCCAGGCCCGCATGGCTCTCGGCCACTATGATGAGGCCGGCACGGCTCTGCGGCGGGCGCTGCAACTGCAGCCGAAGCTGCGGTTCATGTCGCTGGGCTTGCCGTCGTATTACTTCGAAGCGGCGGAGTTCGATCGGCACGTGGACCAGTTGGCCACCTGGCTCAAAGCTAACCGCGCCACCGCCGAGACGTACTTCCTGCTGGGCTACATGGAGTTCCAACGCGGGAATTTCGACACGGCCCACGCCGCATTCCGCGTGGCGCAGCGCGGCCTGCGCGACGACGCGCTGACCGCCAGCTTCCTGGAGCTCACCAAGCCGGCCCAGGCGGCCCCGCCGGCAGCACGGAACACTCCCTGACTAAGGCCCACGCCAGCGGCCGCGTGATCCGAGCCGCGCGGTCCGGACTGAGCCGCGCGGTCCGAACTGAGCCGCGACCGTAAGGGAGCGGTTCTGTGTGAACCGAACGACCGCCACACCCCCCAAGCTCCGTCTCTCTGAATGCGCGCGTAGTCGCCAAGTATTACACTAATGCCTGCCTATCGCCGGAGACGCCGTGGCTGCGCCGCTCCTTCGCGCGTGAATACTTGATCTCGTAGATATCGCCGGGCCTGATCAGCTTGAGGAGCGTCAGCCCGATGATCTTCAGGTCGGTCGCCAGGCCCGCCCGCTCGACGTAACGCACGTCCCACTCCAGCTTGTCCTCGATCGTCAGGGCCCCCCGGCCGTGTATCTGGGCCAGGCCGGTCAGGCCGGGCTTAACCAGCAACCGGCACCTTTGCCGCGCGTCCCACTCCGCGACTTGTTGGAGATACAAGGGTCGCGGCCCGACCAGCGACATGTCCCCGAGCAGCACATTCACCAATTGGGGCAGCTCGTCCAGGCTCATTTCCCGCATGAACTTGCCAATGGGCGTGAGCCGCGGGTCCTCACCGGACTGCGGCGAATCTCCGTACGGATCGACACCCGTGCGCATGGTGCGGAATTTGAGCAAAGTGAACGGGCGGCCGTTGAGCCCGGCACGTGTCTGGCGGAACAACGCCGGTCCGGGGCTATCCCGGCGGACCAGCCACGCCAGCAGCGCCAACGCCGGCCCGACGGCCAGCAGCGCGACCAGCGTTACGTACCAGTCCACGCAGCGCTTCACCCACAGGTACGCGCTCGAGGCGTGGCAGGTGACGGGCGATCGGTCAGCGTCTGGAAGCATGTGTGGCACAGTGTACCGGGCTTACGGCGAGAGTGGAGCGTCGCCCACGCCTACACCCGCACCCCCTCGAAGAAGATTCGGCAAACGGCGTCAGACATCTGCTCACCAGTGTACGCGTCCGGCCGCTCCGCCAGAACAGGAACGAAGCTCGTAATCAGGGCTTCCAGCGTCAGGGCCAGCACCAGCGGGTCCAGCGGCGCGAAGCAGCCATTCTCGATGCCCTCGCGAAACGTGGCCTGAAGCGCGCCCAGCGTTCGCTCGTACATGACCCTGAGTTCCGTGGCCAGGCCGGCCGTAGGCGCCAGCGGCGAGCCCATGCCCAACTCGAAGTAGATCCGACCCACCGCCGCATGCTTCGACAGCACGGCCGCCTGCGCCGCAACAAAACGCTCTATACGCTCGATCGGCGTGCCGGTTGAGGCCAGTGCAGCGGAAACCGCCACGTGAATCTCCTCGGCAATTCCCTGAATAATGCAGCGATAAAGGTCCTGCTTGTGTTCGAAGAAGTTGTACAGCGCACCGACGGAGAAATCGGCGGCAGCGGCAATGTCCGCCATGGTAGTGCGCTCGAAACCCCTCTCGGCAAAGAGCTTACGCGACGCAGCAATAATCTCGGCGCGGTGTTGTCGGCGCTGCCGCTGCCGGCGGTTGGGCCGTGCGCCTGTCACGGGTATCCTCCGAACACGTTCAGGCCGCATAAAGCCTCCAACGAGCTGGGCCGTGAATCTGTGCGGCCACGCTTGCCGGACACTGAATAACAGTTCATAATATGAACAGTAATTCAGAACTTGTCCAGCCGGATTCGGCGGATTCAGTGGGCCATGTTGGACCACTACTCGACCCCGGCTGCAGCAGGAGGTGCTCTGATGAAACGGAATACGATTAGGGCCAAGCTGCTCTGGGGCAGTCTCTTTCTTCTACCAGTGCTGCTGACCGGCTGCGACTACCGCGGTATTGGCGGCGGCGTCGCGGACATTGTGTACGGCGCGCTGCAGTTGGCGTTGGGAATCGTTAACGTCGCCACCTAGTCGGAGCTGACGCCACGGGCGTTTGAGCGGGCCACCGGAGGCGCCACGGTGGCCGGCTCTCGCCTGGCGGTGCATATGATGATGGCTTCTCTGGGGTTGCGCGATGCCTCCCGGCCGATGCCGGTACGGTGATTGCCGGGGATTGCCTGTGCGGGTCCCCGGGCGTGACGATGGCTTGCCGCGCGCCGACCGGGGGATACGGGGCGGTGTTGGCGAACTCATTGACCAGCTTCCAGGTCATTGGGGGTGGCGCGCGCCACATGACGGGGTATGATACCTTTCGTGAAGGATACGGGGTTGACGACGGCACCTGAAGCATGTCGGCAGTCGTAGTGAGACGTAACTTGGTCAGAGGCCCTGACATAATCTGGCAGGGCGATCGGCGCAGGCGGCAACGGCAAGGGTTGGCGTTGGTTGCAGCGCTCTGCCGGTACCGCAATTCCGGCCGATGAATGGCCGTATCCCGCTTCGTCAGACGGCATCGGTCTGACGCGGCGCGCGATGGCGCCCAGGGCTCCAGCCCTGAGGCCGTGACATTGAGACTACTCGCAACGGGAGCGGACGTGAGCAGGCTGCTGATCGTTGACGAGCGCGACCAGGAGATTGCGGCGCTGCGGGCAGCACTCGAGCGCTGCGGCTACCACCTCGAAGCCGCCACCAGTACTGCGGCGGCGCTCGAGCTGGCCCGTGCCAATCCGCCCGACCTGGTCCTGGCCGACCTGCTGATGCCAGCGCTGCGCGGCCTGCTGCTCTGTCGCGAGTGGCAGCGGGACGAGCGGCTGCGACACATTCCTTTCGTCTTCTACGGAGCGACGGGGGCTGCGGCACGCGACGAGGCGCTTGCTCTGAGCCTGGGGGCGGAGCGCATCGTCACGGACACTGCCGGACCGAAGGAGCTGGTCACAACCGTGCGCGCGGTGCTGGAGCGTGGGTCCGTGCGGCCGGGCCGTGCGGCCGCGGGCGGCGACGGCGGGCAGCCGGATGTCCACGCCGCGGAACTCCGGCAGGAGCTGGAACACAAGCTCGCCCAGCTTGAGCAAGCCAATCGCGAGTTGGGAGCTTGGGTGCTGGAGCACCAGCAGTCTGAGCTGGACCTTCGCGCGGTTGAGCGCGCGCTTGGTCAGCGTGTCAGTGAGCTGGCCAGCTTGGAGAACCTCAACGAGCAGGTGCGCGCCAGCCTCTCAGTCGACCATGTGGTCGCGGCCGGTTTGCGGAGCGTGGTGGAGGCCGTGCGCCCCGACCTGGCCGTCTTGTTCCTGCGCGACCGCGACGCGCTGCTGATGCGCGGTTGCCAGACGCCGCGGGAGGACCTGCGCCTGGCGATGGCCCGCACGCACCGCGTGGGGGAGTGCCTGTGTGGTCGGGCAGTGGAAAGCGGCGCAGCGCTGTATTCCGTGGATATCCACAGTGACGATCGCTGCACTTGGGACGAATGCAGGGCCGCCGGGCTGCGTTCCTTCGCCGCATTGCCGTTGCAGTCAGGCGGCAAGGTGCTCGGTGCCCTGGGCTTGGCCTCGGTGGGCAGCCGGGATTTCAGCGAGCAGTCGGCTTTCCTGGAGACCCTGGCCAGCGGCGTGGCGATCGGCCTCCAGAACGCGCTGCGGCACGAACGGCTCAGGCAGCAGGCCGCCGCCCTGGCCGAGTTGAACGAGAAGCTGCGCGCGGAAGTGGCCGAGCGCCGGCATACCGAGGGTGAACTGGTCCGGGCACGCGAGGAATGGGAGCACATCTTCCAGGCCATAGGCCAGCCGGTTGTCCTGCTGGACGCGGAGCGCGGCATCATCGCGGCCAACAAGACGGTCGTGCGCGCTTCCGGCAAGCCTCTGGAGCAGCTCCTGGGGAAGAGATGCTGGGAGATCTTCCACGGCCCGACGGCGACCGGGCCGCCACCGGGCTGCCCCTTCGACGACGTGTGCCGCGGCGGCCAACTCGTGACGGTCGAGATGGAGCAGGAGGCGTTTGGGGGTGTGTACCTGGTCTCTTGTACGCCGATCTTTGACGATGCAGGTCGATTGCGGCAGGCGATTCACATAGCCACCGATATCACGGAACGTAAGCGTGCCGACGAGGAGCTGAAGCGCCACCGCGAGCGCTTGGAAGAACTCGTTGCCGAGCGCACCGCCGCGCTGGAGGCGGCCCACCGCGAACTGGTTGACAAGGAACGCTTGGCCGTGCTCGGACGACTGACCGCCACCGTGGCGCACGAATTGCGCAACCCGTTGGGCACGGTACGAACCTCGTTCTACGCGCTGCGGGATCATCTGCTGAAGCATGCAGCGGACGTTGAGAGCATCTGGCGGCGCGGCGAGCGCAACATCCTGCGCTGTGACCGCATCATCGAGGAGCTGCTGGACTATGCGCGCGGCACGCCGCCGGAGCTAGTGTTGACGCCGATCGATGAATGGCTGGCGGAGCTGCTGGACGAGTACCAGCTTCCGGACGGCGTGAATCTGAAACGCGAACTGCACGCCGCGACAGAAATTGAGATTGATCGTGATCGGTTACGGCGTTGTGTCCTGAACGTCTTGCAGAATGCGGTGGTGGCATTGGAGGGTATTTCTACTGGGCATCGCGAGATTCTGGTGAGTTCTGGCACTGTCGGCAATCGCGTCGAGTTGCGCCTGCGCGACACCGGACCGGGTATTTCACCAGACGACTTGCCTAGAATATGGGAGCCGCTTTACAGCACGCGGGCCTTCGGCGTCGGATTGGGTTTGCCGATCGTGCGCCAGATCATGGCGCAGCACGGCGGCGGGATCGAGATTGACAGCGAAGTCGGCCGTGGGACGACGGCGGTACTGTGGCTGCTGCGGCCGGCGCCGTGCGAAGCATGACGGCGGCGCCTGTCGCGCTGCCCAGCGGCATCGACGACGTTATCTCGGGGATTGGACGGACTGGTGCAAACTCGGCAGGAGTGCTTGGTCATGGCAGCCGAGAGCAAGTCGACGGTGGCGGCGCCGGATGAGCGGCGGGTTCTGGTCGTGGATGACGATCAAGACCTGGCCGAGAGTCTGGTTGAGTTGTTGCAGTTGCGCAAGTACGTGGCCCGAGCCGCCGGGAGCATCGCTGAGGCGCTCCGCGTCGCCGCAGACATGCGGCCGGACGTGGTGCTCGTCGATCTGCGGCTGGGGCAGGCCAATGGCATTGACCTGATCGCGGCGTTGCGGCAGCGCGACCCGGACGCCCTGTGCGTGGTCATCACCGCTTACGCGGACACCGAGACGGCCATCGCCGCGCTGCAGCGCGGCGCATACGACTACCTGCGCAAGCCGCTCGGCGGTGACGAGCTGCTGGCACTGCTCGGGCGCGCATTCGAGACGCTGCGGTTGCGGCGCGAGCGCGTCCGGGCGCTTGAGGCGCTGCGCGCCAGCGAGGCACACTTCCGGCGGGCCGCACAACTGGTCCGGATGGGCTACATCTGCGCTGACGGCTCGACCGGGCAGGTCGTCTGGTCCGACGAGGCCTACCGGCTGTTTGGCTATGAGCCGGGTGAGGTGTCCGCCAGCGGCGCGCTATTTGAGCAGCATGTGGGCGCCGATGATCGCGTGCGGGTTCTGTCCGAGTTGCGGCGCTGCGCCCGGGATGGCGTCGAGTTCGAGGCGGAGTCCTGCTGCCTGAATCGGGACGGCCGCAGGTGGTTCGCGCATGCCAGGGGTCAGGCCGTGGTGGACGCCGCCGGGCGCTTCGTGGGCTTGGACGGCATCATTCAGGATGTGAGTGAGCAGAAGCAGGCCGCGGCTCGGCATGCGTGCCTCGAAGAGCAACTGCGCCAGGCCCAGAAGATGGAGGCGGTTGCCTGCCTGGCGGGCGGTATCGCCCACGACTTCAGCAACCTGCTGCTCGTCATTCTGGCCCATGCCGAGATGTTGCGAACCGACGTGGAAGCAGGGCGCTGGGAGCGTGAGCGCGTGCTGGCGGCACTCGACCCGATCGAGCGGGCCGGCGAACGGGCCCGCGTCCTCACCCGCCAGTTGCTGACGTTCAGTCGCCAGCAGCCGACCAAGGTGGAGGAGTTGGACCCCAACAGCCTGCTCACGGACATGGAAGACATGGTTCGCCGGCTGGTCGGCGAGGATGTGCGCATCCGCTTCGGGCTGCAAGCCGGCGTGCCCTGGATTCGAGTGGACGCCGGTCAGTTCGGCCAGGTCATCATGAACATGATCGTCAATGCACGCGATGCGATGCCCGCCGGCGGCACGCTGGATATCGGCACGTCCTGCGTCGACCTCGACGCCGAATACTGCGCCGCGCTGCCGGACGTCGCCCCGGGCCCATACCTCGTAATCACCGTAAGTGATAGCGGTTGCGGCATGGACCCGGCCACCATCGAACGCGCTTTCGAGCCGTTTTTCACCACCAAGCCCGTCGGCAAGGGCACCGGGCTGGGGCTGTCCACCGTCTACGCCATCGTCCGCCAAAGCGGTGGACACGTGGAAACCGCCAGCCGCCTCGGGCACGGGACGACGTTCAAGGTGTATTTCCCGGCGGTTGCCGCCGGCGCGCCCGCTGCGGCAACTGCGCTACCCGAAACACCTTCGCCGGGCGGCGGCGAGACCATCCTCGTCTGCGAGGACGATGAGGCGGTACGGGCCTTGGCGGCCGGTACGCTGCGCCGTGCCGGCTACACGGTTCTCGAAGCGAACTCCGGCGAGCGCGCCATCGAAATCGCCTCCTCCTACGCCGGCCTCATTCACATGCTCGTCACTGATGTGGTTCTGCCGGGGATCAATGGCCGGCAAGTCGCCGGAACTCTGCGACAGAAACGCCCGGCCCTGAAGGTGCTCTTCGTATCAGGCTACACGGCGGACACGATCTCCGAACACGGCGTGTCGGCCACCGGGCAGGATCTTATGTACAAGCCCTTCGGCATGCGGGCGCTGGTTAAGCGCGTGCGCGAAATCCTGAGCCGAACCGAAGCTGAGGTGGACAAAGTGCCGTGACGCCTTGACGGCCGCGCGGACCGCTCCTGATCCAGCCCGCCGGCGATCCGGCGCCGGCCCAGTCTGGCAGTCGCAAGTGTAGCCCATTGAGTTCGTTAGCGCGGCTAGTGGTGCGTGGCGATGGCTTCACGCAGCGGCCTGACGATTTGCGGAATGACGCGCGTGACCGCTAGTTCTTCGCCCAGTTCCAGCAAGGATTGGTGCAGGCCGGCCAACTCCGTGGTCGTTCCCGCCGGGAACTCACGCCGCAGCGTCAGGTACACGCTTAGCACCTGGGGCTCAAACTCGCCGATGCGCAGTTCATGCATTGACGTGCGGCCCTTCACGTCCAGATAGGCCTGCGTCGCGAAGTCGTCCGAGAGCGATACACCCAGGCAAGGCTGGCAATCGATGACGCGGCGATTCCCGCCGGCCAGCGCCGCGTGCAGCGGGTTCTCACCCAGCAGCGTTTCCGCCACAATTTCATCGTGGTTCCCGGCGTACTCCAGGTCAAAGCCGTAGGCCACTTCCAGGCTGTGGTAGTCGAGGTCGCTGAGGCTCAGGTGCGCCGGTGCCTGGTTGAGAATCAGGTCGGCCATGGCCGTGACTTCGCCACGGTCCGGCGGATCGACCAGCCCGAACCGCAGGGCTTCCGCGTGCAAGCGCAGGTAGCGGCGCCCGCGTTGCCGGTCATCCTCTTCGTCCAGGATGATCCCACCGTCTTCCCGGCGGCGCAGACGGCGCATCGTGGGATAGGCCCGCCGGATGCGCTCGCAGAAATGCAGCAGCGACTCGCGGGTCGGGCTCAGATCCAGCTTCAGGAACAGCCGGGTGGCCACGTAGAACTCGTCACACTGTGATCCGAACACCCACATGTCGCCCAGTCTCCGCTTGCGACGCCTTGTCGCGGCTCTCCCCCTCGTCTATTATCCGCGCCGCGGTGCCCGTAGTAAACGGCAACTCCGCCGCGGCGCTGGCTGCGGGTTATGGGTCCAACAGGTCTTTTGTGTGTAAGTACTTATGTTGCAGATTCTTAAAGACTCCGAGGCTTTGTGCGAGCGCATCCGGGGGTGGCGACGCCATCTGCATTCCAAGCCCGAACTCGGTGGAGAGGAGCAGGAAACGGCCGGGTTCATCGCCGCCGAGCTGCGGCAACTCGGGCTGACACCCGTCGAGCGTGTCGGCGGCACCTGGGGCGTTACGGCCACTATCGGCGATGAGGACAAGCCGGTCGTGGCCCTGCGAGCGGACATGGATGCACTGCCAGTGCAGGAGGAGACCGGCCTCGCGTACGCCTCGCAGAACCCCGGCGTCATGCACTCGTGTGGGCATGACGCTCACATGGCCATGCTGCTGGGGACCGCGACGCTGCTGAAAGCACGCGAAGCCTCCCTGGACTACCGGGTCAGGTTCATCTTCCAGCCTCAGGAGGAGCTTCCGCCCGGCGGGGCCCAACCGATGATCGCGGCCGGCGTCCTTGAAGGCGTGCGTTCAATTCTTGGTCTGCATGTGTGGTCGCGCTTGCCGGTGGGGATCCTGGGCGTGCGCGTCGGCCCATTTATGTCAGCCGTGAACGACTTCAGCGTGATGGTCCGGGGGCGTGGGGGCCATGCCGCCATGCCGCAGGAGTGCGTGGATCCGATCGTGGCGGCGGCCCAGATGGTGCTGGGCTGGCACACGATTGTGAGTCGCTCCGTCGCCATGACTGATGCGGCGGTTCTATCGGTGACGAAGATGGAGGCCGGCTCGGCCACCAACATCATTCCTGAATCCGCCGCCCTGTGGGGTACGGTGAGGGCCCTGGACGGGACCGTGCACGCACACCTTTGTGATCGACTGTGCGCCGTGGCCGAGGGCGTGGCGCGCGCTCACGGGGCGGCTGTAGACGTGGAGATCATGCCCGGCTACCCGGTGCTGGTAAATGACGAGGGCGCGGTAGCGCATGTGGTCCAACTCGCACGGCGGCTGGGTTGGGATGAGCAGCGCGTGCGGATGCTGCCGGCACAGGGCGGCGGCGAGGACTTCGCCTACTACACGCGTCAGGTCCCCGGGGCCTTCGTGTTCCTCGGGGCGGGTTCGGATGTGGAGGGGGAGAGTTTCTCACAGCACCATCCGCGTTTCGATATTGATGAGTCCATCCTGCCAATGGGGGCGGCGTTGCTGGCGCAGTACGCGATCGAGCCGTACCTGACATAGACGACACTCCGGGGGCGAACGCAACACCCAGTGAACTTCGGACGGCAGTGGGTCGGATTATCGGTCGTTTGTGTGTCTATATTAGTAAATTGTACGGGTGTCAACAGTGTCACTCGGCTGTTGACAGGGGTATTAGCACAATATGTAGTGCGCACAAAGAATTTGCCGCACAACTTAAGGTATATTCACCATTTACGCGAAATGTTCCCGGACGGTTTGACGACCCCAATATGTTGGGGTATATTGAAGATTGCCCCCTAAATGTGGACGCCGGGGCATTAGCCCGTTTTGGAGGCCAGCCACCGGCTTGGGCTTGGGCCGGTTGGCCGGATTGAGACACGTTATCGGCCTTTTTGATCAGTTAATTCAAGGATGATCCTGATGAGTTCCTCGACTGGTGTGCCTGACCGTCGGCTCACGGACGAGCCCAACTTCACCGAGAACGCGCGCAAGGTCCTCGAGGCCCGCTACCTCATGAAGAACGAGGCCGGCGAGTGTATCGAGACCCCGGGCGACCTCTTCCGCCGCGTCGCCGGCACGGTGGCGGACGTGGAGTTGGGCTATGGGGCCAGCCCGACGGAGCGGCACACCTGGCACGAGCGCTTTTATAACCTCATGACCAGCGGCCGGTTTATGCCCAACTCGCCGACCCTGATGAACGCCGGCCGCGAAATGGGCATGCTCTCCGCCTGTTTCGTGCTGCCGGTGCGCGATTCCATCGTGGACATCTTCGACAGCATCAAGCATACCGCTCTGATCCAGAAGGCCGGCGGCGGGACCGGTTTCGCATTCGACGAGTTGCGCCCCACAGGCGACTTCATCCAGTCCAGCGGCGGCACGACCAGTGGTCCGATCACCTTCTGGCGCGCCTTCAGCGAGGCGACGAACGCCATTCAGCAGGGGGCGTTTCGGCGTGGCGCCAATATGGGGATGATGTATATCCATCATCCCGACATTCTCAAGTTCCTGTACGCCAAGCAGGACCTCAACCAGTTCACGAACTACAACATATCCGTCAAGCTGACGGATACTTGGATGAAGGAGTTCCAGGCCGATCCGGATTCGCCGCACGTGACGCGCAACCCGCGCAACGGCAAGGCCTTCGTGATCCCGCGCGACGTGGATATTTGGAAGTACAACGTGCGCACGCTCGTAGAGGTGGACTGCGTCGAGGCGGTCAGTGCCGACCAGCCGGAGCGCTATTTCGCCACGCCGCGCCTGACAGGACCGCTTCCGGAGGAGCTGCGCGGGTGCGTGTACACCAAGCGCGACATCTGGCAGATCATCGTGAATAATGCCTGGCAGACCGGGGAGCCGGGGATTGTCTTCATTGATCGCATTAACCAGCAGAACCCGACCCCGCATCTGGGGCGCATCGAGGCGACGAATCCCTGCGGCGAGCAGCCCTTGCTGCCGTACGAGGCCTGCAACCTGGGCAGTGTGAACTTAGGCGCGTTCGTGCGGAATGCCTGTACGCCGCAGGCGGAGGTCGACTGGGCGGCCCTGCGGGTGACGGTGCAGGAGTCCGTGCGCTTCCTCGACAACGTGATTGATGCCAACAACTACCCGCTGCCCGAGATTGACCGGATCTGCAAGAGCAATCGCAAGATCGGCCTGGGGATCATGGGTTTTGCCGATGCGCTGTACGCGCTGAATGTGCCATACAACAGTGCCGCAGGCGTCGAGTGGGGCGAGCGCTTCATGGAGTTCGTGGATAACGAGGCTCACGCCGCCAGCGAGCAACTGGCCCGGGCGCGCGGCTCGTTCCCGAACTGGGCCGGCAGCATCTGGCAGACGAAGCATGGTCGGTTGATGCGGAACGCGGCGGTCACGACCGTGGCCCCGACCGGCACGATCAGCATTATCGCGAACTGCTCGGGCGGCGTAGAGCCGCTGTTCTCGCTGGCCTTCATCCGCCACGTGCTGCGGGGCCAGAAGCAAGGTGAGCGGCCGCTGGTGGAGGTCAACGAGACGTTCCGACGCGTGGCCGAGCAGCGCGGCTTCCTGAGCGACGACTTGCTGCGCAAGATCGCAGCCGCAGGCACGGTCGCGCACCTGCCGGACGTGCCGGACGATGTTAAGCGCGTCTTCGTATGCGCGCATGACATTTCGCCCGAGTGGCACGTGCGGATGCAGGCGGGCTTCCAGCAGCACTGCGACTCGTCAATCAGCAAGACGATCAACTTCCCGCACAGCGCGACGGTGGCGGACGTGGAGAGCATCTACCACTTGGCCTTCGAGCTGGGCTGCAAGGGTGTAACGGTTTACCGCGATGGTTGCCGCGAGTTTCAGCCGATGGCCCTCGACAAGAGCGGCGACCAGGAGAGTGACGCGAGCGACGGGGTCTCCGGGACCCCTGATGAGGCCGAGGATGGCGGGCCGGCTTGTTCGGATTGTGACGCGGACGCCGCGGATGGTGACGGCGCGGCGCCGGCGACACCGAGCAACCGGTCCGCCGTCGCGGTCAGCGGTTCGATCGAGCCGGCCGACCTGCCGGAGATCGTCAGCGGTTTCCGGATTCGCCAGATGACGGCGTTCGGCAACATGCACGTGAAGATCACGGTGGACCCGCGCAGCGAGCGTGAGCTCGAGATTTTCGCGCAGCTCGGCAAGGGCGGCGACGTCGCCAACAGCGACCTGGAGGGCATCTGCCGGCCGGCTTCACTTTGGCTGCGGGCCGGCGGCAGCCTGAAGCACCTGATCAAGCAGTGGGAGGGCATTGGCTCCTCGCTGCAGATTCCGACGCGTGCCGGCCGCGTGATGTCGTTGCCGGACGGCTTGGCTTGCGCGCTCAAGAAGTACGTCCGGGCCAAGGATCGCTTCGGGTTGCGGGCACTGTTGCTGGGTGAAGTGGATCTGGCCGACCTGGACGGTACCCCGCCGGCGCCGCATAACAAGCACACCACCAGCCTGGACCGGCCCTTGCGAGCGCCCGATGTCAAAGTCGCGCCCAGCACCGCCGGGCCGGTTGGTGAGAAGCGCGGCAACGGCGCTGGCCAGCCGACGCCGGGCGCTGCCGAGGGTCAGGTTGCTGAGGTGCGCCGGTCAACCCCTTCGCGTCTGGACGAACGCCTGGCGCCCGAGGGCAGTGCGCGCGTTCGCTTTGGCCAGGCAGGCGGAAGCGGCAACGGCGGCTCCGCCTTGGGCGCTGCGAAGAAGCTGTCGGCCGGCGCGGCAGTGGCGGAGTTGGTCGAGGCTCCCGAACGCCTCAGAATCACCAAGGAGCCGAAACGCGCCCACGGCGCCGCCCGGGTGGTCAAGTCTGTCGCGGCGGCCTCCGCGACGCCGGCCGTCACTCTCACGGAGTTCCTTGCCACGGTCAAGCACCATCACGATGCCGCCACGGGCTACCTCGTGAAGTGCCCGCAGTGTGGCGGCGGCGTGGCACGCCAGGAAGGCTGCCTGCGCTGCGCCAGCCACTGCGGCTGGTCGGCCTGCTGAGTGCGCCCGCGTCGGCGCAAGCTGCACGCGGCCAACGACGACGAAGAAGCGCGCCGGGTGAGCGCGCTGCCTACAGGAAGTCGGCTATCACGCGGTCGGCTAGCAGCAGGCCGCGGCGGGTCAGGCGGATGTGCCCGGCGTCGGCTTCCACCAGCCCGCTGCCGGCGTGCTTTTCGATGGCCGTTGCGAAGAAGTTCAGGGGGTCCAGGCCGAACCGCTCGCTGAATCGCCGGCAATCCAGCCCGGCTGTCGTGCGCAGGGCCAGCATCGCGGTCTCGCGGGCGCACTGTGCTGGGTCAAGACGCTCCTGTTCGCAATAAGGCGTCTCGCCGGCATTGATGGCGCGGATATATGCGTCAGTGTCGGCGACGTTCTTATAGCGCAGGCCGTCCACGTAGCCGGCCGCGGCGGGGCCGATGCCCAGGTAGGGCTCGTTGCGCCAGTACGTCAGATTATGCCGACACTCGGCTCCGGGTCGGGCGAAGTTGCTGATCTCATATTGCTCGTAGCCGGCGGTCGCCAGCGTGTCGATCGCCAACTCGTACATGTCCGCCTCGAGGTCCGGATCGACCCGTTCGACCTCGCCGCGCGTCAGCCGCGCGTGTAGCCGCGTGCCCGGCTCATATGTCAGGCCATAGCAGGACAGGTGCTCCGGTTCCAGGCTGATGGCGGCGGCGAGGCTCTGCCGCCAGGTCGTAAGCGTCTGCCCCGGAATGCCAAAAATGAGGTCGAGGCTGAAATGGCTCAGCCCGGCCGCCCGGCAGCAGTCGATCGTCTCCGCGATCGCCGCGGGTGCGTGCGCCCGCTCCAGGACCGCCAGTTCGGCGGGCAGAAACGACTGCGCCCCGAGCGACAGCCGGTTAACGCCGGCACGAACCAGCATGTCGGCGGTTGCGGCATCTACGGTGGCGGGGTTCGCCTCCACCGTGAATTCCGGCCCAAGGCCGCCGAGGCGACCCGCGCAGCCGCGCAGCAAGCGTTCCAGGGCGTCCGTCGGCAGTGCGGTGGGGGTCCCGCCGCCGACAAATAACGTCCGGAAACTCAGCGTCCGCGTTCGGCTGGCACGTTCCAGCTCGGCCAGGATCGCGGACACCAGGGCCGCCACCACCCCGGGCCGGACGACCTCGGAGTAGAAATCGCAGTAGGCGCACCGGGACCGACACATCGGCACGTGAACATACAGCGCGCAAATTGTGGAACCCATTGCCATTGCGCTAGATTTCGTTTAGCATTAACTGTCAGAGATAAACGTTTGGCGATTGTAGCCGGGACTCCGGGCCGGGGGCAGCCAGGGGCGGCCCGTCCGGGGCTCGACTTAGATCTTAAACGCTCTCGGCTGCTGAAGGGTTCTTCTATGAAAGTCGTGCTGATCAGGTTTCGTGAGGGCGAGCGTCGCGACTTGCTGCTGTCCACCGAGACGACGATTATCGGTCGTCGGCCGGACTGCCAATTGCGAATCCCTACACGCGATGTCTCACGCCGCCATTGTGAAATTGCGCTTTCGGATAAGGAAGTCCGCGTACGGGACCTCGGCAGTTCGAACGGCACCTACGTGAACGGAAAACGGGTCTCCGACAAGCCGCTGGCCGCCGGCGATAGGCTCATGGTGGGGCCGGTCGTTTTCGTCGTACAGATCGACGGCGAGCCGCAGGAGATCAAGCCGGTCGCCAGTCGGCCGCTGCTGCAACCGGTTGGCAAGCAGGTCACCATGACTGAGCCGGAAGAAGGCGAAGATCTGGACGACGGCGGGCAGGCGACGATCACGACGCCGGCGCGCGAGGAGATCGATCTGGGCCGCGATGAGGTCTTCGAGTTGACCGCGGACGATTTCGACCTGGAGGATGCAATCTCCGCTCTGGACGAGCTCGACGAAGAAGATGATCTACCGTAGGGCCGGGGGCCCGCACGTCCTCCGCTCTCCTTCCGCCCGGCGTACCGCTGCGCGGCTCGCCGACAGGTGAGTCCCTCTCGTGCCACGCCGAGTCAAACACCCCCGTCGTTTCCGCTGGCTAATTATCTACCTGCTGTTCTCTGCGGCGACCACCGTAATCGCCCTGGCCGTGGTCGGGGCGGCCACGTGTCGTCCGAGTTGGTATGCGCCGGCCACGATAGACCGCAGCCTTCTGAGCCAAGACAAGCGCGAGTTGGCTCGCCTGTTCGATCAGATCAGCGCGGCACTTAACGCCGATGAGAGCATCGAGTTTGAACTGCCGGAGGACCGGCTAAATCGCTGGCTAGTCGAGCGGGCCGAGTTGTGGCCCGGCTGGCACGTGGAAATCGAGGGGCTGACTGATCCGCAGGTCAACCTGCTCCCAGGCGACCGGATCCGCGTCGCCGCCACGGCGAGCAGGGGTCCCGTTTCGGCCATTCTGTCCGCCGTGGGACACCTCGAGCTGACGCCCGACGAACTGCTGATTCACGTCGAAGCCGTGCGCTCCGGTGAGCTGCCGGTCCTGCGCAGCCAGGTTCTCAAACCTCTGGGTAAGTCGCTGCCGCGCGAGTCGGACGGGCAGGCACTGCTGGCGGGCGACACGCTGCGGATCCGGAACGAGTGGGTGTGGCAGAACGGCAAGCGGCCGTTTCGCGTCGGGCGGCTGGAGATTCGCGACCAGACGGCATACCTGCGTTTCGACCCCCTGGATGCCTGGCGCTGATGCCATGCGTCAGCGCTGGCCGGGGGGGGCGGTCAACGCCAGTTCGTAGAAGACAACATTCTCAATCGGATTGTGATAGTACGGATCAGTCAGTCGGAACCCGAGCGATTCGTACAGCATCCGCGCCACGTGCATCGCAGCCAGCGTGTCGAGCCGCATGCGTTGGTGTCCGCCCCGGCGCGCCGCCTCGATCGCGGCGGCAGCGAGCTGTCGGCCGAGTCCCTGCCCTCTGAATCGCGGACGTACGTAAAGGCGCTTCATCTCACAGATGCCCTGCTCGGTGGGGCGCATGGCGACGCATCCGGCCCAGTCCTCGCCGCCGCTGGCAAGCAGCAGGCAGCCCAACGGGGGGCTGTAGGAACCCGGAAGTGTGTCCAGCTCTCGGCCGAAATCCTGGAAGCACAGATCATGACCGAGCTGGTCGGCATACTCACGGAACAAGAGTCGCGCGGCCGCGCAGTTGGCCTCGTTGCTGGCCTGGGTGAACTGGAACATCGGGGAATATCGTACCCAGCGGTCGGCCGGTCCGCCCCTCAAGGGACTCGGTCGATGGCCGTTCGGCGCGGCTCCAGGAGTTGCGCCGGTCGGCTCGGGCTGATGTCCGTCTGGGCAATCACCGCAGTTACGGGATGGAACAACGGATCGTGCCCCCACAGCGCAACCCACATCCGCCGCAGCCCCGTTCGCCAGCCCATGTGCAGCCGCACGAAGCGCGCCTGGCCGTCTTCCCCCGGCTCGGGCAACTCCAGCCCCCACATGCTCGAGAACACCTCGGGCGCCACGCCATAGCGCATGTCGCCGATCGTGCGGTGCGCACGCTGGTCCCAGGCTGTGTAGCCGTCGGCGAACCAGGCGAAGCGCTCGAACACTGTCCGCACTTCGGGCCCGACTTGCTGCTCGGCCGCAAGCGTTTCCAGCGTGACAAGTGGTGTGGCGGCGCCAAGGCGCACCTCGGCAGGGCGGAAGTACGGCACGCGCACGACGTCCGCGTGGAGCATCCCGTCGGCTTCGTATATCGACCGCCACATCGCGAGGTTGAACGGTGTCGGCAAGGCCCGTCCGCGAACGTGCGTGTGGCCGCGCTGCGCGACCAGTTGCCGTTGCACGTCCAGCGCCCGGCCGTGTTGCACCGCCCCGAACCCCATGTAGGCCAGACTGAGTGTTGCGCCGACCACCGCGAGCGAACGCCGGCGCAGTGCGACGGACACGCTCACTCCGGCTATCAGCAGGAGGGTGTAGACCGGGTCAACGATGGGCATGATGTCC
>CAZYGM010000021.1:0-25801 GCA_964647015.1 uncultured Planctomycetales bacterium | reverse complement strand
CCTGGCCGGCCGCAAGCTGGTGGACGCGGCCATTGCGGTCCTGATCGGCCACCTGTTGCTGGCCCAGGCCGCGGTTAATGAGCGCAAGCAGCGCGTGGCTAGGCGCTACATCGACGTGGAGATGGCCCGCCTGCACGCGAATTGCGAGTTGATCGCCAGTGGTGACATGGCACCGCTGGAGGAATACGAACTGCTGGCCGGACCGGTTCCGCCGAAGGACTGACCGCGAACCGGTCCGCTGGCGTCGATCGAGCGGGGGTAGTCGTTGGCACGGGCCGCCGGACCCTCTACAATCCCGGGTTCTCGGTACGCAGGCAGCGCCGGCGCCGGTGACTGCCCCCGAACTCCCGGGCATTCGGACGCAGCATGGACACCCGCAATCTCCTGACCGGTGTATTCCTGGCCCTGGCGGTCTTTCTGGCCGGCCAGCTCGTGGCGGGCTGGCTGTGGCCGCCACCGCCACCGCCCGACACGCCCCCGCGCGAGCACGTGGCCGCGCCGCTCACCCCCCCTACCGGCCCGGTCGGCGAGGCAACAACGGCGCCGGCCGCCGATCACGCGGCGCCCACCACCACGCCCAGCCGGGAGCTGCAATTCACGGCTGGGCCGAGCAGCGCACTCCTGACGCTGGGCGGCCGGCCGGACGACGTCCTGGAACTGACCTTGTCGCCGCGCGGCGCCGCCGTCGAGAGCATCCGCCTCACGACCTGGGACGACCAGGCCAAGACGCGCTACAAGTACGGCGCAACGGCCGAGCGCAGCGACCCGTACGAAGTGGTTGCACCAGTCCTGGGCCTGGCGGGGCGCTTCGCCTCCTTTGCGACACACCAGATCCGCATCGACGAATACAGTTACTCCTGGAAGCTCAGCGACCTGACGTGGCACGTGGCCGCAGCGTCCGCGGAGGCCGTAACGTTCACGACCGCCTTGCGGGCCGGTGACAGCGACGCGGACGTAGTACGTCTCACCAAAACGTACGAGTTGGCGGGCGGCAAGCCGCTGGTGAACCTGGTGTTGTCCCTGGACAACGTCAGTGATCGCCCGCTGACCGTGACGCTCTTCCAGGACGCCGCCACCGGCATCCGGCGTGAAAGCCCGATGTACGAGATGCGCCGGTTGCTGGCGGCCCGGCGAACTGAAGGACGAGTCGAGTCGTCCCAGGTCGTCGACCGGGACAAGCTGCGGTCGGGCAGCGGCCAGGCAGTTACCACGTCGCTGTTTCAGGCCCGACCGGGGGTGAGCTTCGCGTGGACCGCGCTGGCGAACCGTTTCTTCGGCGTCTTCATCCGCGCGCTGCCCCCGGAGGAAGCTAATCGCGACGTGGTAACCGTGGAGGGCACCGCCGTAGCGCCGGAGAGTGAGCTTAATGTTGGGGACATGCTGGCGCGTTTGGTGACGCGACCGGTGGAGGTGGCCCCGCAGGCGCGCGCCGACTACAAGTTTGAAATCTACGCCGGGCCGAAGGACACGAGTGTTCTGAAGGAGGTGAACCCGGAGTTCGTCGAGCAGACGGGCGTTTACTACACGCTCGCGCATGCGGCTGACAGCCGCTGCTGCACGTTCGAGCCGCTGCCGGCCATCATGATCGGGCTGCTGCACGGCATTCAGGTGGTCGTGCGCAACTACGGGCTGGCCATCATCGTCCTGGTCATCATCGTCCGCACGCTGCTGCACCCGCTGACGGTGTACCAACAGAAGCAGATGTACCGCATGCAGGACGGCATGGCTCGGCTACAGCCGAAGATGCAGGCCATCCGCGAGAAGTACGCCAACGACAAGGTGCGCCAGAACCAGGAGATCATGAAGCTGTACTCCGATGAAGGCGTCAACCCGATGGCGGGCATGGTCAGCATGCTGCCGTTGTTCATACAGATGCCCATCCTGGTGGCGCTCTGGACCGGCCTGAACACCGATGTGGCTTTGCGGCACGCGCCGTTCGACGGCTTCTGGATCACCGACTTGGCGGCGCCGGACGCGCTGATCAGCTTCACCGCCCCGATCACGATCCCCATACTGGGGCAACTGCCGCTCATCGGCCGCATGTTCCAGGACATCCCCTCGTTCAACCTGCTGCCGCTCTTCATGGGCGTCAGCATGTACTTGCAGCAGCGCTACATGCCCAAGCCGGGCATGCAGGGCAAAGGCGCGGCCCCGAAACCAAACCCGCCGGCGCAGCGCAAGCCGGGCCAGCTCAGCCCGGAAGACCAGCTCCGCCAGCAACAGATGATCGGCTACATGATGACGATCATGTTCCCGCTCATGTTCTACTACATGCCGGCCGGGCTGAACCTCTACTGGATGGCCACGAACGTCTTCGGCATCGGCGAATCTTTGATTATCCGCAAGCAGATCAGGGAGGAGAAGGAACGCCAGGAGCGCGAGGGCGTCGTGCGCCGCCCGAAGAAGAAGGGCCTCGTCGGACAGTTCCTGGCGAACATGGCCGCCCGGGCCGAGGATATTCAACGTAAAGCCGACGAGCTCTCCGACAAGGACGGGCGCGGCGGGCGCCGCGTGCCCAAGCAGCAACAGCAGCAGAAGAAACGCTGATGCCCGCGCACGGCGCAGATCCGACGCAGCCCGATTTCCTGCGAGATCTGCGCTTGTTGGCTGAACAGGCGGCCCGCGCCGGCGGCGCGGTCGCGCGGAACGCTTTCCGCAGCGAGCTGTCGGTTCGCCCCAAGGCCGACGGCAGCGAGGTCACGGACGCCGATGAAGCCGCGCAGGCCGCAATAATCGCCTGCCTGGAGGCGCAGCGACCCGGTGACGCGCTCCTGGCCGAAGAGACTCTGCCAACCGCAGAGCACAAGCGGCGGCCGGCACCCGCCGGCGACGTCATCTCCTGGATCATTGACCCCATCGACGGCACACGGAACTACGTTCACGGCATACCGTTGTACGCCGTCTCGGTGGCCGCGATGTTCGGCGGACTCCCGCAGGCCGGCGCGATCCACGTGCCCGACCGCGACGACATGTATTCCGCCAGTGCGCCCGAGGGTGTGCTTCTCAACGGGCGGCCCATCCCACCGCCGCGGCCGCTGACGCCGGCGCCCGGGCGACCGGCGAAGCCGCTGGTCGGGATTCCCAGTTCGCTCCGCGGCGCGGCGTACGATCTCATGCAGAGCTGGATTCCGCGCGTCATCGTCCGGAACCTGGGTTCGACCGCCATGCACCTGGCAATGGTGGCAGCCGGTCAACTCCAGGCGGCCCTGAGCGCGGACGGACGGCTCTGGGACATTGCGGCCGGCTGGCTGTTGGTGAAGTGCGCCGGCGGGCGCACGACCGGCCTGGGCGGTGGCGACGTCTTCCCCATTGATCTGGCGACCTACGCCGGCGAGCCGATCCCCACCGTGGCCGCCCAGGACGCGGCACTGCACGCCAAGTTGCTGGCGGGCACCGGCGCGACAGTTTCCACCCCGCCATAATGCGGACCGGCGCCCGGTCGGCTGACCGAGCACCGGTCCATCCCTCGGAAACGCTCCCTTCGCGCTGCCGTGCGGCTCAGCATCCTCCGGTCAACAATTGCACAAAGGGATCGATGTCAAAGGCGTTCACCGCGCCGTCCTCGTTGATATCGGCCATCTCGCAACTGCAGCCCGGCTGCGGCACGCCGGTCGTCAGGCATTGCACAAACGGGTCGATGTCAAACGCGTTAACCAGCCCGTCGCAGTTCAGGTCGCCCAGCGGCCCGAGGAACTGGCAGACCTGCTCGTCAGACCACTCCGAAGCGCTCAGTTCTGTGTCGACCGTCTGCACGCTCCAGTAGTACGTACCCGGAGGAATGCGGAGCACCCAGTCGGTGGCCTCGTACAGATTGCCCATTAACGGCGTGCCGTACGTACCGGAGAACACATCGTCGCCGCCGGAGGTGCTGCCCACGCGCAGGTTGTAATACAGGCCGGACGATGGAGTTTCCGTGTCCGTCGCTCCACTCCATTGCAGCCGCAGACCACAGGGTGCCGGCGAGCACGCGAAGTTCGTCGGCGGCGTCGGCAGGTCACTCACAGGCAGCCCGAGGTTGTTGTACGGGCGCGCGTACTTGTTGTTCCAGTCAGCCCCAATCAGGAACAATCCCAGGTTGCCGTCGTCGTCGATGTCCACCCACGATAACGAGCCCTCACGCACACTCGGGAAATCGTCAGGCACGGTGGCGAAGTTCCCGCCCGTGTTCCGATAGATCTCGGTATGCAGACTGTAGCTGTCGTAGCCACATAGCGCCAGGTCAAGAGCGCCGTCGTTGTCGAAGTCGCCCCAGGCAACCGAACTGCGGTACAGGTCGCGCAGCACGCCCAAGGCCGTGAACACGCCGGCGCCGTCATTGCGATACACGTCCGAGATCTTCAACCCCGCGCCGTTGCACCCGGTGAAGGCCAGGTCCAGGTCGCCGTCGTTGTCAGAGTCGCCCCAGGCCGTGTCCGAGAGGTTCACGCCCGGCACGCCGTGACTGCCGGTGTTCACCAGCGTGCCGACCGGGCCATTCTCATAGAAAATTGTGCACAGCGTGCCGGCGCTGTCATTGCCGGTCACCAGTAGGTCGAGGTCGCCGTCACCATCGTAGTCGGCCCATTCAGCCGAACCAGCGCACAGCGGCGTCAGCGCTTGGCTGGTGTCCCACGTGAGCACGCCCAGCGGATGGTTCTTGTACAGCCGTGCGACCGGAGTACCAGAAGCGTCCGTGCCTTGGGTGTACAGGTCGAGGTCGCCGTCGTTGTCGTAGTCGCCCCAGGCGACCGAGGCACTGCTTACGGCTATCAACGGCGACGCCGCGTCCACGGTGAACGTACCTGTACCGTCGTTCACGTAAACGCCGGCCATGGGCGTATCGACCGACATGCTGACAGCCATGCCGGCTGCGACCAAGTCGAGGTCGCCGTCGTTGTCGTAGTCGCCCAGATCCAGGCAATCGCTGCCCACGCTCTTGATCCCGGTAAGGCTCTGGTGATGGAGGACGTAGGAGTTGCCGTGACAGAAGGCGCAGCTCCGGTCGTTCAAGTAGACGTCGGTAATGCGGCCTTCATCACTCTGGCCGCAGTAGACCAGGTCCGGATAGCCATCGTTGTTGAGGTCGCCCCAGCGTGCCTCGCCCTCGATCACTCCGGGCATGCGCTGCGCGGTGCCATCGTCCGTCCACTCCCACCAGATGAACTTGCGCGGGGCGTCATAGCGGTAGTGCATGATCTGCCCGCGGTCTTCGCCCGCGTTCACAACTACGTGCAACCGGCCCTGGCGATGGGCGGCAATATCAGCCCGCACCGACGAGGGACTGCCGGTCAGCGTATCAACCGCCATCTCGCCCGTTGCGGACGTGGACACGTACAGTCGGTGGACCGAGCTGCGCGTGTCGGTGTACACGCTGGCCGCGGTGCCGCGCCAGTACCGGCTCGCGGCAACCTCCGGGTGCTGACCGCCGTTGCCCAGCCAGTTCACCGTCGGGGGAAATGTCGCACCCCAATCAGTGCTGTGCTTCTGACCGGGGCCGTTCGGCGCGGCGCCGGCGCAATCCACCCACACGTTGCCCTCGTAGGTTGCGATCGAGGCCCAAACCCCAGCCGTGAACATGGTCTCCGTGTCGAGCCACTCATCCGGCAGCCCCAGCCAGCCACGCCGGTACTTGACCGAACTCCCGGCCTGCCAGATCACGTGCACGTACTCGCCGTATGTGGCCACACGCGGGTTGTTCTCTTCAACCGCGGCGCCATCAGCCGTCACGTACTGCCCGGGCTCCCACATGGCTCCGCCATTCGGGCTACGACGGAAGTACACGTCCGGCTGGTAGGCCGGCCACTGGTTCACAACCCAGACCACGTACACGTAGTCGCCGTACGCCGCCACGTCAGGGCTGTAGCCCTCGGTTTCGCCAGGAACGGTGAGCATTGCGGCGGGCGCGAACAGTGGCGGTTCCCAGGCGTCCGGGTCGCCGTGGTTCAGGTTGCGGCGATACCTGATGAGACCGTCTTCACTCTTCCAGACCACGTGGACGATGTTACCGGACGTCGCGATATGAGCGGCCACGCTGACGCCGGTCGTGTGCAGCGTCTGTATCGGGTCCCACGTGTTGCCGCCATCGAGGCTCCGCCGGTACTGCACGGTCGTGCCGGCGGCGTCGCGCCAGACGACGTGTACGTACTCCGGCATGACATTGTGCGTCGGCGGCCCGGAATGGACGGCCACGCGCGGGTACCACCAGTCCGTCGGGCCCTCCGAAATCACGACACCTTCAGTCCAGTCTTGGGCGCGGCTCGCGCCCACCGGTCCCAGCACTAGTAGCGCCAGGATCAGAACCGGCATACGGGCCGGCCACGCGCGAGCCGGCGGCCCAAACGCTCGCGAGGCACGGAACAATAGGCATAAACTACTGGTGTGCAACATGTTACACCTCCTTCGGCAAGGGGCGTCACAGCCCGATCTGGTTCACAGCGGCCGAAGATCCGCCAAAAGCGCTTGACCGGCCCATCCATGCCATGACGCCGTCTCCAGTTAGACCAGGGCCACGCGGCCCACACCGGATGAATCGTCGGCGCGGCGCACGGATGACGCGCTTTCTGGCGGTTTGTCAGTCACGGCCGGTGAAAGGTCGCTACGGCTGGGAAGTGACGCCCACTCCGAAGACCGTCTTGAGACGCCAGCGGGCAAGCTCGTACTCGTTCATGGGGCTCAGCATGGCGGCGGTGGGATCAATCTGAAGCTCCGTGTCCACGCAGCGCTGGAACCACATCCGGGCCGCATCCATCTGGCCCGCCGCGAGGCTCGCCTCGGCCGCGTAGTAATAGGCCTCGCAGAGATGCTCCGTGTCTTTGGGTGCTGCCTCGATCAGTCCATCGGGCGACAGTTCACCCGCCAGGCAGCGGTAGACGTGCTGCAACCAGGGGTTTTCCACCTCGCGGCTGGCCCGTTCCAGGACGGCGCTCGCCTCGTCCGGCTGCCCGCGCTCGCGCAGCATTAATGCCAGGCGCGCATCCGAGTAGAACGGCCGGCCGAAACGCAGGCGGAACTCCCGGCAGTCGGCAATGGCCTCATCCGTGCGGCCCAGAATCCATAGTGGCACGGCCCGCTGGTAGAAGAACCACGGGTCATGGGGGCGCTCAGGAGAATGGTCCAGCAGGAACGTGTAATCCGCACAGGCCCGCTCATACTCTCCGAGCCGGCGATAAGTGTGGGCGCGATACAGCAGTGCCGGTGACGCCCGCGCGCCGCGGTCGATCAGGCGCTCAAACTGGCTGATGGCCGCGTGCAAGTGGCCGTGGCTGGCCAAAACGAACCCCTTATGAATCGTCCACTCCTCGACGTCCCGTCCGAGCGCCATGAGGCGATCGGCGCCGGCCAGCGTTCCCTCCAAGTCGCCGACCAAGTTGCGCAGCCAGGTCAGGCGGCACCAGGCCAGGGCATGGCTGGGATCGCGCTGCACGCATTCCTCCGCACACCGCAGCGCATTAGCGTGGTCAAGCGTGGCCAGCGAGCGCAAATACCACGCTTCCGCCGTGTCGGGTGCCTCCGCGGCGACGCGCTCGACCAGGGCCGTCGCCCGCGCGACGTCGCCCGCCGCTCGGTACACCTCGGCCAGCAAGGCTCGGCTGGGCCACTGGTCCGGTCCGGCGTCGCTGAGCAACCGCTCCAGAAACGTCATGGGCGGCGCCATCGTCTCGGAGTACAAGTACAAGGCACGCCCACAGACCAAGCGCGTTTCCTGCAGACTGGGATGCCGCTCATACAAGGCCTGCGCCCGCCAACCCTGCTCGGACGCCCGCGGGCCGCGCTCGTCCATGCGCCGCAGACATTCGAGGGCCGCCCAGCGTGTGCGTTCACGATCACGCTGGTGCTCCCACATGCCCACCAGTAGCACTGCCGCCGCGAGCAGCACCAGCGCTAGCCCGGCCGCGGCCCGCACGCGGTGCTTGCGCAGCTTCTTGCCGAGCACGTAGAGGCGACTCGGGCGGCGCGCCAGGATCGGCTCACCCGCGACGTAGCGCTGCAGGTCATCCGCCAGTTCGCGCATCGCGCCATAGCGCCGGTCCGGCTCCTTCTCCAGCGCCTTGAGAATGATCGTTTCCAGGTCGCTATCGACCCGCCGGGCCATGGTCGAGGGACGCAGCGGGGCCGCCTCCAGAATCCGCTCGATTATCTGTGACGGCCGCCCGCTCGTGTCAAACGGCAGGCTGCCCGTCAGCGCCTCAAACAGCATCACCCCCAGCGAATAGACGTCCGTGCGCCCGTCAACCCGCTCCGGCAGCCCCGCCGCCTGCTCCGGCGAAAGGTAAAACAGCGTCCCAACCACCTGCCCCGCACACGACACGTCCGCAGTAATGGCCGCAACCGTGTCGGACGAATCTATCGCTTTGGCCAAACCGAAATCGAGAATGTGCGGCTGGCCGGCCTCATCGATCAGGACGTTGGCCGGCTTGAGGTCCCGGTGAATCACGCCGTGACCGTGAGCATATTCCAGCGCGTCACACAGCTGCGCGAACATCCGCAAGACCCCGGGTACGTCTGGCCGCACGGTGGCCAGGTACTGGTTCAGCCGCACCCCGGCCACGTAGTCCATCGCGTAGTAGCGCTGCCCGCGAACCTCGCCGCTCTCAAGCACCCGTACGATGCCGGGATGCTGCAAACGGGCCGCCAGTTCCACCTCGCGCTCAAACCGCCGCCGCGCCGCCGAAGACGCAAACGGCCCCGCCAGCAGCACCTTCAGCGCCACGATGCGCTTGGTGGAAATCTGCCGAGCCCT
This sequence comes from uncultured Planctomycetales bacterium, assembly GCA_964647015.1. Classification (GTDB taxonomy): domain Bacteria; phylum Planctomycetota; class Phycisphaerae; order UBA1845; family Fen-1342; genus JAAYXS01. The sequence goes on along the minus strand of CAZYGM010000021.1, from coordinate 17,082 downwards.
GAAGACTACCCCCATCCCACCCCGCCCGATTTCCTCCATCAACTCAAACCCGGGCACTTCCGGCAAGTTCACGGCCGCGCTGCCACATCCGCCCAACCCGGTGGTCAGGCCGCAGGCCTGCTCAATTAACGGCACGCCCGCCAGGTGGCTGCGCAACTGCTCGGCTACGTCCTGATGCTCGCGGGCGAACTCCTCCGGCGTCAGCGCCTCACCGGCCTGCCGCCGGTCGAAGAACTCACCCACCAGCGCCGTAATGCGCTGATCCGCGTCGGCCCCGTTCGGTGGCGTTTGCGATTTCAAAGCCGCACCTCCGGCCGGCATTCCGCGGGGTAGACATGGCCCGCTTCTGTCCACCATTGTACTCACTTCTGCTGAGCGGCGCGCCACGTCCGACGTGCACGCCGCGCCGCCTGGCCAGAAGCGCATCGAGTTCGGAAAAACCCTCGTCGCGGAGCGCCTGCGCCGTTAGGATTGGCGGCGGCGGAGAACCAGGTCGCACGCAGGTCCCCGCGCCGTTCACCACTCTCCGGCCTGACCACCCAGCGGGGTCCTGCGCCGGAGCGCCGATTGTGCCAACTGAACCCAGCCAGACGGAAAGCTGGGTCGCCGCCGCGCAGGGCGGCGATCGCGTCGCGCTGGCCAAGCTGCTGGCCACCTATCACCCGCAACTCCGCGCGCACGCCGCGGCCCAAATGGACGCCGCAACCCAGAGCCGCATCGCCCCGGAAGACATCCTCCAGGAGGTTTATCTGGACGTTGCCCGCGAGTTGCACCGCTTCGAGAACCGCGGTTCCGGGGCCTTTCTGGGCTGGCTCTACGCCATTCTCAACAACAAGCTGGTTGACGCCCGCCGGGCCGCGCACCGCCAGCGGCGGGACATCGAACGCGAGGTGCCGGCGCTCGGCGGCAACTCGGACTCCTACTGGAACCTGCTCGACGACGTCTACGCCGAAAGCGGCACGCCCAGCCGCGTCACGCGGCGGGACGAAGCGCTCGGTGCACTGGTTTCCTGCCTGGCCGGACTGTCCGAAGCGCACCAGCAGGTAATCCGGCTGCGCTTTCTGGAAGGACTGCCGGTCGCCGAGGTGGCACAGCGGCTCGGCCGCACCGAAGGGGCGGTCGTGGCGCTGAGTCAACGTGCCTTGCGCGCCCTGCGTGAACAGATGGACCGGCTGGGCGAGTTCACACACGGTGACTAGCCAACCTCCGGGCGGCCCACCGCCGACGCGGCGTGTCTGGCCATTCGTGCTCACATCGGCTAGATTACGCCTTCGTGTCCGAGGTTGACGGTCGGGCCGGTGCAGTGCGCCGGTCGGACAACGGGTCAGGGTCGGAAGGCAGCAGCCCATCCGGCTCGGTCCACGTGCATCGTCAACCTGGCCTGATCCTCGGACACATTTTTCGTTTTCGAACCGGCGCTGGGGCGAACCACGCCGGCTGTACGTTTTCTTCGGTGATTACCTGATTCGGGTCCCGCCCGTGGCGTATACCGTCCTTGCCCGCAAGTACCGCAGCCGCACCTTCACGGAGGTCATCGGCCAGGAGCCGATCGCCACCACGCTGGTCAACGCCATCAAGACCGGCCGCATCCACCACGGGTACCTGTTCACCGGCACGCGCGGCGTCGGCAAGACCAGCATGGCCCGCATCCTGGCCAAGGCCCTCAATTGCCTCAACGCCGACGGCCCGACCACGACGCCCTGCTGCGAGTGCGACGCCTGCGTGGCGATCGCCGAGGGCCAGGACATCGACGTCGTCGAAATCGACGCGGCCAGCAACACCGGCGTCGACAACATCCGCGAGTTGCGCAGCAACACGGCCTACCGGCCGGCCCGCGCCCGGTTCAAGGTCTACATCATCGACGAAGTCCACATGCTCTCGACCGGCGCGTTCAACGCGCTGCTCAAAACGCTTGAAGAGCCGCCCGGACACGTCAAGTTCATCCTGGCCACCACCGAGATTCAGAAGGTCCCCGCGACGATTCAAAGCCGCTGTCAGCGCTTCAACTTCCGCAACATCGGCCCGGAAGCCATCACTGATCGCCTGGCCCAGATTGTCAAGGACGAAGGCGCTACCGCCGAGCCGGCCGCGCTGCGCCGCGTGGCGCGCCTGGCCAACGGCTCGATGCGCGACTCGCTGAGCGTGCTGGATCAACTGCTCTCCGTGGCACCTGAATGCGTCACAGCCGCCGTGCTCGATGAAATCCTGCCGCCGGCCCAGGACGAGCAGGTCTTGGGCCTGATCCGGCATGCCGCCTCCGGCGATACCGCCGCCGTCCTGGCCGCAGTTGACGAGATTCTGGCGCAGGGACGCGGGCTGGACGTCTTCTGCCACGACATGATCGAGACCGTCCGCGCCCTCATGCTGGTGCGTGCCTGCGGCCCGGACGCCCCGATGGTAGACCTGCCGGCCGGCAGCCGCGACGACTATCTCAACCTCAGCCGGGAATTCGAGCTGTCGCAGTACGTCCAGATGATCGCGATGCTCGAGGAACTGCGGCGTACCGTGCGCTTCAGCGGCGCCGGGCGGGCGCTAACGGACGCACTAATGGTGCGCCTGGCCCATATGCGTCAGTGGGCGCCAATCGAGGAGCTTCTGGCGGCGATGTCGCCGGAAGAAGCTGGGTCGGACGAAAAAAAAAAGCACCGGCCCCGGCCGGCGGGCGTAGCCGCCGGGCCTGAACGCCGCCCGCCGACCCCTCCGCCCGCGCAGCACCGGGCGCCCAAACCGCTCCCCGTCGAGGCAATCGACGAAAACGTCTATGAGCAGGAGCCGCCACCGGTAGTTCCTGACGACTACGTGCCGTCTGAGGCCCTGCCGGCGTCGCCACCGCGTGTTCCGGCCGGCCCGTCCCTTTCCAGCCACGACCGGGCCCGTATCATGCAGGACCCGGTAGTCAGGCAGGTGCTGGATCTGTTTGACGGCGAACTTGTGTACGTGGACCGTCGGCCCCCAGAGCCGGCCACCGAACCCTCGGAGTAGCCCATGTTCGGAAACCTCGGACAGCTCACGCAGTTGCTGAAGAACGCCGGCCAACTCAAGCAGAACATGGCCGACATGCAAGCGCGGCTCGCGGCGGCGCGGCATGACGGCGACGCCGGCGGCGGCCAGGTAAAGGCCACCGTCGATGGCAAAGGCGAACTGATTACTCTCAAGATTGACCCCATCCTGGTTAAGGACGGCGACGTCGAACTGCTGGAAGACCTGGTCTGTGCGGCGATACGCGATGCGGTTTCACGCAGCCGCGTGGCGGCCCAGCAGGAGATGCAGGCGGCAATGGGCGGCATGAACCTCCCCGGAATGATGGACATGCTGGGCGGCGGGCCGGCCGCTCCGTAGCGACGGCGTGCCGACGGCGCGGCACGGCATGCCTGCGGCGTCAGCTTCGGCGAGGCTGAGGGTATGGGCGAGGCACCTCTTACCGGTCCAATTCAGCGGCTGATTGACGAGCTCAAGCGGCTGCCCGGGATCGGGGCGCGCTCAGCCGAGCGCATCGCCTTCCACCTGCTGAAGTCCTCACGTGACGAAGCCCTGGGTCTGGCCAACGCGATCATAGCCACCAAGGACCACGTGCGGCCGTGCGCGCGCTGCTTCAACCTCGCCGAACACGATCTGTGCCACATCTGCGCCGACCCACGCCGCGACCAGTCGCAGGTAGTGGTTGTCGAGCAGCCCAAGGACCTGCTGGGCCTGGAAGCCACCGGCCTGATCACCGGCGTCTACCACGTCCTGATGGGTCATATCGCCCCACTGGAAGGCGTCGAGCCGGATGATCTGACCATCGGCGCATTGATTGCCCGCATCAAGGCCGGCGGCATCCGCGAAGTCGTACTGGCCACCAATCCCACGCTGGAAGGCGACGCGACCGCCCTGCACATCACCAGCCTGCTGGCAGAGCTGGACGTAATGGTCACGCGGCTGGCACGCGGGCTGGCCCCCGGGTCGCAGATCGAATACGCCAACCGTTCGATGCTCGAAGAAGCGTTTCGGGGGCGCAAACAGATGTGATCGCGCCGGGGGCGCAAGTGGCGGACTGGTAACCCAGAGTGTGTACTATCAGCCTTCCATCTGCCCTAACGCCTTGTCGATGGCAGCCTTGATCTGCTCCTGCCGCCCAGTGCCGGTGGTGGCGTAGACGATCGTACCGTCGGGCCCGATGACGTAGTAAGTCGGCAGCCGCATGGCCCGGTACTTGCGGGCCACGCGATCACCATCGAGCAACAGACCGTAGCCGAATCCGGCCGACCGCATGAACTCCGCCGGATCCAACCGTTCCATAGTGGACACACCGTAAACCGCTACAGGCTTGCCGCTGTACTCCTCGTGCAGCTTCTGCATGGCCGGCATACCGGCGATGCACGGCCGGCACCAGGTGGCCCAGAAGTCGAGGACGACCACCTTGCCACGCAGGTCCTGGAGCGCGACGGACTCGCCCGCCGGAGTCTTCAGATTCCAATCCGGAGCCACCGAGCCGACTGCCAGGAGCGGATCCGATCCGGCGCCCCGCTGCTGCACCGCGCGGCTCAGTGAGCGCAGATCGCGCACCTCATAGTCTTGAGGCGCCTGGAAGCCAAACAGCTCGTCGCTGATCGTCGGATTCGGATTCATGCGCGTCAATACGAGCGTCACCTTGCCGCCGCCAACCTCCTCCGACAGGACGCGCTGCATGCGGCGCGGCAAACCGTCTTCCTGGCCGAAGTACCAGCGGACCCGAACCTTTCCGGCACTGATGACCGCCTCGATGACCTCGCAGGCGACTTCGTCAACCGTCTCAGTGCCGACATACGCGACGTCTTGACTGAGCAATTCCTGCTTGTAGGGCGAGTCCGATATCAAATCCCACAAGAACAAGCCGCCCCACGTGGCCAGGAGTGAATTGGCGGCATGGCCGGTGTTCTGAAGGTACTGTTTCTTGTCGTGATACATGACGCCGACGGATTCACCGTCCGAGACAACCTCGACGCCGACCTGCGCACTGCCGTCGGTCTCCACGGACCACGTGTTGGCGCGCAGCCGGGGCAGTTTGCGCCCGGAACGCGCGAGTGCGACCCAGCCGGCCTGATCCGGGAGCATGGAGGCCACCGCGCCCTCCGCGCGGAAATCCGCTTCGTACGTGGCGGCTTCCAGAGCCTTGGCGGCCGCAGCCGCTTTCTCCAGAATCGCCCGGGCATCGGGCGGCTCAGCTTGCACAGAACCGGCAAACGCGACCGCCAGCACAAACGCGGCAGCAGACTGCAATCTCATTCTGTCCTCCTGTCATGCCACGCGGGGCCAATGGTCCACCGCCGACCCAGCCCAGCAGCCAAACACCCTATGATCGTCACAGCGGCGCGTGCACGCAAGGCCCGCGCCCCCGGCCGCGCGGGTCGGCGACGCGCCCCTGGGCGGTGTTGACGAATCGCCCGGCGCTCGCGATAGTACCGGCCACAGGCAGCGCCCGGGCAATTCGCGGGCGGGCGCAGCCCTCAGGCCTGGCCGCACACCCGCGAGTGCGTTGCTACAAAGTTAGGACACGCAACATGATCAAACGTTCGTGGAACAAATGGGCCGCCCTGCTGGTCGGCAGCGGTCTGCTGCTGCAGACGCCGGCCTGTGCCGAAACCGCTACCGTCATATCGACCGTCGCCCAGGTGATCAGCGCCGGCGGCGTGCTGTACATCGTCAGCCGAGTCATGCAGTAGCGGGGGCGTGCCGGACCTCGGCTTTCCCGCTACTTAAGTCCTATAATTCGCTTGCACCGGCCGTTAACAGCCCGGCCGCCGGGTGCCACATGCCGCAATCCGCCGCCAATCCGATGATCCTGGCTTGTCGCGCGGCGAGTTACCGGCCATACGAGGCGTTGGCGTACGGGCACCTCGCCGGGCTGGGAGTGCGCCACGTCGAAATCACGGTGCCCGTGACCGATAATATCGAAGCTTGCGCCGCGGAATTAGCCCGGTTCGGCCTCACGGCCACCAGCCTGCATGGTGAGTGCGATCTGTCTCGCCCCGATGTCGCTGACCAAGTCGCGGAACAGATGCCCGCGTTCGACGCTCTGGCTACGCGCATTATGTTCGTATCCGTCCGGGCCGGCGAGACGCCGCTTGAGATGGCTTATGAGCGCTTGCGGGTGGCGGGCGAGGTAGCGGCCAGGCATGGCGTCGTGATAGCCCTTGAAACCCATCCCGACTTGGTGACCAATAGCCGCGTTGCAATTCAGACAATGCAAGGCGTAAACAGCCCGCACGTCCGCATCAATTTCGACACCGCCAACGTGTATTTCTACAACCGGGACATTGATGCCGTTGAGGAGCTTCGGCGCATTCTGCCCTACGTCGCCGCCTGTCACCTTAAGGATACCGATGGCGGCTATCGGCATTGGCACTTCCCAGCGCTGGGCCGGGGCGTGGTGGACTTTCGCGCGATCTTCTCGGTCCTGGATGAAGCGTCCTTCGCCGGTCCGTGCACGCTGGAGATCGAGGGAATCGAGGGGGAGGAACGGACCGAGCGCATCGTCTGCGACCGGGTGGCGGAATCCGTCGGCTACCTGCGCGGCCTGGGCCGAATCTGACCGGCCAGAAGTGCAAACACTCGCCTACTCGGCCGATATTTACAGGGCAAGACAAGCGCGCGGCAACCGGCGTAGATCATGCCGACGCGCGCCGCGCCACCGTTTCTTTTTCCCCGCCGGCGCCGATATGATGGGTGTGTTTAGCGCGATGGAATCAAGATGCCGTACCGCAACCTCAGCCTGGACCAGCTCGCCCGCCACCTCGGGATGGATGCGCGCTTGGTGCGGCGCTGGGCGGAGCGCGGCCGGCTGCCGGGTGCGATGGTCCAGGGTGAATGGCGCTTCAACCGCGCCCAACTGCTGGATTGGCTGCAGCGTGAGATCCACAGCCTGGACGAGAAACACATTAGCAACCTCGAGCGGGCGATGTCCGATGGCAGCGACGAGCAAGTGCTTGGGGAACTCCTCTCGCACGACGCCATCGAAATGCATCTTCCAGCACGCTCACGCGCTTCCGTCCTAAGCGAACTGGTGCGGCTCGCGGAGCGCACCGGGCTGGTCTATGACGCGGACACGCTGCTGGCATCCATCGTAGATCGCGAAGACCTGCACTCGACCGCCCTGCCGGGCGGACTCGCCATTCCGCACCCGCGGCGCCCACTGCCCTACGCCACCGCCGAACCTATGGTCTGCCTGGCACGCGTGCCGGCCGGCATTCCCTTCGGCGCGCCGGACGGTCGGCTGACGGACCTGTTCTTCCTGGTGTGCAGCCACGAGGAACGGCAACACCTCTGCGTGCTGGCGCGCCTGGCGCTGATGCTGACAACAAACCTGCCCACCGCCCTGCGCGAAGCAGAATCCGCCGAGCAGGCCCTGGCCCTGATGCTCAGCAGCGAGTTGGCCGTCGTTTCGCGCCGTTAGGCACCCCTGTCTACGTGACTCGAACCGGACTTGTTGCACGGCGCCGGCTGGAATAAGCTGCTGCCGGAAAGAGCGGCCACGAAATGGCAAGGGTCTAGCATGTCCGCGCCCAACAGCAGCAATATGGCGCCGTCGACCTCACGCAAGAAACCCCTCCGGGGCCTTGCGGGGCGGCGCTTGCTCGCGCAGATCGGCGTCCTTCCGCTCGCCGCGGCGCTGCTGCTGGGCGTGCTCGGCGGCCTGGGGACCTTCACATTCGGCTACGGCAAGGGGCTGTCGTACTTATCCGATGATCCGGCGGCCTGCGCCAACTGCCACGTGATGCAGGACCACTACGACTCCTGGCAGGCCTCGTCGCACCGGCACGTTGCCGTGTGCAACGACTGCCATCTCTCAAATCACCCGATCGGGAGATGGATCGTGAAGGCCGACAACGGCTTCTTCCATTCACTGGCCTTCACGACGGGGAATTTCCCCGAGCCGATTCGCATCAAGCCGCGAAACAAGGTCGTCGCGCAGAACGCGTGCATCGCCTGCCACGCCGAGTTCGTGAATGAGCTGCTGCCGGCGGAGCCGGGCGGAGACATGCTGCGTTGCGTGCATTGTCATAGCGACGTGGGACACGCCCACCGGCCGTAGGCGCCGCCGACCAGATACGGTCTTCCAGGCACGGAGAACCGCGATGAGTGAACCAAGAGATGCGAAGAAAGCACCCGCTGACGCCGGCAACACGGCAGGCCGGCGGCCGCTGCTGCTCGTAACGGTGCTGCTCGTGGCGGCGCTCGCAACGGTGGCGGTGACGTTCACGCTCGTCACGATGGTCGAGCACAAGCAGGACGCGCGAACGCCGTTCCTGCGCCTCGTCGAGCTGAACGAAGTCAGCGTCGATCCCGCGCTGTGGAAGATCAACTGGCCGCACCACTTCGAGCAATACCGGGCGACGGCGGGCGACGAGTTCTACGGTGGCTCTTCGGCCATGCCGCAAAGCAAGCTCGACCAGAGCCCGTGGCTCAAACGCCTGTACGCCGGCTACGCGTTCAGCATCGACTACCGCGAAGCGCGCGGGCACGCGTACATGCTCTACGACCAAGTCGTGACCGAGCGGGTGAACAAGCGTCCGCAGGCCGGCGCGTGCCTGCATTGCCACGCTTCGACCACCGTGCTCTACCGCCAGGCCGGGCTCAAGGCGCTGGGTCGGCCGCACGACGAGGCCGCACTGGCGGCGGAGTTCAATATGCCGGCGGTGATCCGCGGCTTCCAGGAGTTGAGCCGCAAGCCCTACTTCGAGGTCCTCGAACTGCTGACGCAAGTGCCGGACGGCACTGCCCCCGGCGGCCCGCGGATCTTCGACGCCCCACCCCTGGGCGGGTTCCAGCCCGACCAGGTGCCCGCAGGCGAGTTCGCGATGAGCGAGGCGCATCCGGTCAGTTGCATCGACTGTCACGACCCGCGGACGATGGAGGTGCGGATCACGCGGCCCGGCTTCATGCTCGGCATCGCCGCGCTGGCCGCCAGCGCTGAGCCCGTGCCGCACATGCCCAGCGTCGAGCGCTGGCGGCGCGGCGACCGCAAGCGGCCCTACGACCCGAACGAACTGGCCACGCGGCAGGAAATGCGCTCGTTCGTCTGCGGCCAGTGCCACGTCGAGTATTACTGCGCGGCCGAGGACACGCTGACCTTCCCGTGGAGCCACGGACTCAAGGTCGAGCACTTGGAGCGCGTCTGGGAGGAGCACGTTTTCCCGAGCGGCGCGCCCTTCCAGGACTTCACGCACGGCGAAACCGGCGCGCGCATGTTCAAGGCGCAGCATCCGGAGTTCGAGCTCTGGAGCCAGGGCGTACACGCGCGCGCGGGCGTCAGTTGCGCGGACTGCCACATGCCCTATGAGCGCGTCGGCGCGATGAAGCTCAGCAACCACACGGTGCGCAGCCCGCTGGAGAACCTCCGCAGCGCCTGCCAAACCTGCCATAACGTGACGGAGCAGGAGCTACACAGCCGCGTGCTGGAGATCCAGGGGCGCACCGTCGCGCTTAAGGAACGCGCGGCGACCGCGATGACAGACATGCTCGACGCGATTCTGGAAGCCAAGGCCGCCGGCGCAGACGCCGACCAGCTCGCGGAGGTTCTCGTTCTGCAGCGCCGCTCGATGTGGCGGCTGGACTACATCGTCAGCGAGAATTCCAAGGGCTTTCACGCGCCGCAGGAGGCGGCGCGCATCCTGGCCGAATCGATCGACTACAGCCGGCGCGCCCAAGCGCTGGCGCTGCACCTCCGCGCACCCGAGCCCCCCGACACCGGCGATCTGCCCATGACTCCGATCCGCGGCGTCACGGACAAATGAGTTGTGTCGCCACACGCTTCCGGACCGCGCCCCGCGCTTCCTGGCGGAAAAGACCCGGCACCGGCATGCGATACACGGCTATCCGACCGGTCCGGTGCACGTGGCGCCGGAGACAACCAAGGCCGCGCGTTGCAGTCCATTGAGGTAGTCGCCGGTCTGTTCGTCATCCTCGCGGGGCTGGCATCCCGGCGTTGCCGCGAGGCTCAACCAATCACCCGGATGTGCGGGACCGCACATGACAACGGCGCCCACCCATGCCGGCAGGTGGACGCCGTGCCCCATAACAGCCGCCATTTCGCAGCCGTCTGCCTACTTCTCGCCGCGCAGCGTCTCCACCCGCAGGTCGCCGTAGACCACGCGGGTCTGGCCGTCAGCGAGCTGCCACCGCAGGAGCACCGCGTCCGCTTCCGCAGCGGTCACGCTGTCGCCGAAGTACTCCGGCTGATGCCCTTCCTTGACCAGCTTGCGGTAGTACATGCAGCCGCCGGCAATCTCCAGGCCGAGCTGCGTGATCCCGGCCATGCCCAGCTCGTCAAACTTGGCCAAAGCCGCGGGAGTCAGGAGCGAATGGACCTCCGCAAGCGTGGACACGCCGTCCAGGGACGTGGGGTAGCGTCCGCCGCTCAAGTCGCGAATCCGTTGCAGGGCGTTGAGCAGCGCGTCCTCGGTAGGTCGGGTCAGTCGGGCGTCGATCTTCGTGAAGTGCGCCGGAATGTCCGGCTCGAACAAACGCGGCTCCAGCGGAACATCCCATTCGAACTGATCGTAGACCATCTTCAACGGGGCGTCCTGCGTGGTGAGGGGCATGCTGAGCATCATCCTGGCCGGTCGGCGGGTCTGCTCATCCACCCACAGTTCGGCGTATGCCGACGCCTCGCCACCCTGCTTCGGCGGCGCGAATCCCAGCTTCGCGCCGGGAATGCGGTAACCGATGGCGGCCCGGCCGTCGATGGTCTGCGGACCCAGTTCCGCCGCGTCATGGTCGGTGAGTTCCCGTAGGGCCGCGACAAATGCGCCCGGGCTCTGCTCGGTTACGTCCAAGCCCTCCAACTCACTGATGTCAAACTCCATCCAGGTCTGCGTCACCGGTTGGACCAGGATCAGCGGTTCGCCGGTGCGGGCATAATGCTGCGCCACGAGCATGCCGTTAACGTACATGTCGGAGCGCGCGCCGTACTCCTCGGAGATTCGCAGCGTGCCCGCGCCAGAGATCTTCACGCCACGCATCTCGAGTGACTCGGGCAACGTTATGCGACAGACTATGGTCTGAGCTTGTTTGATATGCGCCAAGGCCGCGGCGAAGGCACTGCGCTGTGCTCCGGGTGAGAGCAGCATGATGAGCGCCGCCACGATGCAGGCCGCCGGCACCAGCACGGCCGCCGCCCGGCGCGTCGCCGTCTTGTTCATACTCATTACGGTGTCTCCTAGGCGGTGCCAACCGCGCACGAGTCGGACCACTCCGGTAGACCGGGGCAACTCGGCCGGCAGGGCCGCCAGCAGTTGTTCACGCAACTGGTCGTGATCGCGATCGAACGTCTCGTACACGCGGACGCGGTCGGCGTGGTACCGGCGGGCCGCAGCGAGAGCTTCCCGGCAGCCGGCGCACGTGTGGGCGTGCGCCAGCATCCGCTCGCTCTGCTCATCCTCAAGCAGCCCTATCGCCAGCATGTCCCAATCATTTGCCGACGGGCAGTTCACCGGGACACCTCCTGCCTTTGCGCCACGCGACGCAGGCGCTCACACGCGGACGCCAGTGCGCGATAGAATCCTGATCTTGACAGGCCCAGCACCTTGCGGGCCTCCTCGGCGTCACGCTCTTGCAGGTAAAAGGCGTGCAGGGCGAGACGCTCCTTCTCCGTCAGCCCGGCGGCTGACGCTGCTTCCGGTCTTGTCAGCCCGGCGATCTGATCACGCAGGTCAACCAGCCGCTGCTCCGGCGACGCGGCCGCTACCGGCGCGTGCTGCTGCTGCGCGGTCAGCTCTGCCAGGCCACGCCGCTCACGGCCCTTCGCGCGGCGCCACTCCCGGCACACGTGCCGGGCAATGCCGATCAGCCAGACCGTGAAGCGATCCGGGTCGTGCAGCCGCCCCAGGTTCTTATAGGCCCTCATGAAAGCCTCTTGCGCCAGGTCGGCCGCGGTCTGGAGGCGGCGGGTCTCGTCATAACAGATCGCCCGCACCAGCCTGGCGCGCCGGTCGTACAACTCCGCGAACGCGGCCCGATCGCCGTTTAGCACACCGCGGACCAGGGTTCCATCGCTCGCCGGCACAGAGCAGCCTCCAGTCAGGTTGATGGCCATCACGCCGTACTAGTGGCCCCGGGGCGCCGCTTGTCCAGTGGAAAATCCGGATTCCCCCAGCGCGCAACCCGACCCTTCTCCAGCCACTGACCGAGAATGACCCCCGCGCCGCCGGACGCCGCCTTCCCCGTTCAGCCGTGAGCGGTATAATCGCTGTCGCATGTCCGCTATTCTCGCAAACGGAGGCTGATAATGGCTGAGCAGCTAATCGGAAAGATAACGCACTACTTCGGGAAGGCGGGGGTGGCGGCGATCGAAATCAGCGCCGGCGAGCTCCATGTTGGCGACACGATCCACGTCAAAGGCCACACCACTGATTTCACGCAAACGGTTGACTCGATACAGATCGACCGTCAACCCGTCGAGGTCGCCAAGGTCGGCGACGCGATCGGCATCCGCGTGCCGGAGCACGCCCGCGAACACGACGACGTGTACAAGGTGCTGCCCGATTAGCCGGCCGCGCCGCCCCGTGATCGCCAACTGACTGAGTCGGCGCGCTGTCGCGGCCAGCCGTGCACCACCGTGGACGAAGACCGCCTTGCCCGTACCGCGTAGGCTAGCGCTGCTCCGGCGCCAGGGGCTGGAAGCACGCCGCACAGCGCGGCTCGTATTCCGCCGGCCCCCCCACCATGTTCCCATCCCGCACCGGCACCATGCGTTGCGAATATCGCGCCGGCCGCCCGCACACTCGGCACGGCACGTCCAACACCTCGACTGCGTCTGCCAACTCCTTCAGCTCGGGCAGCGGGGTGAACGGGCGCCCCCAGGCGTCGTGATCGATGCCGGCGACGATCACGTGCCGGCCCAGGTCGCGCAGCGTCGTGCACATCGTGATCAATGCCGCACCGAAGAACTGCGCCTCGTCGATGCCGATCACATCGGCCCCCGCCGAGCGCTGCACAATCTCGCCGGCATCGCCGACGGCCACCGCTTCGCAGCGCCGCCCGTCGTGCGTGGCCAGGTGGCAGGAGTCGTAGCGCACGTCCAGCACGTGCTTGAATGCCGCGGTCCGCAGCCCGCGGCCGGCCGCTGCCGCCAGCCGATCAATGAGCCGGGCCGTCTTGCCGGAGAACATGCAGCCGCAGATGACGTCGATCCGCCCGCTCACGCGCTAGCCCGCCTGCGCGGCGCGCAGCCGCTCAACTACCGCCATAAGTCGCGCCTCACGCTCGGCGTCCAATTCGTTCGACCACAGCCCCGCCACTTTCAAACATGACCCGACGATGAACACATCGGCGTGCGGCCAGAGCACCGCCAGGTTCTCCGGCGTCACGCCGGAGCCAACGCAGACCGGCACATCCACCGCCGACCGCACCTCTGCCAAATCCTCCGCGGCCGTCGGCTGCCCGGTCGCGCGGCCCGTCACCACCACCGCGTCGGCACTGAAGAAGGCGGCCGTCTGCGCCGCCTCGGCCAACGGGATGTCCGCCGTAATGGCGTGGCTGGAGTGCTTCTTCTTGACATCCGCCATGATCGCGATGCCGTCGGCGCCGATCTGTCGGCGATAGCGCAACAGCGGCCCGGCCTCCGCATCAGCCATCAGACCTTCGTCAGCCACGTGCGCGTAGGCGAAGTTCTCGACGCGAACGAATTGCGCCCCACAGGCCTGCGCCACCGCCAGCGCGGCGCGGTTTGCCGCCGCCAGTATTTGCACCCCAAGGGGCAGCGGGCTGGCAGCGCGAACAGCTACGCCCACGGCGGTCATGGCCGCCGTGATTTCCGGGCCGACCTCCCCTTTCAGATAAGGCACGTCGTGCATGTTCTCAATCAGCAGGCCGTCAAAGCCAGCTTCGGTCAGCACGCGGGCCTCCAGGACGGCCTGCTCCACCACTGCCGCCAGCGGCCCGGTCCAGCGCGGCGTGCCCGGCAGCGGGCGAACGTGGATCATGGCGATCAAGGCCTTGTGCTTACCAAACAGCTTCTGCACCGTCATCGCTCACCCTCAAGCACGCGCCGCCCCGGGCAAGCCGTGCCGGCCGGCGCGAGCGTCTGGTGGCAGCCTAATACGCCGGTCAGGGACCGCAAGGGTGATTGGAGTATTGCGGAGGCGTGGCGGCCATCGGACTAGTCCTATAACCGTGAAAGCAGGATCTACGAACGAACATTGGGCCACGGGCTGGCCGAAGAATCTGTTGTAGTCGCACTGGGTCTTGCCGTTGCACGGTCCGTCCAGTTTGGCGACAATCATCCAAAGCGGCTGCAATTGCGCGGCGGATCAGCGGTATAAGGAATGGACGGGAGCTGCGCCCGGCCAGCGGCAACCGCAGCTAAGTAACGGCCATGACAGAGGTTACGCAACAATGCCTATTGGCGAGTCGCTGATCGCGCGGGGTCTGATCAACAAGGAGCAGCTTGAGCAGGCCAAGCAGGAGCGGACTTCGCCCTCCGAGCGCCTTGACCACGTTCTCGTTCGCACGGGAATGGTCCGTGAGCGCGATGTCTTGCAGGCGTTCGGCGAGGAGTTGTCGATCCCGTTCGCGGAGTTGGACGAAGCCGACGTAGACAAGACGCTCCTGCAAATGGTTCCCAGCCGGCTGGTGCACAAGTACGGCGTCATTCCCATCAGTCGCAACGGGCGCGGCATTCGTGTGGCCACGTCTGACCCGTATAACGTCTACGCGCTGGATGAGCTGCGCGTCTGTATCAACATGCCGGTCGAGCCGCTGTTGGCGACCAGCGCCACGATTCACAAGCTGATCAAGTCGTTCTACGGCGTGGGCGGCGACGTCATCACCACGCTGGTCCGCGAGAGCGGCGACCTGGAAGTAATCGACGAGCAGAAGATCGAGTCGGCCGACCTGGACGTGCAGATGGCCCAGGAGGCCTCGGTCGTCAAGCTGGTCAACGAGATTCTGCTGGAAGCGATTGACCAGCGCTGCAGCGACATCCACTTCGAGCCGTTCGAGCGCGAATTCGTGGTGCGCTACCGTGTGGATGGCGTGCTGCACGTAGCCAACGTCCCCATCGAGATCAACCGCTTCCGCAACGCCATCATCAGCCGCATCAAGATTCTGTCGAACCTCAACATCGCTGAGCGCCGCATGCCGCAGGACGGCGGCTTCAAGATTCGGGCCCACGGACGCGAGATCGACCTGCGTGTCAGCGTCATCCCGATGGCGTTCGGCGAAGGCATCGTCCTGCGTATCCTGGACCGCACGGCTGTGCAGCTCAATCTCGAGAGCCTGGGCATGGACGGCGACAACTTGGAGCAGTTCAGCCGGCTGATCCGCCAGCCGCACGGCATCGTCCTCGTCACCGGACCGACCGGCTCGGGCAAGACCACCACGTTGTACGCCGCCCTGACAAGCATCGTCAGCCCGGAGATCAAGATCCTCACGATCGAGGACCCGGTCGAGTACTACCTGGACGGCATCAACCAGACGCAGATCCTGCCCAAGATCGGTTTGACGTTCGCGCGGGCGCTGCGCAGCTTCCTACGGCACGACCCCGACGTGATCCTGGTGGGCGAGATTCGTGACCTGGAGACCGCCGAGGTCGCCATCAACGCATCGCTCACCGGCCACTTGGTGTTCAGCACGCTGCACACGAACGACGCGGTAACGGCCACGACGCGTCTGTTGGATATGGGCGTGGAGCCGTTCCTGGTGTCGAGCTCGATCGAGGCGGTGCTGGCACAGCGTCTGGTTCGCACGATCTGCAAGGAGTGCAAGGAGCAGTGGGCGCCGGACAACCCCAGCCTCATGCCGCCGGATTTCAACTACCGCAAGGGTGAGCCGCTGTTCCGGGGCAAGGGCTGCCGCGACTGCCACAACACCGGGTATGCCGGACGCCGCGCGCTTTATGAGATTCTGGTCATGTCCGACAACCTGCGCGACATGGTGAATCAGCGGCGCACGGCCATGGAGATTCTGGCCGCGGCTCGCAAGGAAGGCCTCAAGCTGATGCGCGAGTCTGGCTGGGACCTCTGCCGGCAGGGCCTGACCACACCGCAGGAAGTCCTGCGCGTCACGAAGGGTTAACCAGGCGATCGCGAGCAAACGGGGCGCGGCGGTGAAGCTGCGGCTGTGCGTTTTGGCTGAACCGAGCGCCGCGCGAACGCTGCAAGCCGGCCGCCTGTTCGCGCCTGCCAACCCCCGAAGTTCACGAGCCGTTGGAGCGATGCCGGCCGCTGATGGCGTACTCGGTGGCGCGCACTTCACGCAGCACGGTGACCTTGATCTCACCTGGGAAGGTCTGCATCTCATCTTCGATCTTGTGGGCCACGTCGCGGGCCAGCTTAAGGGCCGCGCCGTCGTTGATGCTCTGGGCATCCACAATGACGCGGACTTCGCGGCCGGCCTCAATCGCGTAGGCCAGGTCGACGCCGGTGAAGGACGTCGCGATCTTCTCGAGATCCTGCAACCGCTTGATGTAGCGTTCGAGCGATTCGCGCCGGCCGCCGGGCCGGGCGGCGCTGATGGCGTCCGCCGCTGAGACCAGCGGGGTGTACGGGTGCGTCGCGGGTACGTCACCGTGGTGCCCAAGGATGGCGTTGAGTACGGCGGGCGGCTCGTTGAAACGGCGGGCGAACTCGTAGCCGGTCTTAGTGTGGGCGCCCTCGTGTTCCTGGTCGAGGGCCTTGCCGATGTCGTGCAGCAAGGCGCAGCGGCGCGCCAGGCTGCCGTCGAGGCCTAACTCATCGGCCATCATGCCGCACAGGAAGGCGACCTCGATGCTGTGCCGCAACACGTTCTGCCCGTAGCTCGTGCGGTACTGCAGGCGTCCCAATGTGTCTATCAGCTTGCGGTGCACACCCTGCACGTTAAGCTCGCTCACGGCGGCCTTGCCCGCTTCCGTGATGCGCTCGTCAATCTCCTTGCTGACCACGCTGACGATCTCCTCGATGCGCGTCGGGTGAATGCGGCCGTCGCGAATGAGGCGGTCGAGGGACTCGCGCGCCACCTCCTTACGAACCGGGTCCATGCAGGAGACGCTGACGATCCCCGGCGTATCGTCGACAATTACGGTCGCGCCCGTGACTTTCTCGAACGCGCGGATGTTGCGACCTTCGCGCCCGATGATCCGGCCCT
>CAZYGM010000020.1:0-27411 GCA_964647015.1 uncultured Planctomycetales bacterium | reverse complement strand
CGTTCTGGGACAAGAACCTGTGGATGGCGGCGCGGGATCTGTACCGGTTCGGGCGCATGGGGCTGTTTTGCCGGCTGCTGCGGCCGTTTCTGAGCGCATTGGGGCTCAGCAAGCGGCGAATCGAGCAGTTCTTCGAGCTGCGCTCGCTGGCCGAACAGGCGGAGTGGTATCACAAGTACGCGGCGCCGCGGTTGTGGGGCCGATGTTCGCAGAAGTTCGTGCAGTTCAAGCCGTTTCTGTACCTGGCGGGCGTGCATCCGGCCCAGTACCGGCTGGTCGATGGCCGGCACGACATGTACGAGTACATCAAGGAGCGGGTTGAGTACGCGCTGACCAAGGTGCCGGTATACGACAATTACTTTCTGAGTCAGGCAGTGACGGGGCGCTTCCGGGGCAATCGGGTGCCGCCCTATCTGCTCGAAGAGAACTTCGAGACGCTGCGCGGCAACCTGGACAAGGTGACGGTGGTAAACGGATGGTTGGGGCCGTACCTGGATTCGCGGTCGGCGGGGTCGTTCACGCGGTTTAACCTGCTGGATATCTTTGACTGGATGACGCCGGAGGCGTTCGAGGCGACTTTGAAGAGCGTGCTGCGGGCGGCCGCCCCGGGGGCCGTGATGATCTACCGGTCGGGCAGTTATCGGCTGGACCCACCGCCGTCGATCCAGCCGCACGTGGTGCGGCACGATGATCTGGCGCGGCGGCTGTTGGCCACTGATCGGTCGGCCACGTACGGGAGCTTCTACGTCTTGTCCGTCAAGGACGGGCTGTCGGTGAACGCTGACCAGGTGTGTCCGACGGCGGAGCGGATACTGCGGCCGGTGGCGGCGGGCGTGGGTGTGTAAGGGCTGGATTGATTCGGGCGTGGGTTGCCCCTATCGTAACGAAGCACTCCCCGGACCGGTGGGCCACGGTCACCGGGGTTCGGCGGGCGCGGGCCAGCGGAATGTGCCGGTCGCTGCCTGAGGCGCGGCCTGACGGAGGTCGCGGGCTGGAGCGTAATGCACAACAACGTATTCGCCGTTATCAGCGACATTCACTCCAACCTCGAGGCCTTGCAGGCCGTCCTGGACGACATCGATGCGCGCGGGGTGAAGGAGCTGGTTTGCCTGGGGGACGTCGTGGGGTATGGGCCGAACCCGAAGGAATGCCTGGACCTGGTGCGGTCGCGGTGCCGCGTGTGCCTGATGGGCAATCATGACCATGCCGTCATGTTCGAGCCGTGCAATTTCAACCTGGCGGCCGAGCGAGCCTGCTACTGGACGCGCCAGGTGTTGGAAGACGAGCCGGATCCGGTGCTGCGGCGGGAGCGCTGGCAGTACCTCGGCGGGTTGCCGGTTCGCTATCACGATGGGGACGTGCTGTACGTGCATGCGTCGCCGCGCCGGCCGATCAATGAGTACATCTTTCCGGAGGATGTATTCACCAATCCGCAGAAGGTGGTGGCGAATTTCGACCGGCTGGAGCGGCGGCTGTGTTTCGTGGGGCACACGCACCAGCCGGGCGTGTTCCTGGACGATCCGTATTTTGATCCGCCCAACGAACTGCCCGACTCGCCGTACTACGAGGTCGAGGATGAGCGGGCGATCATCAACGTGGGCAGCGTTGGTCAGCCGCGCGATCGCGACCCACGGGCCAGCTACACGCTGGTGTACCGGCGGGAAGACTCGGCGGAAACCGGGACTGAGAGTTTGGTGGCGGCGGCGCTGAGCTGCAGCGTCGAGCAGATCGAGTTTGTCCGGCTGGAATACGATATCGAGAAGACGGTCAGCAAGATCATGAGCGAGCCGGCGCTGGACGAGCTGCTCGGCACGCGGCTGTTCGAAGGGCGTTGAGGCCGGCCGGGGGCGGGGGCGCAGCAAGCTGCAAGCGCGTTAATCGGTGTCGCCACGATTACCGCCAGTGACCACTCCGGGCGCGGGGCGGTCGAGGTAATAGAGGGCCACCGTAGCGTAGCGCTCCACTACGGCCGGGTTGTTGGCGGCGTACTGGAAGCGCAGTACGAAGGACTGCTGGAAGTCGAGCGCGTCGCTGAGCACGTGCCAGCGGCCGCAGGACACGACGCCGTGCTGGTCGTTTTGGTTGTCGGCGACGTGGTTGGCGGCCGCGAAGGGGTGGTTGAACGGTCCGGCGGAGAAGTAGAAGCCGGCGTTGTAGTAGTCTTCCGTGCCGGTGCCGCGCAGACCGGGTTGACCGTCGATCAGGGCCAGCGAGTTACCTTCGAGGATATTCAGCGGATGGCTGAGGAGCTCGTGCGGATCGGGTCGGCCGGCGGCTGAGAGGAGCGTGCCGACGTAGCGGCCGCGACCACTGACGTTGATCACCTCGAAGCGGGAGCCGGGGGGTTGCGGCCCGCTGACGGCGAAGCAGCGCGCGTGCAGGTAGCCCCAGGGTTCAGGCGGCATGATGCGTTCGATCAGCACGTTGGCCCTGACCGCGACGGGTGCCGCGTCGTCGTTTCGCACGGCTACCTGCACACCTTGTGCAAACGGCATCGGCAGATGCAATGTCGCAGTGAGGCGGGGAGCGTCGTACGACACCTGGAGCGGCAGCGTTTGCCAGCCGGCCAAGCGCTCGCGGCAGGCAAACAAGGCATCCAGCGGGACGTCCACGGCCGGCTCGGCGGCTGCGTCGTAGGTGATACACAGGTGCAGGGCACCGAGTTGCGCTTGGTCGATGGCGTCGAACTCGAAGCGCAGTTGGCGAATCGTGCCGGCGGAGTCGTCGGTGAATAGCGTGGTTTGCCGGCCGGGCAGGAGCTCGAAAGCGACGTCCGTCGGCCACGCGGCCAGCGCCTCGCCGGCCGGCGGCGCGCCCGCCTCCAGCAGCGCGCAGGCGGCGGCGTAGGCGGGGTCTTCATGCAGCCGGCTGGAGAAGCTGCGGGTGCCGCGCTCCAGCAGGCGGACGTCGATGCCGTAGAAATAGCCGCCCAGCGGATTGAGTCCGTCGAGCACGATGCGGACACGCTCGTTGAAGCTGATGGGCGTGTACGACAGGAGGGCGCCGGACGTGATGCCCGCCAGGGATGCTTCAAACGGGGCGGCCGTACCCAGATCGGTCAGCGGTCCGACAAACGTCGGCGTGAGCAGGTCGTCGACGTAGATGCGGATGATCTCATCCTGGAAGGGCCGGAAGTCGATCTGGCTGAACAGATCGAGCGTGACGAAGCGCGTGAAGAACATGCGCGAGACGTAGCCGGGCCCGTCGTTGACTGCGGCGAGGACGTAGCCATGCAGCGGCGGGTCGTGCGCGTCCGCCTGATCAAGGCCTTGAAGCAAGAGGGACCGGGGCGGTCCGGAGCGGGATATGAAGTTGTTGAAGTCCTTGCCGCCCGGCTCGATGAGGAAGGTGCCGGGCGCGCGATTGTAGCTGGAGAAGTGCAGACAGCGCTCAGTCCGCAGGTGCGGCAGCTCGTGCCAGGCGAGCAGGTCGTGCAGCGCGGCGTCCGGCTGGTGGCTCAGCGGCGGTGTGGCGGCCAGGATCGCGGCCTGTTGCCGCCGGGCTTCGGCGACCAGGGTGCTCAAGGGGTTTTCCACGCCAACGAACCCGCAGCCGCATAGCAGCGGCAGGATCAGGAGTCCGGCCAGCGGCGCAGCCGAGCCGGCCCGGCGGGGCAGGCGGTGCCGGCGGCGCAGGTGGGACCGGAGGCTGAACAAGGCCAGTGCGGCCGCGCTGAGGCCGGAGATGGCCGCGCCTTCGCGCAGGCCGGGCGGGAAGTAGGTCCAATGGATGCTAACGGTTTCGCCGGGCGGCAGTGAAATCGCCATGAGGGCTCCGTGGGCGGTCTCGATGGGCACGGGCCGGCCGCCCGCCGTGGCAGTCCAGCCGGGCAGGGCCAGGCGTGCGACGATCAGGCGCGGCGGTGCGGACCGATCATCCGCCGACGTTGGCGCCCACGTGTCGACGATGGTCGTGAATTCATGCGGGCTGTGCTGCTCACAGCGCAGGGCGCCGGGCTGCGTCGGGTCCTCAAACAGGGCCGGTTCGGCCGCGGATGGATTGTGGACGAGCCGCCAGCCCTGCGGCGTCGTGTGCACGAGGTCGCAGCCGGTTGGGGCGGGCCACTCGGGGCCGCAGAGCAGGACCCAGCCGACGTTGTAGGCGCGCAGCCAGTCGGATTGGCGCAGGAGTTCCGTGGCACGCGGGGTGTCACCCCAGGGCGTGAAGCCGAAGCGCTGCACGAGGACGCGCGGTTGGCGGGGGCCGAAGTCCGACAAGGCGCTGATGTGGACGAGGGCGTTGGTGTTGGCGACGCGTTTCTGGAGCGGGTGCAGGTATACGCCCGGTGCATCCGTGACGACCCACAAGCGCTGGCCGGAGGCATGGACAGCCTCCAGCCAGGGCTGCCCGTGCAGTTCGGTAAGGTCGGCCGACGTGGGTGCCTCCTGAGTTGCCGTCTGTGTCCAGCCGACGAAGCCCAGATCGGCGGCGGCCACGATCGCGAGCAGCCAGAGGCGGGCCGGTTGCTGCCAGCGGCGGGCAACGGTGGCCAGAGCGGCGAAAGTGACCATGGCCGTCAGCAGCGGTGCCAGGACGGGGAGCTTCCAGGGCCGCAGGGCGTCGAGCAGAACCATGCGTGGCTCGGAGGGCAGCAGCGGCAGAGTGGCGGCGAAGAGGGCCAGCGGGATGGCCACAAGCAGGATGGCGGCACGCACGGGCCGGCGCGTCCAGCGTTGCAGCAGGGCCCGCAGCCGGACGCGCGTGGGTGTGTGGGGTGCCGCGAGGTCGTGCAGGACGGACGCTGCCAGGGCCGCGGTTGCCAGATTGAACAGGAGCATCGTGCTGGCCGGGAAGCGCCACCAGGTGCCGCCGGGCAGCCAGGAGAACAGGCGATCGAGCGGCCCCAACATGCCGAGCATCAGCAGCAGGCTGAAGGTCAGCAGGGCGACCCAGCGGCGGCGGAGCGGGTCCCACCGCCAGGGGCCGCGTACGGCCAGGGCGGCGAGCAACAGCGCGGCCAAGCCGGTGTAGGCGAACTGCTCGCACTGGGGGGAGGGACCCCAATGGGGTTGAACGTAGGAATCCAGCGCGCGCTCCGACGAGAACTCCGGCAGCAGCCAGCCGACCAGGGCGCCCAGGCGCCACGCGCTCCCGCCGGTGGCCGCGTTTTCGTCCAGCGGCGTGCACAACGGCAGGTATGCCAGCGTCGGTAGCCATTGCACGGCGCACAGCGCGGCCGCACAAATCCACACGAGCAGCCAGCGGCTCAGTACGGTGGCCAGCCGGGGCGGCGTGGGCACGCGGGTGCGGCCGGGCAGGAGGAAGACCAATTGCCCGGCGGCGCAGAGGGCGGCAATCTGGACGCCGCCGGCCAGGCAGGGTAGTGCACAGACCACGCCGGCGGCGCTCAGCCGACCGAGCCCCCGCCCTGTGTCGTCTTGCATGGCGGCGTAACGGTGCATGCGATAGAAGAGCCACGGCGTCCAGGCACCGGCGGCGTGCAGGGTCAGGTGGACGTGGTGGGCCAGCATGAAGCCGGAGAAGGCGAACGCGAGGCCGGCGAACAGCGCGGCACGTTGATCCAGCCCGTTCGCCCGGGTCAGGCGGTACATGCCCCACGCCGCGATGACGAAATGCAGCCAGAGGCTTATGGAGTACGCCCACACCGGCGGCAGAACGGCGAACAGCCACGTCGGCGGATACCAGAGGGCTGACTGCGGCTCCGCGGCGTAGGGCCGGTCCAGGCCGGTCCAGGGGTTGAGCCAGGGCCAGTGGCCGGCGGCGAGGGCTTCATGGAGGAAGGCGCGCGACGGGTAGTAATACAGGAGGTCCTCGGCTCCGGCCGCCGGGCCGGCCTGCTGCCAGAGCGGCGCGAGCAGCGGGCCGGGCAGCAAAATTATGGCGAGGGCGACAAGCAGTCGGCGGGTCGGCATAGCGGCAACATGGTAACGCGGGCGTGGCCGTGACAGGCACGCGCGGGCGACATAAACTTGCCCGCGTTTGCGGCCGGGCCCGGCCGCGTTGGAATGTGGAGTTGCCAGTGCACGTTCTGCCACCATATCGCCGTCTGTTGCTGCTGACTGAGGGTCGGTTGGGCATATTCAGTTCGAAGACCGCCGCGGTGCTGCTGCGGTATCGGCCGGACGACGTTGCGGC
Organism: uncultured Planctomycetales bacterium; assembly: GCA_964647015.1. Lineage (GTDB taxonomy): Bacteria > Planctomycetota > Phycisphaerae > UBA1845 > Fen-1342 > JAAYXS01. The sequence continues at coordinate 21,315 of CAZYGM010000020.1, read as the reverse complement.
CGTGGTTGATGCGCGCGCCGCCGGGACGGATGTGCGAAGCATCATCCCGTGGGCCCCGCCGGTGCCGATCGTGCCGGACGTGGCGGCGGCCGCGGCGCTGCGGCCGGACGCGCTGGTCATCGGGGTGGCGCCGCCGGGCGGCGCGTTGCCGCCGGAGATGCGGGTGCAGGTGGTGGCGGCGCTGCGCGGTGGGCTGGACGTGCTGAGCGGCCTGCACGTCTTCCTGGCGGATGATGGTGAGTTACGCGATCTGGCTGAGCAGTCGGGCGCGCGGCTGTTTGACCTGCGGCGGCCGCCGGCGGAGCGGGTCCTGGCCACCGGTCGAGCGCGCACGACGCGCAGTCGGCGCGTCCTGACCATCGGCACGGACGGGAACGTGGGGAAGATGGTGGCGGCGCTGGAATTGACCCGGGCGGCGCAACAGCACGGGCTCGACGCGCGCTTCGTGGCGACCGGGCAGACCGGGATCATGGTCGCCGGCCGGGGCATTGCGCTGGATGCCGTCGTGGCGGATTTCGCGCCCGGTGCGGCGGAGGAACTCGTGCTGGACGCGGCCGACTGCGACGTCTGTTTCGTGGAGGGGCAGGGCAGCCTGGCGCATCCGGGGTTCTCGGCGGTCACGCTGGCGCTGCTGCACGGCGTGTGTCCGGACGCGCTGATCCTGGTGCATTGCGTCGGAAGAACGCGCTTTCACGCGCCGCCGCACGGGCCGATTCCGCCGTTGCGCGAGTTGCGGGCGGTGTATGAGCAGGTGGCGGCGCTGTTGCACCCGGCGCGGGTGGTGGGGGTGGCGTTGAACGCGGCGGGGGCGGACGAACGGTCGGCGGCAGTGGCGGCGCGGGCAATCGCGCAAGATTTGCGCCTTCCGGTAGTGGATCCGGTACGGTCTGGTTGTGAAGCGCTGCTGAAAGTGGCGATGGGATCATAACACGGCCTGCTCGTAGCAGTCGGGCGGCGGCCGACAACGGAGTGTGCGCGGCTGACAGGCACAAGGATGTGCCAGACAGGAGGATTCCATGAAGGCGCTACTGAAGGGATTGGTGCTGGCGAGCGCGCTGCTGATGCTGAGCGGATGCAGTTCGATGACGGGGACTTGGCGGGCGGCCGCTTTCGAGCCGCCGGCGGCCCGGGCGGACTTCCCCCTGAGCATGCTGCAGTTGAACAAGGACCGCACCTTCACGGCGCGAATGGTCGGCGGCGTCGAGCTGACCGGCACGTGGGCGTATGACTCTGCCAGGGAATTGCTCACGTTCACCTGGGACGCTGGCGAGCGGGTATACAAGGCCGGCACGCGGGACCGCGGGGACGTGCTGTTGGTGCGCAGCAGTGATACGGGTAAGCTGTGGCAGGCTCGGCTGACGCGGACGGACGACGCCGTAACGGAAGGAACTGGCAAGCGTGCCAAGTCTGTCGGGCACGAGACCAAGCAGGACGGCAAGCCGCGCATGACGCGGGATGAGCTGCAGCGTATGCGAACCTAGGCCCGGGGCGGGTGACCGGGGCGGGGCCTCTGTGTAATCAGGCCAGAGGCCCGCGCCGTGCCGGACCCGGGATGATTGCCTGGTAGTGGGTGGTCAGGGAGCCGGCATGTCGGAGCGGCAGGGGGTGGTAGTGGTAGTGCAGCGGGCGGGGCGTTTCCTGGTAATTCGTCGGGCGGCCCGGGTTGTGGCGGGCGGGGCCTGGTGCTTCGTGGGTGGCGCGATCGACGCGGGCGAGTCGCAGGCCGCGGCGGTGGTGCGCGAGTTCCGGGAGGAAGTTGGCGGGCAGGTGCGGCCGGTGGCCAAGGTTTGGGAGTATGACCGCGGCGACGGTCTGCGGCTGCACTGGTGGCTGGCCGAGTTGTGCGGCGCCGCGGATGGGTTGCGTCCCAACCCGGCTGAAGTGGCGGAGCTGCGTTGGTGCACGGCGGATGAGATCGAGCGTCTGCCCGGTATACTGGCAGGCAATACTCGCTTTTTGCAGGCGGTGGGGCGGCGGTTGCTTGGAGAGTCAGGACGGGCGGGCGGGTGCCACAACCAGGCTGGGCCGGGGGGCTAGAGCGCGGGCAGCCGGCCGCGCAGGTGGTCCAGCACGTTCATGTAGTTAATGAACGAGTCGTAGGGGGAGTCGTACGGGTTGAAATATTGGTGGACTTCGCCGTCGGCCAGGTGCTTGGTGCACATGTAGTAGAAGTGGTCGGAGCTTTGGAGCTTGCGCCAGTCGTTGAGAATGTCGGGATCACCGGAGCTCTTGACAGCGCTCTCGAGCTGGTAGAGCTGGTGCAGGGCGTTAGACTGCATGGCGTTGCCGAGCCAGGCTGACAGGTCGCGGTCGCTGTCGGCCCAGGAGATCATGTGGGGGACGTCATAGGTGCCGCTGGTGCCGTAGGCGGCGGCGCACTCGCTGGGCGTCTTGAAGTCGTTGGCGGGCACGCGGAGGACCTGCTCGGGCAGGTGGCGGAGGAACTCGAAGATGCCGGTTTCCTCCCACTGGTGCTCGCCGAAGGTCTCGTAGTCCATGAACAGGTTGACAACGTGGCCGTTGCCATTGACCTGATCGATCCAGCGGGCGAACTTGTCGGCGGTGAGGGGCCATGCGCTCCATTGGCGGTTGCCGAAGCGGAAGGCGATGTCGTCGGACAGCCGGTAGTTCTTCAGCAGTAGCTTGACTTTGCTGCTGCCCGGCGGGGCGTAGAGGTAGGTGGGTGAGCGGTAGCCGAGCAACTGGTCGGCGCCTTCGCACATGACGACGTCGAAGCCGAGCGCGTGGGCGGTGCGGGCGATGTCGTTGCTGTAGATCAGTTCGGTGTTGCGGAAGACGCGGGGTGTCTGGCCGAACAGGTCGCGCATGAGTTGCTGGTGCAGCTCGATCTGCGCGGCGAACTCCTCGCGCGAGTACAGGAAGCTCAGCGAGTGGTGGTAGGTCTCGGCCAGGAACTCCACGGCGCCGGTGGCGGCCAGGCGCTGGAAGGAGCGCAGGACCTGCGGGGCATAAAGCTGAAACTGCTCGATGACCAGGCCGCTGAGGCTGTAGGCCACGCGGAAGCGGCCCGCATGGCGCCTAATCAACTCCTCGATAATCGTGTTGGTGGGCAGGTAGCACTTCTCGGCCACTTTGCAGCAGATTTCGCGGTTGCGCTCGTGGTCGAAGTACTCCGCGCTGCGATCGAAGACGCTATAGCGCCGCAGCCGAAATGGTTGGTGCACCTGGAAGTAGAAGCAAACCGACGCCATCGCTCCCGGCTAATCCCGCCTCTCCGCGAGGGCGGCTTCGTAGACCCGCAGGCAGTTTCGGGCGGAGTCGACCCAACTCAGGCCCCGCACCTCGATGCTGCCATGGTCGCGCAGCGTAGCCTGCAAAGGCGGGTGCCGCAAGACGGCCACGATCTTGTTGGCCATCTCGTCAACATCCCAGAAGTCCACCTTCAGGGCGTGCCGGAGAATCTCGGAAACGCCGCTCTGCTTGGAGATCAGCACGGGGACGTCGTTGGCCAGGGCTTCGAGCGGAGCGATGCCGAACGGTTCCGAGACCGACGGCATGACATAAAGGTCCGCCATGCGATAAACCCGCCGCACGTCGTCGCCGCGGAGGAAGCCGGTGAACAGGACCTTGTGGCCGATGCCCATCTCATTGGCGAGCTCGATCATGCGGCGGATCATGTCGCCGCTGCCGGCCATGATGAAGCGGACGTTCTCCATGACTTCCAGGACGCGCTTGGCGGCCGCCAGGAAATACTCAGGCCCCTTCTGCATGGTGATGCGGCCGAGAAACAGGACGATCTTCTCATCGTGCGCGATCGGCGGCAGGACGCGGCCTTCCTCGCGGCCGTCGTCGTCGATGGCGTTGTAGACCACCTCGACCTTGCGAGGATCCACGCCATAGTGCTGCAGTACGATGCTGCGCGTCAGGTGGCTGACGGTGATGACGCGGTCGGCGCGGTGCATGCCGGCGCGCTCGATATCGTAGACGCGCTGGTTGACGTGCACGCCGGAGCGGTCGAACTCCGTCGAGTGCACGTGCACAACCAGGGGCTTACCGGTCAGGTCGGCGACGGCCACGCCCGCCAGGTAGGTCATCCAGTCGTGCGCGTGAATGACGTCGAAATCCTCTTCGGCCGCGACGTCGCAAGCCAGGCCCGCGTACCGCTGCACCTCGGCAAACAGGTCCCCCTCGTAATGTCCGCCGGGGCCGCTCTGGCCGCCGGCCGAGATGACGCGCACGGGTTTACGCGGCTTGAGCCGGGCGTTCGCCTTGCGTTTTGCAGCCTTGCCGGTCGTGGCTTCGTCATCATCGTCGTCGAGGCCCGGACTGACGTAGGGGCGTAACGTGGCTTCGACCGTGCGGAAGCGAATGTGCGCGAACGAGGCGGGCATGACGAAGCTCGTGCCGGGTCGGGCCCCGGCCTCGCTGCTGGGTGTCACCAGTTCGACATGGCTGCTGAGTGACTCGTCCACGGCGCGCGGCAGGACGAACGTGACCTCAGTGCCGAGCTGATCGAGGCCGCGCGTCAGGCCGAAGCACGCCGTGCCGAGACCGCCACTGATGAAGGGAGGAAACTCCCAACCCAGCATAAAAACTCTCATGCTGACCTCGACGCATTCATAATGTTGGTTTGCGCGAGAGGGACGTCCCGTTGCCCGTGGACCTCACTCCACAAGCAACCCGCGCAAGCACAATGCCGCTGGCTCGACGCGACGCCCGCGCAGCGGCAACCCACGAAGCTTCGGCGACTCTAGCCACGTTATCGGGGCATGTCAACCAGGCCTTAACCCATCCTGAAAAAGAGGGCCCGATATTCTCCGAACAAGAAAGGCGATTGGGGGTGGTAGCGTAAGTCGTCAATTGGTGATATGTTATTGGGATATGCGCGGGTTCGGCTGTACCGGACTTGGCCCGCCGACAGGGTAAGTCTGGCCTTTAACGCGCCTTGTGCGCGTAAGTGATTGTTCCAGAAGCATATGCGCTGTTTGCGATACGCAGCGCGCTGGGACGGACCGTAAGAGCACCGACGGCGTCTCGGAGGACCGCGTGGCGAAGACGAAGACATTGCGGGTTCATACGTTGGCCAAGGAGCTGGGCGTATCCAGCAAAGAGGTCATCGAGAAATGCCACGCCGAGGGTCTGGAGCTTAAGAACCACATGGCGGCGATATCGCTCGGCTTGGCCGAGTCGATCCGCGAATGGTTCAGTGTGGGTGAGGACAAGACCTCTGTAGAGGTCGCCGACCGCGTGGACCTGTCGAAGGTGCGGCGCGCCCTTGCCACGGCGGAGCTGGAGGAGGGCACACAGCGCACGGCGGTGGCAGAGGAGGTCGAGGCGGAGGCGTTCCAGCCGGAAGAGCTGCCGGCAGTGGCCGAAGAGCCCGCCGAGCAACCCGTTGAGCTGGTGGCGGAAGCGCCCGCGGACGAATCAGCGGCGGTAGCCGAGGTGGCACCCGAGGACCAGGTGTCCGAGGAGGTCGCCGAGACGCCGGTGGCTGAGGCGACCGCGGTCGAGCCGGACGGGGTGCTTGCGCCACCGGCTGGAGCGGAACCGGCGGCGGAGTCAGCAGAGGAAGTCGCCCCGGAACCACCCGAGCCGCCGGTGCCGCCGGAGCCGATTCGCCCGGCCGGCCCACAGGTGGTGCCGACGCCGGCGGAGTTGCGGGGTCCGCGCGTGGTTCGGATCGAAGCGCCGGAGCCGGTACGTGCTCCCCGTCCGCGGAGCGCGCCAGCGGCGCGGGCGGGCGGCGTGGAGGTTCCGGCGCCGGCTGCGGGGCCCGGCACGATAGGGCGTAAAGGGCGCGGCCGGCGGGGCCCGGCGGAAGACGACAGCCGCGGTCGCACGCGTAGCCCGCGTCGGCATGGCCGGGTTGCCGAGGTGGGCGAGCGGCTCAAGGAATGGCGTGACCAGGACCTGATCGAGCGCAAAGAGCGGCTCGCGGGTGCAACCGGGATGGGGCTGCGTGAGCGGCGGGCGGCGGAGCGCCGGCGCAAGGCCGCCGCGGCGAGCGCGGCGGCGGTGGCCCGCAAGGCGCCGCTCGAGCTAACGGCGCCGCTGGCGGTGAAGGATTTCTGCGGCGTAGCGGGTGTCCCGTTCTCCGTCGTATCGAAGAAGCTGCTCGAGCACACGGGCAGGTTGTGGACGATCAACCAGTCGATGGACGCGGAGACGCTCGAGTTGTTGACGATGGAGCTGGAGTTGCCGGTTACCATCGCGAAGGAGCGCACGGCACTGGAACATCTGCAGGACGAATTGGCGCGCCGGGAGCGTCCGAACGCCCGGCCGCGACCGCCGGTCGTAACGATGCTCGGGCACGTGGACCACGGCAAGACTTCGCTGCTGGATGCGATTCGCTCGACAGACGTGGCCAGCGGTGAGGCCGGCGGCATCACGCAGCACATCGCGGCCTACCGGCTGGAGCGCGGGGACTGGCGCGTGACGTTCCTGGACACGCCGGGCCACGAGGCCTTTACGGCGATGCGGGCGCGCGGGGCGACGCTGACGGATGTGGTCGTGCTGGTGGTGGCGGCTGATGATGGGGTGATGCCGCAGACGGTCGAGGCGATCAACCACGCCAAGGCGGCCAACGTGCAGATTGTGGTCGCGCTGAACAAGATCGATCTGCCGAATGTGGACATCAATCGCGTGTACGCGCAACTGGCCGAGCATGGCCTGGTGCCGACCGAGTGGGGCGGGGAGGTTGACGTCATCAAGACCAGCGCGACGACGGGCCAGGGCGTGGACGAGTTGATCGCCCACCTGAGCACGCTGAGCGAGCTGATGGATCTGAAGGCCGACCCGACGGTTTCGGCGGTCGGCGCCGTTATCGAGGCCCAGTTGCGGGAGGGGCAGGGCGTTGCGGCGCAGGTGCTCGTGCGTGAAGGCAAGCTCAAGGTCGGCCAGGTGATCGTATGCGGCGGCGGCGCCGGCCGGGTGCGGATGCTGCGGGATGATCGCGGCAAGCGCGTCAAGGAGGCGTTGCCCGGTTGGCCCGTGGAAGTGATCGGGCTGGACGTTCTGCCGGAGTCGGGCGACGAGCTTTACCAGGTTGACGACCTCAAGCGTGCCAAGGAGATCGCGGGCGAGGCGCGCGAGGCGCGGCGGGCGCGGGCGTTGGAGACTTTGCGCAAGCCGCGAACGCTGGAGGAGTTGCTGGCAGCCGACGACGGAGCGCAGGTGCCGGAACTGCGGCTGATCGTCAAGGCGGATGTCCAGGGGTCGGTGGACGTGCTGAAGAAGTCGCTGGCCGAGTTCCCCACCGAGAAAGCGAGCCTGCGGATCCTGCATGCGGGTGTGGGGGCGATCAGCGAGGCGGACGTGAACCTGGCGCGGGCGTCGGACGCGCTGGTGATCGGCTTCCACATCGTGGCCGAGGATCGGGCCCGGCAGTTGGCGGAAGAGCTGGGCGTGGAGATCCGCCAGTACCGCGTGATCTACGAGATTCTGGATGACATGCACAAGGCTCTGGCTGGGCTGTTGGCGCCGGTGGAGCGGGTGGAGGTGCGCGGCACGGCCGAGGTGCAGCAGGTGTTCCACATCACGCGCGTGGGCACGGTGGCGGGTTGCCGGGTGACCAGCGGCGTCATCGGGCGAAACCACCTGGTGCGGCTGATTCGCGATGGTCGGCCCGTGCTGGAGGGGCGCCCGATCGATTCGTTGAAGCGCTTCAAGGACGACGCGCGCGAGGTGCGCACGGGGTTTGAGTGTGGTATCAAGCTGGCGGGTTTTGACGACCTCAAGCCGGCGGATGTGATCGAGGCCTACGAGATTGTCGAAGTTGCGCAGGAGCTGTGATGGTCCGGGCGGCTCAGGGCGCTGATGGGCGGCGTCTATGGTCGTCGGCGTGTTGCGTGTGAGGCTGGCCATCTTCGAGGCGCTGTCGTTGAAGGACAAGCGACGAGTGACGAAGAGTCTGAAGGACCGGTTAGGGGCGCGGCACAACATCTCAATCGCCGAGGTTGACGATCTGGACCACCGGCAGGCGGCGACGCTGGGCCTGGCGCTGGTGGCGAATGAGAGCCGTTACGTGGACAGTGCCTTGCGTAAGATCGTTGATGAGATTCGCCTGTTCCCGCGGGTCTCGTTGCTGGATTTCGACATCGAACTGCTGTGAGGGCGGCCGCGGGCGGCCGGGCAGGACGATGTTTGTGGAGTAAGTCAGCAGTGTCGCGGCGTGTAGAGAGGATTGGCAACGCTATTCGCTCGGTCCTGTCCGAGCGCATTCAGCGCGGCCTGAGCGATCCGCGCATTGAGACGCTGACGTCGATCACGCACGTGGACGTCAGTGCGGATTGTTCGACCGCGCGCGTCTATGTGAGCGTGATGGCCGCCCCGAGCCGGCAGGCCTTATGCCTGGAGGCGCTGCAATCGGCGGCTGGTCGGCTGCGGGCCGCGGTTGGGGAGCGGGTGCGTCTGCGGCATGTGCCCCACCTGCTCTTTCGCCTGGACGATTCGGTGCAGCGCGCTTTCCGGACCGTGCAGGCCATCGACTCCACGATGGCGGAGTTGGGGCAGCGGCTGCCTTGGGAGGAAGACGAGGCGGCGGGGCCGACCGCGGCCGGGCGGGATGAGCGTGACGACCAGGTGGCCGACGAAGCGGAGCGCGATGGGCGGAAGGACGACTGACCGATGAGAGGTGCCACGGAATGCGCACGGCGGCTCAAGACGCTGTTCAGTAGCTTGCGCGCCAAGCTGGGGAAGCTCAGCCCGCCCGCCGCCGCTGACCCGATCACGCATCTGATCCTGGGGATTCTCTCGCGCAACGCGCCAGAATCCAAGGCGCGCGAGGCGCTGGACCGCATTCGCAGCGTGGTGGTTGACTACAACGAGCTGCGGGTCATTCCGGCGATTGAGTTGGCCGAGATGCTGGGTGAATACCCGGACGTGCGGCTCAAGTGCGAGGATATCTCGCGCGCCCTGAACAAGGTCTTCGCCCTGCGCCATGCCGTCACGTTGGACGACGTGGTGGACATGCCGCGCAAGGAGGGGCGCGCACTGCTGGAGCAGTTGGACGGGTTGGAGCCTTACAGTCGGGCGCGGATTCGCCTGCTGGGTCTGCAGCAGCATGCGATCCCGTTGGACGAGGCCATGTGGGCATATGCATGCAGGGAGGGTATCGTCGACGCCCGCTGTTCGCTGGAGGAGGCCCAGGCCTTCCTGGAACGGCGGATAAGCGAGGAGGAGGCACTCGAGTTCGTGGCCCTGCTGAATCGGCAGGCCTGGTCGGAAATGGGGGCGGCGGTGCGGCGTGGCGAGTGCGCGCGCATCACGAGCGTCCCGCCGGATCGCACGGCCCGCAACATGCTGCAGGCCGTCGGGGCCCTGGCTGAACAGCAGCGCGCCAGTGACGCTGCGGCGGAGACCGCCGGTCAACGCCGGGCGGCAGCCGCGGCCGCGCCGACGGCCCGGCGGCAGCGGGTGTCGGCCCGCGTCGTCAAGGTCAGGCAGCCCAAGCCCGCCGCCGGTTCGCCCGACGACAACACGCCACCCGCCGACCAGGCAAAGGCGCGTTCAAGTTCGCGCAAGCGCCAGCCGACGACCAAGGCGGCGCGGCGCTCACGCAAGAGTCCGCCATCTCCGAGCGCGGCGCAGCCGGAGGCGAAACCGAAATCCGGCGCCAAGGGCGCGCGCCGGCGAACGGCGAAGGGCAAGTCCGCGCCTCGTGCTGCTTCTGCCAAGCGCGTGGCAAAACGCAAGGCCAGTGCAGAATAGGCCTGATCTCGCGCGGGGGCGCTTATTCAACCATCACGAGCCGATTCGCGGACGGGTGCCGATCCGCCACGTCGGCAACTGTCGTGCACTCCACGCCAACTGTCATCTTCTGGGCTATTATTCAGGCGCGCCGCCGGTCAACCCGCCTGCCGGCGACGTCCATGAGCTTCTGTCCAGGCGCCCCGCTGCATGATGGGAGAGCGAAGTCATGGCTGCCCTGCCGCGCATTATTGTGATCTGTGCCGCTGCTGTGGTCCTGCTGACCGGCTCCGCCTGTATCCCCACGCGACAACCCGCCGCACGCCCGAGTTGGAACGCAGCGCCGTCCAAGCTATCGAAAGAAGAACTGGGTGAACTGCTGGCCCAGTTTCAGGACACGTACGAGGCGACGATTCGTCATGCGGCCAACCGGATCGTGGATCAGCAGCCGGACCGTGCCACGCGTCGCCGATCGCTGCTCTGGCAGACACGTCTGATTCCGATGATGCGTGACGCGCTCGACCAGAGCGATGCATTGCAGGCTCTGGTGGATGCCTGGGCGCTGTGTTTGCGGGACCAGCACTTCTTCACTGACGGCGACGGCCGCGACATGTTCGGTCCTGACCAGGCCATAGCCCGGGAGGCAACCCGGCGTTCGCTCGCGGCGATCGAGCAGACTGTGGCGCACTTCCTGCCGCCGGAGACCCTGGACCGGGCGCGCGCGGCCGTGGACGAGCTGGCGCGCCGCTACCCGCTGCGCGGCGAGTTTTCCGGCACGGCCGTCCGTACCGCCGTGCAGCAGCCGGAGCAGGAGGCGGATGTGCTCGCCACCATCATGCGGGCGCCGATGGCCCCGTTTCGGGCGTTCGAGGGGATTGACCGCGGGGCGGCGGCCATCCAAGGTTTCACCACCGTCGCCGCGCGCATGACCGACACCGTCCAGGACTTGCCCGAGAGTGCCCGCCTGCAAACGCAATTGCTCGTCATGGAGCTCGAGGAGTTGGAGACGATCCAGGCGGCGTTGGCCAGCCTGCAGGAACTGACCCGCAGCGCGGCCCGCATCTCGACCGTGGCCGAGCAGTTGCCGGAGAACCTGCGGCGAGAGCTGGCACTGGCAGCCGAGGACCTGGAGGCGCGGCAGGCACAGTTTCAGCAGACGCTGCGCGACGCACAGGAGGTGGCGGGGCGCGTTAACGAGACACTCGGGCGCGTGGAGACCGCCGCCGCATCCGTCGAGCGGACGGCCACACATGCCGCCATGGCGGGTGACGCGTGGACACAGACGGTTCAAGCCGTAAGCGACCTGGTGGTCTCGTTCCGTGAGCCCGGGCCGGCAGCCGGGGCCGGCGCGCCCGCGGACCAGGCTGAACATGTCCCGGCTCCAGAATCGCCCGGGCGGCCCGTGGACGACCCGGCTTTAGGGCCGAGCGCGGCGGCGGCGAACGGATTCGACATAAACGAGTACACGCAGGCCGCCATCGCGCTGGATCGCGCGGCCGCGTCGCTACGGCAATTGACCGGCGAGCTGCGCGGGTTGGCCGGCTCGGGCGAGCTGCAAACGGCCCTGCGCGAGCTGGAAGTCCGCACCGGGGCGGTAGTTGACGCGTCGCGGATTAGCGCTGTCAGCGTGGTGGATCACGTCGCGTGGCGCGCCGGGCAAGTCGTGCTGCTATTCTTCGCCACGCTGCTGGCATACACGCTGCTGGCCCGCACGATGGCAACCCGCCTCACGCGGCGCCCGCCAGCCGCGTCACAGCCGTAGCCGTAGCGCCGGGCGCGACGAGGAAGCGCGGCGGGAGACGCTGCCGGGTCGGCGGCTTCATGTTTTTTTAATGTTCATTTAGTTAGCATAGAGTTAAGGATTGGTTTGCCAACGTAGTCAGCGCCGGTGCGCCAAGCGAGCAGCGGTTGCGTTGATGCCGTGCGCGGCTCGCCGCAGGACTGACTGCTGATCATCAGGCATTACGAGGAGGCCGAGCATGCCAAGAGCACTGCTAATCGGGTCATTCATTCTGCTCGTCCCGGTCGCGTTGGGTGACATGGTGATTACGGAGTGGATGTATAACGGGTCTGGAACGGGCAGTCTGGGCGAGTTTGTCGAATTTACGAATATCGGGCCGGACCCCATCGACATGACCGGCTGGAGTTTCGATGACGACAGCCGCATTCCCGGCACCACCAGCCTTAGCGCGTTCGGAGTGGTTGCGCCGGGTGAATCAGTCATCCTGACAGACGAGACGGCGACCGACTTCGCCGCGATCTGGGGCCTGACGGGGGTCAAGATCATCGGCGACAACACCGCCAACCTGGGCCGCAATGACGAGATCAATCTCTACGATGCCGCCGACAATCTGGTTGATCGCCTGACCTACGGCGACCAGACCTACCCCGGCACCGTGCGGACGAACTCGCGGAGCTGCAGCATCCCGGATACGGACTATGACTACACGGTTGCCCAGACGACCTGGGTGCTGGCCGCCGACGGCGATTCGTTCGGCTCATGGGTATCAAGTCGCGGCGAGATTGGCAGCCCCGGGCTTACCGTAGCGTACGCCCTGAGCGATTTTGACCGTGACGGTGACGTGGATTGGGCGGATTTCGAGCTGCTAAGCGGCTGCATGACGGGGCCGTCCGGCGCTTACGATCCGCCACCGGCGGAATGCCAGTTGCTGCCGGACGCCCAGGGCTTCATTGCCGCTGACTGCGACCAGGACGACGACGTGGACCTGTTCGACTTCGCTGTCGTCCAGAGATGCTGCAGTGGTGACGGCAATCCGGCTGATCTGTCCTGCGGGCGCGAGTCTGAGAGCCCGGGCGTAACGGAAATTGTCCTGAACGGCAGTGCGATTACCGTATCCGGCGGCGGCGTAACGGTCGCCGGCACAACCGCCACCATCATGTACCCGGGCACTTACCGCATCACCGGCTTGCTGGCTGACGGGCAGATCGTGGTGAACTCCGCGGGCGGCGGCCTGGTCGAGCTGCTCCTGAACGGCGTGGATATCAGCAATTCCACGACCGCGCCGGTCTGCATCCTCAGTGCCGAACACACTCGGATCGTGCTGGCGGATCAGACGGACAACTACCTGTCGGACGCGGACACCTACGTATACGAGGATCCGGAGGCGGACGAGCCGAACGCGGCCCTGTTCAGCAAGGACACGCTGACCATCGTCGGGCCGGGAACGCTGACGGTCCACGGCAACTACAATGATGGCATTGCCTCCAAGGACGACCTGACAATCACCGGCGCGACCATCAACGTTATAGCGGTGGACGACGGCATCCGCGGCAAGGACTATCTGCTGATCCAGGATGCGAATATCACCGTCACAGCCGCGGACGACGCGTTGAAGTCTGACAACGCCGACGGCCCGGGCCTGGGCTACATTTCGATCGAGGGCGGCGTGGTGAACATCACCTCGGGCGGCGACGGCATTACGGCCGAGACAGTTATAACCATCGCCAGCGGGGACTTCACCATTGTGTCCGGCGGCGGCAGTGCGGCCGGTCCGCCCGCGGACGGGTCGGCTAAGGGGATCAAGGGTCTGGCGAGCGTGGTGGTCGACGGTGGCACCTTCGACCTGAACTGCGCCGACGATGCCATCCACTCCGACAACAGCATCACGATCAACGGCGGCACGATCACCATTGCCACGGGTGATGATGCCATCCATGCCGACAACGAGATCGTCATCACCGGCGGCACGATCGTGATAACGGAATGCTACGAGGGCATCGAGAGCACAGATATCACCATCACTAACGGTGTTATCAGCGTGAATTCGAGCGAGGATGCCATTACGGCCGAGGTGAACGTGGCTGTTTCGGGAGGCACGTTTACGATTGTCTCGGGCGGTGGGCACACCGCCAGTCTGCCGCCGGATTACTCCGCGAAGGGCATCAAGGGACTGGCCAGCGTGGTGATCGAGGACGGCAGCTTTACGTTGGACTGCGCCGATGACGGCATTCACTCCAACGACAGCATTACGATCAACGCCGGCGACTTCGTGATTGCCTCCGGCGACGACGCCGTGCATGCCGACAATACTCTCTACGTAAACGGGGGCAAGATCACAGTGACCGCCAGTTACGAGGGCCTGGAGAGTTCAGACATCACCATCTCCGGTGGTAACATCCGCATCACCTCAAGCGACGATGGCATTAACGCGGCCGGCGGCGTTGACGGCTCGGGTGGCTGGCCGCCGCCGCCCGGAAACCATCATCTGTATATTCACGGCGGCTACATCGTGGTTAACGCCTCGGGCGACGGCATCGATGTCAATGGCTCGATCGTCATGACGGGCGGCACGGTCATTGTGCACGGCCCCACTGCCGATTGGGATGCCGCGATTGACTACGATGGATCATTCAACATCAGCGGCGGCCTGCTGGTGGCGGCGGGCAGCTCGTTCATGGCCCAGGCACCCAGTTCAAGTTCAACACAGCGGTCGGTGAAGATCACCTACAATCAGTGGAAGACCGCCGGCATGCTGGCTCACATTCAGAAGACCGACGGTACGGGTGTGCTTACGTTCGCCCCCGCCAAGATGTATCGCTCGTTGGTGTTCTCCTCGCCCGTGCTGCAGGCGGGCACGACCTACCAGTTGTACCGGGGCGGCAGCTCAACTGGCGCCGTGGTGGACGGACTCTACTACGGCGGCACGTACACGCCGGGTACGCTGACCAATACGTTCACAATCAGCGGCATCGTAACAAGCGTGTACGCGCCGTGACGCGCCGGCCGCGCCGCGGGGCCGCGTGACGCCAATCAGGCGTCGCCGCGCGCGCTTTGCTCGGCGGGCGGGTCGAAGATCGGCAGCGCGCCTTGAATCGAGCGCACGTGAATGTCGCGCTGCGGAAACGCAATCTCGATGCCGGCCCGCCGAAACTCGTCGTCGATGGCCGTGTTGATGTCGTCGAGTGTGGACAGGTAGCAGTCCAGCGCGCCAACGTACACGCGGACCTCGAAATTCAAGGCGCTCTCGCCAAAACCCATGAACAAGACGCGCGGCGCCGGCTCACACAGCACGTGCTGGCCTGACTGGGCCACCCGCATGAGCACTTCGCGCGCCAGCCGCGTATCTGAACCGTAGGCGATCCCCACCGGTACGACCAGGCGCAGCACGGAGTCGGACAGCGTCCAGTTCATCACCCGGCCCGTGATGAACTCCTTGTTCGGCACGATCAGTTCCTTGCGATCCCAGCCCACAATGGTGGTCGCCCGCGTGCGGATGCGCGCGACCGTGCCACTTGTGTCCCCTACCGTCACGGTGTCCCCGATCCGGATTGGCCGCTCGAACAGCAGCATCAGGCCCGACACCAGGTTGGCGAAGATCTCCTGCAAGCCGAAGCCCAAACCAACGGTCATGGCCGCCACCAGCCACTGCACCTTCGACCAGCCCACACCTAGTTGTCCGAAGGCCACGACCACCCCCACCACCGTAAGCACGTAGCGCGCCACCGCCGTCGCCGCGAAACGCCCCCCCGCGTCCATCGGCAGCCGCTGCAAGATCGTGATCTCAAGCAACCCGGGCACGTTCCTGACGGCAACGACGGTGATGAGCGCGATCAGCCCCGCCAGGCCCAAATCAGCCACTGTTATCGGAACATCCTCAGTGAACTCCTCCAGTCGCGTACCGCCGTCCGGCAACTGCACCGCCCGGGACACTTGTTGCGTCACTGTCCACAAAGGCCGCATTTCGCGGAGCATGCCCAACGCCGGCAGCGCCTGGGCCCAGATGCCCCACAGTACGCCCACGCCCACGACAATCAAAGCCACCCGCACAAGCTGCAGTGTCTGCTTGTTGATTGACGCCAGATCGAGCTTGTCATCCGGCGGGACGAGCGCCTCCGGCTCCACCAACCCGCTCGACTCACCTTCCTTCTGCTCGCGCCGCTGGGCCAGTCGTTCGCGCGCCTCGGCGATCGCCCGGCGGCGCGTATGCAGCAACAGCCAGCGCTCCACCAGCGCCCGCAGCACGATCAGGCCCAGCAGCAACCAGACCGTCTCGATGACGCGCATGCCCAGATAAAGCGCCGTGTAGAAGTATCCCAGCAACGCCGCGATCACCAGCGCGACCGGCAGCGCCAGGCCCAGCAAGTACCACACGTGACGCAGCCGGTACAGCCAACTTCCCGGCCGACGCTGCAAGATCGGGCCGAGCACGGGCCCGGCCGGTTTGAGGACGCGCTGCGCGAACAACGCGATGGCCAGAAAGGCGACCAGGAAAGCCAGACGACCCAGCGACTCCTTCGCACCCTCGCTGGTGTGCGCCTCAAGTGTGGTGAAGATGAAGTACGTCGGCACGAGCACGGCCGTCAGCCAGGCGAGATTCCGATTGACCAGCCGCAGCGCCCGGACGTTCCAGCGGAAATGTCGCTCAGCCAGACCGCTGCCGCGAGTCAGTTGCCGCAGCGACTCCAGCGTCAGCACGATCAATGCGCTACCCCTGAGACCGGCGGCAACCACTCTTGAGAAGTCAGTCGCGTCATACGGCGACGCGCTCAGCCAGGCGGCGAACCAGAGCGTCGCCGGCCAGCGGACGGACAGCGCGGCGGTTGCCAGCAGCACGGCGATGGTGCGACCCATGCTGTCCTGCGACGGCCGAACCGGGCCCTCGCCGGTTTCACGCACCCGGCGCAGCAGGCGCGGCGACGCCAACCACAGCGCCGCAAGCGCCACCAGGCCGACCAAGGTCGGGACGGGACTGGCGCGCCACGTGCCCCCGACGGACCCGCTGACGGCCACCCAGCCCGCTGGGTCGAGCAGCCAGGCCGACGCCTCGCGGACGCGCCCGTAAGCCATCTGGCTTGGCAGCGCTGCGCTCTTGGTCCACAAAATCTTCGCGTTGACGTACTCCTCGAACCGTTGGACCGTCTTGACCAGTTCAACTTCCCGGCTGTCAAGATCAACCAGCCGGTCGAAGAGCCGGTCATACTCCCGGACCAGACTGCCTATATCGGCGCGCAGGGCGACGATCGTCTCCTGGGCGGTCTGGCGAATCATGTCCTGCTGTTCCGCGCTCGCAGCCGCCGCGCTGGAGCGCACGATGTCGGCAACCAGCGCATCCGCGTTCAGCAGCTCAGCGCGGCGATCCTCCAGTTCCATCATCGCTAGCTGGACGGCGCCGATGCGGTCGCGGCGCAGTCGCAGGTTGCGCTCGAAGGGTCGCAGGTTGGGGAGACTGCCGCGGTGCCGGCGCAGCAGTTGGCCAATGGCGTTGGTCAGTCCGGTGGCATTGACCCGCCGCACGATCTTGTCAAAATCCTGGCTCAACTGGGCCAGCAGCGCCTCCATCTCCGCCAGTTGTTCGCCCGCCTGTTTGCTCTCGGCCTGCACGTCCCGAACGCGCAGGGCCAGGCTCTCCCGCGCTTCGGCCAGCGGCTTGATGGCCGGGTGGGCCCGCTTCAACTGCTCACGGGCCTCACGCAGTGCGGCTTCCGACTCCTGCTGCGCCCGCTCCTGCACCAGTCTCTGCAAGGCGCCGGCCAGCTTCTCGGCGTGGGCCACTCGCCGCGCCGCGCGATCCAGTCGCGCCTGCAGCAGGTCGCGCCGCCCGTCGTAGCTCAGCAACTCGGCGTTGAAGCCCTCAATCTCACGCTCGATCGCCAGGCGCCGGGCCTGATTGAGGGCCTGTTGCGCCAAGCGGACCGTCGCCGGCTGCTCCGCCTCGGGCGCCGCCGAAGCTTCCGCCAGTGCCTGTAAACGCGTTCGGGCGGCCGTCAGAAGATCCGGGACCTCCCGGCGCCGCGCCGTGCGCCGGTCGCGCTCACGCTCCCAGTCCGCCTGTGTCTTCCGCTCCGCTTCCAGGTCGCCCTGCGCCTGCCGAAGCTGCTGCTCCAAATCAGCGCGGCTGGCGTCCGCAGGCACTTCCGGCTGCGGCTCGCTGGGCGGCGTGGCGAGTTCCGCCTGGATCGCCTGGAGTGTCTCGGGTGCCTTGCGCCGCTCGGCTTCAAATTCCGCGGCCTTCGCTGCCCATTGCTCCGCGACTTCCAGTTGCTGAATGGCCTGGGTAAGCGAGTTGACCGCCCTGGCCTTGGCTTCCTCCGCGAGGTCGGGCGCTTCCTGGGCTTGCTTGAGCAGCAACTGGAGTTCGGCAAGGGACAAGGTGGGTTGTGGCACAACCGGCGGTGTGGTCGCCGCCGCCTGAGTCTGGGCCTCGCCGGCCGTGGTGTCCGGCACCTCCTGGCCGACGCCAGGGCTGGCAAGCAGAGTCGCCAGCGCGCACCACAGGCTGACCTGGACGATGCCCCGCGCGTACAGCGGAAAACGCATGGCGATCACTGCCTCCGTGTGGATGTCAGCACGAGTGCGGGCCGCCCTGTCGCCGCAAGCTGTGCTGCGGGGCCCACGCGCTACCATTGTCCGGCACCCGGCCGACCCCCGCCAGTCCACCGCCCCGGCCGTCCCGCGGTTTCCCGCATCACCGCGGGTCAGCGGCGTGCTCGGCTGGTGGGCCGCCCAGCCAGCCCTTGCGCCGAAAATACCAGATCATGCCGAGCGCCAGGCCGCACATGACGACCAGCAGGACAGGATAGCCCCAGGGGGCGTGCAACTCCGGCATGTGCTCGAAGTTCATCCCGTAGACGCCGGCCAGGAACGTCAGCGGGATGAAGATGCTGGCCATGATCGTCAGGACTTTCATGACCTCGTTCTGGCGGTTGCCGATGCTGGACAGGTACACGTCCATGAGGCTGCCGGCCAACTCGCGATAGGTCTCCAGCCCGTCCATGATCTGCACGCAATGGTCGTAGCAGTCGCGCAGATACACCCGCACCATGTCGGTTACCAGCGGATTCTCGTCGCGCAGCAAGGCATTGATGGCCTCGCGCTGCGGCCAGATGGCCCGGCGCACCACCAGCAGATCACGCTTGACCTGATGAACCGCGCGCAGCGCCGCCGGTTGCGGCCGGACCACGATCTCGTCCTCCAGCGCCTCCAGCTTCTCGCCGAACGTCTCCAGGATCGGGTAGTAGCCGTCAATGACCGCGTCGAGCAGCGCGTACGCCAGGTAGCTGGGTCCCGCGCTGCGCAGGATCGGACCACCCTGCCGAATCCGATGCCGCACCGGGTCGAAGAGATCGCCGCAGCGCTCCTGGAACGTGAGGACGTAGTTCGGACCGATGAACAGACTCACCTGCTCGGACTCGAGCACTTCGTCGCGCAGCCGCAGCATACGCGTGACGCACAACGTATGCTCCGGGTAACGCTCGACCTTGGGACGCTGCGGTACGTTGACGACGTCCTCCAGCGCCAACGGGTGAATTGCGAACAGTTCGGCCAGTTCGCGCAGCACGCGCTCATCGCCCAGCCCCTGCACGTCCACCCAGCAGACGGCGTCGTCGGCCAGCAGTGCGCCTACCTCGGCCACGCTGGCCGGATCGTGTTCCTCCAGGTGACTCGGCCAATACTTCATCACGCGGATGCTGGGCCGGGCCGCCTGCGCGTCGATCATCAGCGTCCCCGGTCGTGCCCCAGCGGGTGTGTGTCGCATGCCGAACATGTCACTCTCCGTGTTCCAGACCCGTCGCATTCGCAATCGACCCAGCGCGTTCCGCCGCAACCCATGATGGCGGCTCGCTGTCCGGCCGACAAGCAATCCGGCACCAGCACTCCTGCGGCACACGCCGCGCTACCGCGCCTGGCACATGGGTAGATACCCCCCTGTGCTCGCGCAACTGAGCCTGCCCGCGCACCCGTGGCACGACTCGCCGGCACTGCGCATGCTGGATGTCAATGCTCGCACGAACTCCTGAGCCGGCCGCCAAGAGGTCAGAATGCTACCGACTGACTCATCATTGGTCTTGAATCGCGGTTCAAATCTGGATAGAATTCAACTTGTATGAGGCGACCCGGTGGGCGCCTCCAAGTCAAAGTGGGGTTGAGAAGGAGACAGGCAATGAAACCCAGTTTGCTATCGCGCTTCACGGGCGCAGTAACCATCGTGATGTTGGTGGCCGCAGCTTGCGCGGACGTCATCCCCGCCACGGTCGTCGTCAAGGTTGGCGATACGGTCGGCCCATCGACCGTGTCAACGCTCAGCACGCCCTTCACCGACGGCAACGGGCGTGTCGGCTTCGTCGGTTCGCTCGCCGACAGCCAGCGCTTCATCTGGTGGGACACCGGCCCGGTCTTCTTCTCCGATGACGCCCTGCCCGATGTTCTGACCGGCCACGAGAGCACCATGGGCATAAGCGACACGGGCGGCTTCGTCTACAGCCCGTCGGTGAACGGCAACGACGCCGTCTACACTCACGCCGGGGCGCTCCTGCAAAAAGGCGATCCCATCCCGCCCTTGCCGGGGCTGTACAGCTCATTCAACAGTCGCCCTGCCATGCTCCCTGACGGAACGGCCTACTGGATCGGCGGATCCACGCCGACGCAGGGCAGCTCCAGCTCAACAAACCGCCACCTGTTCAAGGCGACCGACCCCTCCGACCCGGCGTCGATCACACGCGTCCTGGGCGGCGGCGACGTGATCGCCGGCAAGACCATCAAAACTTCCGCCAGCAACTTCAACTTCTGGATCTCCGACAACGGCCTGCACCACATCCACATACTCGATATGGACGTGACCGCCAACGAGCACGTGTACCTGGACGGCGTCTTCGTCGCTCAGGAAGGCGGCCCTACCGGCCAGGGCGACAACTGGTCCTCGTTCGACATCGTGGGTGTCAACAACGCCGGCAACTACATCTTCACCGGCGACACCGACGGCGCGACCTCTACCGACGAGTTTGTGGCGTACAACGGCACGATCGTGGTGCGCGAGGGCGACACACTCGACGGCTATACGCTGCTGAGCGGCTACGCCCTGCGCGCCGCCAGCATCAACAACCTCGACCTCGTCGCCCACATGTGGGGCAGCAGCACTGATGAGCACCTGTTCCTGGGCTACGGCCCCGAGCTGGCGGACTCGGTCCACGTCGTCAAGACCGGCGACGAGATCGACGTGGACGGTGACGGCCTGGGCGACTTCCAACTCACCGACTTCCAGGCCAGCACCGCCATCGGCCCCGGCCTCTCACTGGCCGAGGACGGCTGGGTCTACATCGAGACCAAGATGATCCCGGTCGGCGGCGGCACCGAAGTCGAGGCGATCGTCGGACTGTACATCCCCGGGCTGGCCCAGCCGGGCGACATGAACTGCGACGGTCTTACCGACGCTTTCGATATCGACCCGTTCGTCCTGGCCTTGACCAACCCGCCGGCTTACGCCGCGGCTTACCCCGCGTGCGACTACATGCTCGCCGACATCAACGGTGACGGCCTGGTGAACGCCTTCGACATCGATCCGTTCGTTGTACTTCTGACTGGCGGGAGGTAATCTCCGGCCGCGCTGCATCCGATCACCGGCCAACTTGCGGAAGCCACTGCTGCCCCGTGCGGTAGTGGCTTCCGTTCAATGCTCGCACCGGCGGACCAGCCGGCACGGAATTGCCGGCCGCTCCGTCCGCGCTGGTACAATGGGACCGTGGATATCCGGCTCGATCAACTGCCGATCCCCGACTGGGGCCTGCTCTGCCCGACCTGCCGCTACCCGCTGGTCGGTCTGCCGACGCACCGCTGCCCCGAATGCGGCACTGACATTGACATCAGCGCACTCGTGCGCCCCTGGACGCGCCTGCGCCCGCCGCGCTTCACCGGCGCCGAGCGTCCGC
>CAZYGM010000019.1:0-27432 GCA_964647015.1 uncultured Planctomycetales bacterium | reverse complement strand
ACACGATCAGGTGTCCCTGGCCGCATGGCCCGCCCCGCCACAGCACAATCACGATCAACGCCACCTTCATCGACTACCTGACGCAGCGCGTGCTTTCCGCCCAGCGCACCTGCGAAGTGCGCTTGCCACCGTAGCCGCTCCGTCAGCGCCCATCACGGCCACGCCCCGGCCGCCCGCCCCTCAATCTCCATCCGCGCCGCTCTCGGCCGTGCGCCCCTCCGCCTCGTACTGTTTCAGCGTGGCGCGGATCGGACCCGCCACGTCCGGCCCCGCGCCATCAAGATGCTCGGCCGCCTGGCGGATCCAGTCCAGGGCAGCCGGCAAATCACCGCACGCCCGGCTCAGGCGTGCCAGCGTATAAAGCACCGCCGGGTCACGGGACCCGGTCAGCTCATTGGCCCGCTCGGCGGCCCCGCGCACAAAGGCCAGGTCGCGCAACTCAACCTCGGTCAGATCCAGCACGGCCGCCGCCAGCCGATTCAAAGCCGCGCCATCATCCCAATACTCGCGGACCACCTTCCGCCCGAACGCGTAGCCCTGCTCAGTTTCCCGAAAATCACGCAGCAACGTCAGAAGCTGCAATTGCTGGTGGTACTCCGCGGCGCTGAAGGTCGGGTCAAGATGCGTGTCGGGCGCCACCGTGCTGGCCAGCAGGCACAACTCCAGCCGCAGCTCCTCCGCCAGCGTGTCGAAGTTCGCATGCCCTTCCGGCAGCAGACCCAGCGCGATCGTCTTCACGTCAACCGTGCCGCGCAGCACCAGCAGGTCGCCCAGGCTGATGCGCATCGTCCGCCACGTGAATGGCACGAAGGTTAGCCGCGCCGAAAACTCGAGCGGCAACAGCTCGTCCTTGACCTTCAACTCGACCGCCACCGTCAGCGTGAAGACCTTGCGCCCTTCCGCACTACTCTCGAGCCGCGCGTCACGGCAATCCTTGAACTCCAGCGTGACCTCAGCATGGTTGGCCGTGTCGAAGGCCGTGGCACTCTGCAGGAACGCATCCAGCCCATCCACGCCGCAGCGCAATGACGCCGCCGGCACCCGCGCCGCCCCCGCCAATAGCGGCAACGGCGCCTCCTCCGGCTCGAACGGCGCCGCCAGGAAACCCACCACGCGCTGGCTTGCAATAACCGCCCGCCGCACCGCCGCATCGGAAGTCAGCGTGAGCTGCGCCACGGTGTCCGGCAGAATGTGATATACCTCGCCAAGCTCTGCCACATCCGGCGGAATAACCAATGTCTGACCACTCGCGGCCCGCGGCGGCACCTCACCCCCGGCCGCCAGACTGTCAGCCGCCAACGCCAACACGCTGGTCAGCAGCAAGCCCACCGGGCGAACCCTCAACATCAGCGCACCTCCTGCATGCAAGACACGCGCAACCGGTGCCGGCGCCGGCCCCGCGACCTACGAACCGGCAGCGGCGCCCAACTCCAACGCCATGATCGTCTTATAGTCGCGCAGGTAAAGCCGCGTCCCAACCAATGTCGGCGCCGTCCACGCCTTCTCCGCCAGCATCTGGATTTGCGAATGAACCGTCAACCCCTCCGGCGCAGCCGTCGCCAGCGCGAGCAGACCGGTTTCGTCCAGGATGATCAACTTCCCGTCGGCGTACAACACGTTCGCCTTAGCAAACCCGCGCTCCCGCCAGACTACCGCGCCGTCCCGCAGGTCTATCGCCATCATGAAAGCCGGCCCGAAATCACCGCTGGAGCCGTAAACATAATCGCCAATCTGCACGACGCTCGCGTGGTGCACCTTCATCTTCCGGCTATGCCACACCTCTTCCACCGCATAATCACCCTCATCCGTCATGCTCAGCCGCAACAGCCGACTGCCGCCACCATACCCCGATGTGTAGAAGATCCGATCCGGCTCGATCCAGACCGGCGTGGCCATGATCGCGGCCGACTGCGAATCAACCGTCAGCCGCCAGCGCGTCTTGCCGGTCGCCGGATCCAGACCCACGCGCTCCGCACCCTGCGTCACGATCAGATGATCCACACCGTTGAAACGCGCCAGGATCGGCGACGGATAGCCGCCGCCCAGATGCTCACTCTGCCAGACCACTTCGCCGGTCGCCTGCTTGAACGCCGCCACGCCGGCTACTTCCGCCGCCCGCCCGCCCACGTTCACAATGACCGTGTCGTTGTAGGCGATCGGGCTGGCCCCGTAGCCGCGCCCCAGGTGACCGGCCCCCAGCTTCTCCATCAGATCATGCGACCACACCACCTGCCCGCTGCGCTTGTCCAGCGCAGTCAGGTGCACCATCCCCCCAACGGTGAACACACGCTCCCCGACCACCAGCGGCGTCGCGTGCGGCCCCGGCCCAAAATCAAGCTGCATGTCTGGCTTGGTCGGCGCCGCGTAGGCCGTCTCCCAGACCGTCTCACCGGTGTCGGCCTTCAGGGCTAGCACGACATCCTGGTCGTCGCGCCGACACATCGTGTACAGCGTGCCTTCGTCCGCAACTATCGCCGAATGCCCGTAGCTGATGTCCCGGCTCCAGACCTTCGGCGGCCCTTCGGCCGGCCACTTGTCCGCCAATGGCCCGGCGTCGCCGCAGAAATTGCGCCGCGGCCCGCCCCACTGCGGCCACTGCCCCACCGCATTAACCGCCAGAACCAACAGCGCGACGACCACCAGCCCGCCCCGCGACCACGCGCATCCGCGCCCGCCAGTTACGCATCCAGTGTTTCGCATGTTCCTGATCCGGCCACGATCTGCCCGCTTGAACTGCAATGCCTGTCCCGCTCAAACCGCGTCCCGCGGACGCGGCGGACGCCACGCCGGCGGTCCGGCGCGCGGGCCGCCGCTCCGCGCCCCCAGATTAGCTGCCCGCCCGGCGGCCGCAAAGTGACTGACAAGTTCTGACAGCACCCGCCACCGCCGCGCGGATTTGCGCGCCACTCGCCGCCGCAGCGGGTACAATGAGTAACAATCCACGCGCCGGGCCGGTTGCGAGCCGGGCCGCGGCAGGCAGAGCGACGACCCATGCGACGTTGGCTGTTGACCATCTGGGCCGGGGTGATCCTCGCCAGCGCGTCCGCGGCGGAGGACTGGACCCAGTTCCGCGGGCCGCGCCGCGACAACATCGCGCGCGCCACGGGCCTCTTGCGCCAGTGGCCGCCGGAGGGCCCGCCGGTCCGCTGGAGCCTCGACGTCTGCCAGGGCTACGCCGGCGCCGCCATCCACGGCGACCGCGTCTACTTCAACGACTACAGCCAGGAAGACAACGAGTGGTACGTCCGCTGCGTTACGCTGGCCGAGGGCTGCGAAGTGTGGCGCTATCGCACCTCCCAGCGCATTCGCCCCAACCACGGCATCACGCGCGCCGTCCCGGCCGTCGATGACAAGTACGTCTTCTCCCTCGATCCCAAGTGCATCTTCTACTGCCTGGACGCCCAGACCGGCCAGGAGCTGTGGCGCAAGAGCTTCGTGCACGACTACGGCGCCCAGATCCCCCCGTGGTACAACGGCCAGTGCCCCCTCATCGAGCCCGACCGCGTTATCCTCGCCCCCGGCGGCGACGCCCTCATGGTCGCGCTCCGCAAGGACACCGGCGACGAAATCTGGCGCACCCCCAACCCCGAGAAATGGCCGCTCTCCCATTCCTCCATCATGCCCGCCGAACTGGCCGGCGTGAGACAGTACCTCTGGTGCACACTCTTCGGACCCCTCGGCGTCGCCGCCGATGACGGCCGCCTGCTCTGGTTTCACCCGCGCAAATTCAACGTCGCGGTCGCCCCGTCGCCCCTGCCAATCGATGGCGAGCGCGTCTTCATGACCGCCGGCTACGACGCCGGCAGCATCATGCTGCGCGTCAGCCGCACCGCCGACCAGTTCACCACCGAAACCATGTTCGATCTCGGCGGCGACGAGTGGAACTCCGAAGTCCACACGCCGATCCTCTATCAAGACCACATGTTTGCCGTTGGCAAGAAACGCCGCGGCCTGTTCACCTGCCTTGACCTCAGCGGCCGCGAAGTCTGGACTAGCCAGAACCATGCCTCGTTCGAGCTCGGCAGCTTCCTCCTGGCCGACGACCTATTCTTCATCCTCGAAGGCAAGACCGGCGTGCTGCGCCTGCTGGAGGCCAACACCAGCGAATACCGCGAGCTGGCCAGCGCCAAGCTGCTGCCCGGACACGACGCTTGGGCTCCCATGGCGCTCTCCAACGGCAAGCTCGTGCTGCGCGACATGACCCGGATGATCTGCATCGACGTGGCCGCCGCACCCGCCGCCCAAGCCCCCGCCGCGCCCGCCACACGCGTGGCCGGCGTGTCCTTTCTCGCGCCACCCGCTCGCCCGGCCACGCCTTCGTACCGCCTGGTGCGCACCATCGCCGGCCAGGGCTCCGGCCCGGCCCAATTCGCCGAGGCCCTGCGCGGAATCGCCGTCGACCCAGCCGGCCGCATCCACGCCGTCGGCGACAGCGCCGTCAAGGTCTTCTCCCCCGCCGGCGAGCCGCTCCACTCCTGGAGTACCGCCCGCCCGGGGCACTGCATCGCCGTCGCGCCCGACGGCACCATCTACGTCGGCCAGGCCGAACAGGTCGAGCGCTTCGACGACCGTGGCACGCTCCGCGACACCTGGAGCGACCCCGAGCGCCTGCGGCTCATTACCGCCATCGGCTTCGCCGGCAACGAAGTCCTGCTCGCCGACGCCCGTGCCCGCTGCGTCCACCGCTACGATCAGAGTGGCGAGTTCCAGGGCGACATCGGCCGACCGGCCCGCGGGCGCGGCCTCCAACTGCCCAATGGTGTCCTTGATCTGGCAGTTGACAACCAGAACGTGATCCACCTAACCAACTCCGGCCGGCACCGCATCGAGCGCTACACGACCGCCGGCGAGCTGCTCGGCCACATCGGTCGCTTCGACGGCCGCGACCCGGCCGGCTTCACCGGCTGCTGCAACCCGACTAATCTCGCCATCACCAGCACCGGCGATATCGCCGTCACCGTGAAAGCCCCGCCGGGCGTCAAGCTCTACAACACCGCCGGACAACTCCTTACGGTCATCGGACCGGACAGCTTCGACCCCGCCTGCAAGAACATGAGCATTGCGACGGATAACCAGGGGCACTTGTATGTCGTCGATACGGTCCGGCTGCACATCTGCGTGTTCGCACCGGAGCCGGCCGTACTCGGCCCCCCGGCCGCCGACACCCCCACCAATGAAGGGGTTAAGCCATGAACGAACCGCAAACACGGCGCGAGCTGCTCGGACACGCCGTCCGCGGCACGGCCTTGCTCGGCCTGGGCGGCCTGGGCGCACTGCTGTTCCGGCGGGCCGACGCCGAAGGCGCCTGGCGCATCAACTGCGACCTGTGCATCAACAGCCGCCCCGGCGCCGTCGGCATCGAGGCGTGCCAACTCTGCGCCAGCGCGTGCGTGCTGCCCCTTTCAGCCGTGCGCGCCGTCAACGACCACGCCCGCTGCGGCCGCTGCTACATCTGCCCAGCCTACTTCGACGTGAAAAGCGCCATCGACCAACGCGGCCTGCCCAGCCAGAAACTCTGCCCGCGCGACGCCATCGAACGCAAACCAATCGGCTGGATCGACCCCGACGACCCCGCCAACAACTACTACGAGTACACCATCGACGAAGAGCGCTGTAACGGCTGCGGCAAGTGCGTCCTGGCCTGCAAGGAGCCGGCCGGCCTCAGCTCCATCCGCCTTGAAGTCCGCCACAACCTCTGCGTGGACTGCAACCGCTGCGCCATCGCCCTGGCCTGTCCCCACGCGGCCTACCTGCGCGAGCCGCCCCAACCAGACGAGGCCGCCCGGTGAAGCCCTGCGGACCGCTCACTAACCGTCGGGCGTCTCGCCGCCGATGGACTCCCCTGGTGGCCCTGCTGCTGCTCACACTCGGCGCGGCCCCACTGCTGGCACAGCATCAGTATGACTACCACCGCCCCGTCGAGGCCGCCCCAAGCGCGGCGGACATCGGCGAAGGCTACATCACACCCGTCGTCCAATACCACCCACCACGCCCACAATGGCACGCGGCACTCGACGTCGCCCTGCTCGCCGCGGCCCTCTTCATCGGCGTCTGGCTCGTGCTCAACCGCCGCAGTCGCGCCGGACTCCTGGCCCTCGCCGGCGCCTGCCTGATCTACTTCGGCTTCTACCGCCAGGGCTGCATCTGCCCGATCGGCGCCATCCAGAACGTCGCCGCCGCCCTCACCGACCCTGACGCGCTCATCTCCTACTACGTCATCGCCATCTTCCTGCTGCCGCTCGTGGCGGCCGTGCTGTTCGGCCGCGTCTTCTGCGGCGGCGTGTGCCCGCTGGGCGCCATCCAGGAAATTGTGCTGCTCAGGCCGCTCCACGTGCCCAACTGGCTGGACCGCCCGCTGCGCGCGGTCAAATGGATCTACCTCCTGCTGGCAATCTGGCTGGCCACCCGGCCGGCCGCCACCGGCGCCGACACCGACCCCACCTTCACCCGCGACTTCATCATCTGCCGCTTCGATCCCTTCGTACCCTTCTTCCGCTTCGCCGGCCCCACTTACATGCTGCTTATTGGCGGCGGCCTGCTTATCCTCGCCCTGTTCATCGGCCGACCCTACTGCCGCTACCTGTGCCCTTACGGCGTGCTGCTGTCGCTCCTTTCGCGCTTCTCCTGGCGTGGCGTAACCATCACGCCCGACAAGGAACTGGACTGCGGCCTGTGCGCCGACGCCTGCCCCTACGGCGCCATCAAGAACCTGCGCGCTGAGCGCAGCGCGTGCCTGTATTGTGCCCGCTGTTTCAACTACTGCCCCCGGCATCGCGTGCGCGACCGCGCCTCGCAGCCGCCGACCACTACCCCGTCAGATTAGCCGGTGAGGCTCGCGTGCGCGCTTACCCCGCAAAGACCGTCGCCCTCCTGCTCACCGTCGCGACCGGCGTTGTCACGCTCGTCACGGCCGGCTGGCTGACGGTCGACGCGTTCGCCGCCCACCGCCGCGCCGCGGCGCATGCCGCCCGCGTTGAGACCCTGCGCCAGGACGGCCAGCACGACGCAAGCCTCGCGGCCGTCTTGCACGAGGAATACGAAACCGAGACGCTGGCCACGCTCGCCCGCGACGAGCGCTCCCGCACGCTGGCCTGGACGCTCCTGACGGCCGCCGCCGCGTTTCTACTTAGTGCCGGACGCCTGGTAGCCGCGCGTCCGCCCGCCATACCGACCAGGCCCGGCGTGGTTGCATTGCCTGTGATACAGCCCGTGGCGGCAACGCCAGCCGCCGAACCGGCCGCCGACGAAATCGACCTGACGCCCATTGACCAGATCATCGCCCACACCGGCGCCGATCGAGCCGCCGCGATTCCCATCCTGCAAGCCGTGCAGGCCCACTACCGCTATCTTCCCGCCGCCGCCCTGCGCCACATCTGCCAACACACGGACATCACGCCGGCCCAGCTCATGAGCGTGGCCACCTTCTACCCGCAATTCCGCCACACACCCGTCGGCGAGCACGTCATCAAGGTCTGCCACGGCACGGCCTGCCATGTTGCCGGCGCCGCCCGGATCACCGACGAGCTGCGCCGCGGCCTGGCCATTGCCCCGGACGCCGACACCGACGCGCACCGCAAGTACACGCTCGAACCGGTCGCCTGCATGGGCTGCTGCACGCTCGCACCCGTCCTGCAGGTTGACGGCACCACGCACGGCCACCTGCTCAGCGACACCGTGGTCCAGACCGTCCTGACCGCGACGGCGGCGCGCAACGGTCGGCCGCCGCGCACGCCGCCCGCGCCGCGTGCGTCGGACGCGCATCCACCGGCTGGGGGGATTCGCATCGGCTTGGGCTCCTGCTGCGTGGCCAACGGCAGCGGCCGCGTCCACGACGCCCTCAGCGCCGCCCTGGGCCGCAACGGCACCCACGTCAGCGTCAAGCGCGTCGGCTGCGTCGGCATGTGCCACCAGACGCCGCTGGTCGAACTCGACCTCTCGGACGGCCGTACGGTCAGCTATGCCCGCGTAACGCCCGAGCACTGTGCGGCCATCGTGCGCCGCCACTTCCCCGCCCCGAGCGTTTTTCGCCGCCTAAGCCAGGCCTGCACCGCCACACTGGACTGGCTGCGCCGCGACACCGCCGCCGTCCAGTCCAACGGCCGCCGCATCGCCCCCGCCGATCCGCCCGTCGCCGCCTTCCTCGGGCCGCAGGTGCACATCGCGACCGAGCACTGCGGCAACCTCGACCCCACCGACCTCGACGAGTACCTGGCCCACGGCGGCTTCACCGCCCTGCGACACTGCCGCACGCAGCTCACGCCTGCGGAAACCACCGCCCTGATCGAACGTAGCCGTCTGCGCGGCCGCGGCGGCGCCGGCTTCCCCACCGCTGCCAAGTGGGCCAAGGTCCGCGCCGCACCCGGCCAACCCAAGTACATCATCTGCAACGGCGACGAAGGCGACCCCGGCGCGTTCATGGACCGCATGTTGATGGAGTCCTACCCCTATCGCATCATCGAGGGCGTCGCCATTGCGGCCCACGCCACCGGCGCCACCAAGGGCA
Source organism: uncultured Planctomycetales bacterium (assembly GCA_964647015.1). Taxonomy (GTDB): domain Bacteria; phylum Planctomycetota; class Phycisphaerae; order UBA1845; family Fen-1342; genus JAAYXS01. The sequence continues at coordinate 18,929 of CAZYGM010000019.1, read as the reverse complement.
TCTTCTACATCCGCCGCGAATACCCCCTGGCCGCCGAGCGCATCCGTGCCGCCCTGCAACAGTGCGACCAACGCGGCCTGCTCTCGGACGGCCTGCACCTGCGCGTCGTTGAAGGGGCCGGAGCGTTCGTCTGCGGCGAAGAATCCGCCCTGATCGCCACGCTCGAAGGCCGCCGCGGCACGCCCAGCCTGCGCCCGCCCTATCCGGCCGAACGCGGCCTGCGCGGCCGCCCCACGCTGGTCGGCAACGTCGAAACCTACGCCCTCGTGCCCTGGATCATCCGCAGCGGCCCCGAACCCTTCGCCGCCCTGGGTACCCCCACCAGCACCGGCACCAAGGTCTTCGCCCTGGCCGGCAAGATCAACCGCGGCGGACTAATCGAAGTCCCCATGGGCATCACCGTCCGCCGCATCGTCGAAGACATCGGCGGCGGCGTCCCGGCCGGCCGACGACTCAAGGCCGTCCAGATTGGCGGCCCCTCCGGCGGCTGCATCCCCGCGCACCTGGCCGACACGCCCGTTGACTACGAAGCCCTCACCGCCGCCGGCGCGATGATGGGCTCCGGCGGCCTGGTCGTGCTGGACGACACCGATTGCATGGTTGACATGGCCCGCTACTTCCTGAGCTTCACGCAGGAGCAATCCTGCGGCAAATGCGCGCCCTGTCGCGTCGGCACGCGCCGCCTGCTGGACATACTCGAACGCCTCTGCGCCGGACAGGGCCGGCCCGACGACCTCGACAAGCTGGAACACCTGGCCCACATGGTCCAGGCCGGCAGCCTGTGCGGACTGGGCCGCAACGCCCCCAACCCTGTCCTGACCGCACTCCGCTACTTCCGCGACGAGTTCGAGGCCCACCTCGCCGGCCGCTGTCCGGCCGGCAAGTGCCGAGCCCTCATCCGCTATGAAGTAACCGCCGACTGCACCGGCTGCACACTCTGTGCCCAACACTGCCCGGTTGACGCCATCACGCCGCGCCCCTACGAGCGCCACGAGATCGACACCGCCAAGTGCACCTGCTGCGACGTCTGCCGCCGATATTGCCCTGAAGACGCCATCACCATCGTATCGCCCGCCGGCCCGCCGCCCGCCGGGCCACTGACAGAACAGGAAGCAACATGCCGCGCGTGCTGATCGACAACCGGGAAGTCACGGTGCCGGACGGCGCGACGCTGCTCGACGCGGCCCGGCAGCTCGGCCTGGATGTGCCCGCCCTGTGCCACCTGCCCGGCTGCACCCCGAGCACAAGCTGCATGGCCTGCGTCATGAAGGTTACCAACGGCCAGGGCGAAACCCGCATCATGCCGTCCTGCGCCACACCCGCCGCCGACGGCCTGCGCGCCGAGAGCGAAACCGAAGAGGTGCGGCAGATTCGCAAGGCCGCCCTCGAGTTGCTACTGAGCGACCACGCCGGCGAATGCCGCGCACCCTGTCAGTATGCCTGCCCGTTCGATACCGACATCCCCGCGCTCATGCGCCAGATCGCCGCCGGCCGCATTGCTGAAGCCATCGTCACGCTGCGCAGCGCCAGCCCGCTGGCCGCTGCCCTCAGCCGCTTTGAGCCGGACCTCGCCGAGCGCGCCTGCCGGCGTTGTGCGGTTGACCAGCCCGCCGCCATCGGCCTGCTGAAACGCTACGTCGCCGAGCACGGCTTACTGCCGGGACCAAGCGCTTCCGCCGACGCGGCCGCGCACATTTTGCCGCGCCGGCCCGACACCGGCCGACGCGTTGCCATCATCGGCGCCGGTCCGGCCGGCCTGTCCGCCGCGTACTTCCTGGCCCGCGCCGGCCACACCGTCACCATCCTCGAAAGCCGCCCGCAAGCCGGCGGGCAACTGCTCGATGCCACTGAGCAACACCTGCCACAGGCCGTGCTCAACGCGGAAATCGACCTAATCGCCCAGCTCGGCGTCCATTTCGAGTTCGGCCGACCAATCAACGAACCAGCCGCCCTGACCGCCCTGCGCAGCGCCCACGACGCCGTCCTGATCGCCACCGGCGCTCTACCCGCGGACACGGAGCAGCATCTCGGCATAACTGCTACAGCCGGCCGCCTCGCCGCCCACCGCCGCACCCACGCAACCGCCATCCCCGGCGTATTTGCCGCCGGCGACGTGTGGCGCCCCCGCCGACAGCCCGTCCTGGCGGCTGCCGACGGCAAAGCCGCCGCCACCTGCATCGATCACCATCTGCGCGGCGAACAGCCGGCCGGGCCGCCCAAGCTGGTTGCTCTAAGAACGGGCCGCCCGACAGCCGAGGAAATCGCCGAACTCGCTTGCGACGCCAGCCCCGCCCCCCGCGCCGCAGCGGCCGACCCGGCAGCCGGACTAACCCCCGAACAGGCCCGCCGCGAGGCCCAACGCTGCCTGCACTGCGATTGCCGCGCCCTGCACACTTGTCGCCTGCGCCACTACGCCGAGATGTACGGCGCCGACGCCGCCCGCTATCGCGGCGCCCGCCGGCACTTCGAACGCCATTACCACCACCCCGAGATCGTCTACGAGCCGGGCAAGTGCATCCTGTGCGGCCTGTGCGTGCAAGTGGCCGAACGCGCCGGCGAACCGCTCGGCCTGACCTTCATCGGACACGGGTTCAACGTCCGCGTGGATGTCCCGCTAGACGCCCCCTTGGCCGAGGCCCTGCAACGCGCCGCCCGCGAATGCGCCGCCGCCTGCCCCACCGGCGCCCTGGCCCTGCGCCACGAAGACGCCGCCCCGCCCGCCGATCAGTCCCCGCCCGCCGCCGGCAAAGCCGCCCCCAAACAGTAAATCACGCCATCCTCAGCACCAATCACCAGGCAATCCTCCGCCACCGCCGGCGACGCATAAATCGCCGCCCCCGCCTCGAACCGCCACACTTCCTCACCGCTCTCCAGCCCAATTGCGTACAACCGGCCGTCCGCCGAGCCCACAAACACACGCTCGCCCACCACGACCGGCGAGGAGTCGATCCGCCCCCTGGTCGCAAACACCCAGCGCTGCGCGCCGCTCTCAGCCTCAAACGCCCGCAGCCGCCGGTCGCGCCCGCCCGCAATCACCAACCCGCCCGCCACCGCCGGCGAGCTCAGAAACGGCTGGCCACGCTCAGCATCCTCGTAGCGCCACGCCACGTTGCCCGCCTGCCAGTCCAGCCCCAGCATCTGACCGCCGTATGTCCCCACAAACGCCCGCGACCCCTGCACCCCCGGCGAGCACCCCGTCACCGACCCCAGCGGCACCCGCCGCACCGCCGCACCATCATCCAGCTTCACTACATGCAGATTCCCGTCGCAGCCCGCTATCAGCACGTGGCCGTTCGCCACCGCCGGCGTCGCGTGCAAGCGGTCATCCGTATCGTACTTCCACACCTCCGCCCCGTCTGCCGCGTTCAGGCAGTACAGCGTCCCGTCGTATGAGCCGAACAGCACGCGCCCATCCACGCAGTTCGCTGACGAGCTGATTTGCGCCCCCGTCTTGAACGACCAGCGCCGCGCCCCGGTCGCCGCATCGCACGCGTGAAAGACGCCCGCCATGTCGCCGATATACACCATTCCGCCCGCCACCAGCGGCGACGCCTCGACCGCGTCCGCAGTCTCGTATTGCCACTTCAGCCGCCCGCCGGACAGCTCCAGCGCCAAGAGCCGGTCCGCGCTGCAGCCCACATACACGACCCCGTCCACAATCGCCGCCGTGGACAACACCGCCCCGGCCGCCGTGTGCTTCCAGCGTACCACCGGCTCCGCCGGCAGCTCTGCCCCAGCCGCGCCCGTAAGCTGCCCGTCCCCGCGAAACATGGGCCAGCCGCCCGCCGCCGGCCGCGGCGCGCCAATCGCATAGAGCGTGCGCTGCGTGGCCACGTACAGAGTGTCCCCTGCCACCGCGGCCGACGTATAGATCGCCTGCCGCATGTCGTGCCGCGCCAGTTCCTCGAGCGTCCGCCCATGCCTGACGACGACCACCTCGCCGTCGGCGTTGCCCAGAAACACCTTCCCGTCGGCCACCACCGGCGAGCCCCACACGGCCGCCTCCATGTCATGCTGCCACAACCGCTCACCACTCTTCACATCGAGACACGACAGGAAGCCGTCCAGATCAACCGCGTACAGCAGCCCGTCCGCCACCGCCACACTCGCGATTGTCCGGCCGAAATCCTTGCCGCCGAAGCGCCAGACGCGCCCCTTCTCCGTGATGTCGCCCCGCTGCGTCGCGTCGATCGCGTACAGATGTCCCGGCCCGCTGCATTGCTCCGGATCATCGCCGACCGCCAGGAACACCCGGTCGTCGTGAATCACCGGCGTGGCGACGATGCTGGTCTTGGTCCCTCGCCCGCCCATCTGCCACACGGAATCCTTCGGGTTCAGGTCGAATTTCCAGAGCGGCGCGCCCGTCAGCGGCTCGAAGGCGTAGCACCAGCCGTCGCCGCCGCCGAAGACCACCTGCGGCACGCCGCCGCTGACGCCATACGCCGGCGAAGACCATTGCCCGTGCAGAATATTCGCCCCCGGATCGTTCCGCTGCCACACGACCGCGCCGGTGTGCTTGTTGACCGCGATGAACGACGGCGCCTGCGGGGCCGGCGGCTTCTCATGATCATCATCCACCGCGTTCCCGGTGCAAACGAAAATCAGATCCCCCGCCCCGACCGGCGCGCAGGCCGCCAGGTTGTGCGGATACACCCCCAGCGTGCCCATCATGTCCAGGATCCAGACGAAGTCGGCGTCCAGCAACTCCGTGTGCCGCTCCGCCGTATACGGCCCGTCGTTCTTGCCGTCGTGAAAGCCCTGCACATCCGCGCACACCAGCTCGCAGCGGTTGCTCACGTAGTACACCCGCTCGCCATCCACCAGCGGCGTCGCGGCCACCCCTTGCTCCGGCCAGTCATTCGCCGGCCCGCTGGGCAGCTTGTCGTGCGTCGCCTGCCACAGCAACCGCCCCGTCCGCTCGTCGAAGCACAACAGGCAGCCCTTGTCGCCCTTGCTGTGCGGCCGATACTCGCCGGCGTTGTTCGTGCCGACAAACACGCGCCCGCCCGCCACGACCGGCCCGCCGTACGTCACCGATCCCAGTGGGGCCGTCCAGCGGATGTTCCGCTTCGTCTCCACGTCCCAATCGTGCGGAATGCCCCGTGCAATCGCGACCGCGTTGCGCGTCGGCCCGCCGCCCCACATCGGCCACGCCGCCCGCTCCGGCTGCGTGGTCGGCGACCCCGCCAGCGCCGCCGCACCCAGCCCGGCCGCCACCAGCTTCACTACGGCCGACCCTGCCGGTCGTCCAGCCATCACCTGCCACCTCGCTTCACCCGGGCGGCACAACGCGCCCGGGAACAGCCTACCGGACCACGGCCTGCCGATGAACGCGCTTCGGAACTTCCGTTTACCAGTTTCGACACGCGGGAGTCGCCATCCGCGCAAATGCGCGTACCATACTATTCACAGAGGATAGCGCCCGCGACCACATTCGTCGCGGACCGACGGTACCGAGGGCCTACTGGTGCAACGCAACCACGCCTTCACGCTCATCGAGCTGCTGGTCGTCGTCGCGATCATCGCCACGCTCATCAGCATACTCGTGCCCAGCCTGGGCGCGGCACGCGATCAGACCCAGCGCGTCCGCTGCCGGGCCAACCTGCGCACCATCGGCCACGCCATCGAGTTCTACCTCGGCGAGAACGCCGACGTCATGCCCGCGGCCCCCTTCTACGGCTGTATCGGCTACGTGGCCCGCAGCGATCGCCACCAGATCCTCGGCAGCAAGCTGCCCGAGAACCAGCGCCCGCTGAATCGCTACCTCGGCGTCGAGAACAACATCTCCGAAACCATCGCCCAGGCCAAACAACGCAAGGAACACGTCTTCGAATGCCCGCGCGACCGCGGCGATGCCTACACGGCCGACGGCCGCCAACTCACCGGCACATTCTTCATCGAGCACGGCACCAGCTACACCTACGCCAGCGACAGCCGCGACATCGACGAATTCATCCCCTATCCGGTCCCCACCTTCGGAATCCAGAGCTGCCGCGCCCTGCCGCGCTCGCACATCCGCTTCCCCAGCAGGAAGATCGTCTTCCAGGAACCCGTCTTCAACCCAATGTTCAACATGAAGGACGCCCGCGCTCAGTGGCACCACACCAAGCGCCACCACAGCCACCTGCTCTTCGCCGACGGCCACGTGGGCTTCGCCTTCACAGCAATCTTCGAGATGTTCCAGCCTCCGGACGAGTACGAAACCTACTATTGACAAAGGCGCCCCCGCCGCCGACCGTGCCGGCCGGCGCAGCCACGCCCACAGCGGAGTCCGTCGCGATGCGAATCGCTCACCTGGCCACCGGGGCCGCCGGCATGTACTGCGGCAGTTGCATGCACGACAACCGCCTCGCCGCCACCCTGCGCGCCCACGGCCACGACGTCATCCTCATCCCGCTCTACACGCCCCTGCGCACCGACGAGCAGGACGTCAGCCGACACCGCATCTTCTTCGGCGGCATCAACGTCTACCTCCAACAGGTCTCCGCCTTCTTCCGCCACACGCCCCGCCTGCTCGATCGCCTCCTCGACGCTCGCTGGCTGCTCAACCTCGTCGCGCGCCGCGCCGCCGGCACCGACCCCCGCCAACTCGGCGCCATGACCGTCTCTGTCCTCCGCGGCCAGGACGGCGCCCAACGCAAGGAACTCGACAAGCTCATCGCCGCACTGCGCCGCCTGCGCCCCACCCTCGTATACCTCCCCAACCTGCTGTTCATCGGCTTCGCCGCCCCGCTCAAGACCGCCCTCGGCGTACCTGTGCTCTGCGGCCTGTCCGGCGAGGACATCTTCATCGACCGCCTGCCCGCACAGCACCTGGACGAAGCCCTGCGTCTGATCCGCGCCGGCGCGGCTGGGGTGGACGCATTCGTCGCCCTCACAGATTACTTCGCCAACCACGCCGCCGAACACTTCGGCCTGCCCCGCGCGCGCATCCACCGCATCCCCATGGGCATTCGCGTGGCGGACTTCCCCGCGCCGCCGGACCGCCCGCCCGGCACGCCGGTCACGCTCGGCTACCTTGGCCGCATCTGCCCCGACAAGGGCCTGCACGTGTTGGCCGAGGCGTTCATCCAGCTTCGTCAAACCGGCCGCGACTGCCGCCTATGCGCCGCCGGCTATCTCGGCCCAGCCGAGCGCCCCTATCTCGACCGCATACGCACGCGCCTCCAACACGCCGGCGCCGCCGATGCATTCGAATACGCCGGCGTGATTGACCGGCCCGGTAAGCTCGCCTTCCTGGCCTCGATCGACATGCTCGCCATGCCGACCACTTACCCCGAAGCCAAAGGCTTCTCAGTGCTCGAAAGCCTCGCCGCCGGCGTGCCGGTCGTACTGCCCCGCCGCGGGTCCTTCCCCGAACTCATCGACGCCACCGGCGGCGGCCTGCTGTACGACCCCGACGACCCGGATGCCCTGGCACACACGCTGACCCGCCTGGCCGACGACGCCGACCTGCGCCGGCAACTCGGCATGCACGGCCGCGCCCGCGTCCACGCCGACTTCTCCGCCGACCGCATGGCCCACGAGGCCTGGCAGCTCTTCCGCCAATTCGCCCGGCCATAGGCTTGGCCGCCGGCGTCGCCCGGAGTACGTTGCCAAATCATGCTCACGGCCAGTCACATCGCGAAACACTACGCGACCGGCGCCGGCCCGCTCACGGTCCTCCGCGACATCTCGCTCACGCTCGCCCCGGGCGCCGCCGCCGTCATCCAGGGCCCCTCCGGCTGCGGCAAGAGCACGCTCCTTAACATCATCGGCACGCTCGAACCGCCCGACGCCGGACAGGTCACCCTCGACGGCCGCGATCCGTTCACGTTGCCGCCCCACGAACTCGCCCGCTTCCGTAACCGCCATGTCGGCTTCATCTTCCAGGACCACCACCTGCTGCCCCAGTGCTCCGTGCTGGAAAACGTCCTGCTGCCCACCATCGCCACGCCGCCCATCGAAGACGCCACGCCCCGCGCCCACGAGCTGCTCGAACGCGTCGGCCTGGCCAACCGCCGCGACCATCGGCCGGCCGAACTCTCCGGCGGCGAACGCCAGCGCGTCGCCATCGCCCGCGCGCTAATCAACCGCCCGCGCCTCGTCCTCGCCGACGAGCCCACCGGCAACCTCGACCAGCACCACGCCGACCGGGTCGGCGACCTGCTGGCCGAGTTGCACCGCGCCGGCGACCTGATCCTCCTGGTCGTAACACACAGCTCCGCCCTCGCCACGCGCTTCGAACGCCGCTACGAGCTGCGCGACGGCGCCTTAACCACCGGCTGAGGTGTCCCCGTGCGCCTGACGACTGCATACCTGCGCAGCCTGAGATACCACTGGCGCGCCGGCCTGGCCGTCGCTCTGGGCGCTCTCGCCGGCTCCGCCGTCCTGACCGGCGCCCTCCTGGTCGGCACCTCCATGCGCGGCAGCCTGCGCGCGGCCGCGCTCGATCGCCTCGGCCGCGTCGAACACGCCTTGCACGCCCCGCGCTTCTTCCGCGCCGCCCTGGCCACCGACCTGGCCGGCCCGGACGAAGCCGCCACCGTCTGCCCCCTGATAATGGCCCGCGCCAGCGCAACACACGCCGCTTCATACGCCACCGCCGCCCCCGTCCAGGTGTTCGGCGTGGATGAACGCTTCTGGCAACTCGGCCCGCCCGACTCCGACTCGCCCCCCATGCCCGCGACAGGCCGCACCGTCTGGCTCAACCAGACCCTAGCCGACGACCTCGCCGCCCGCGTCGGCGACGATGTTCTCCTGCGCCTCGCGCGCCCGGCGGCCGTCTCCCCCGAAGCCCTGCTCGGCCGCCGCGACGACGCCACTCTCACCATGCGCCTAACGGTTGACCGCATAGTCGCCGCCGGAAACCTCGGCGCGCTGAGCCTTTCCCCTCAGCAAGGCGTGCCCCGCAATGCCTATGTCCCCCTGGCAACGATGCAGCGCCTCCTCGACCAGCCGGACCGCGCCAACACGCTCCTGGCCGCTGGCCAATGCGAAACCGGCGAGCTGGCCGCCGGCCTGAAGACCCACATGCAACTCGCCGACCTCGGCCTGCGCCTGCGCATGGCCCCCGAATTCGGCTACGTTGCACTCGAAAGCGACGCCTTCCTGCTGCCCCCGTTCGCCGAGGCCGCCGCCCGCGCCGCCGTCGCCGAAACAGACCTCCCCGCCGCCGGCGTCCTGGCCTACCTGGCAAATGAGATCGCCGCCGCCGAGCAGTCCACGACCGCCATCCCCTATTCCACCGTGGCCGCCGTCGAGCCCGGTGACGCCATCCCGCTACCACCGCTCGCGCCCGGCGAGATTGCCCTGAACGATTGGGCCGCGACCAACCTGGACGTCCAGCCCGGCCGCCTCATCACCCTGGCATACTACGTCCTGGCCCACACTGGCGAGCTGCGCACCGAACGCGCCACATTCCGCCTCCGCCACATTCTCTCGCTCCAGGGCGCATCCGCGGACCTCGGCTTCACACCCGACTACCCCGGCATCACCGACACGGCCAGCCTCGCCGACTGGGACCCACCCTTCCCGATTGACCTGACCCGCATCCGCGAGCGCGACGAAGACTACTGGGACGCCCACCGCACCACCCCCAAGGCCTTCGTCACCCTCACCGACGGCCAGCGCCTCTGGACCCACGACACCCAGCGCCTCGGCCGCCTCACTTCCTTCCGCGTCTACACCCGCCCCGGCGAACCGCTCGCCGCCGTCCAAGCCGCCTTCACGCAATCCCTGCGCGCGAATCTCGATCCCGCGGCGGCCGGCCTGCGCTTCGACGCCGTCCGCGCCCGCGCACTCACCGCGGCCGCCGGCACTACCGACTTCGCCGGCCTCTTCATTGGCTTCAGCTTCTTCCTGATCATCTCGGCGGCGCTCCTGGTCGGCCTGCTGTTCCGCCTCAACATCGAGCGCCGCTGCCACGAAGTCGGACTCCTGCTGGCCCTGGGCTTCACACCGCCGCGCATCCGCCGCCTGCTGCTGGCCGAGGGCCTCCTGCTGACCGCCGCCGGCGCCGCCCTCGGCCTGCTCGCCGCCCGCGGCTACGCCACCCTCATGCTCCACGGGCTCCGCACCTGGTGGGCTCCCGCCGTCAACACGCCCTTCCTCAAACTCCACGAATCCCCGCTGGACTATCTCCTCGGCTTCACCTTCAGCCTGGCCGCCGCGACCGCCGCAATCGCCTGGTCGCTCCGCGGGCTCATGCGGATGCCGGCCCGCGCCCTGCTCGCCGGCGTCATGCAATCCGGCCGGCCTGCCCGCCGCCCCGGTCGCGCCGCCCTCATCACCACCATCGCGCTATTGCTGGCCACCCTCGCCATCATCTTCGCCGCCATCGTTCCCCAGACGGACGCCCTCTCGCAAACGCTGGCATTCTTCCTGAGCGGCACCTGCCTGCTGCTGGCCGGCCTGACCGGATTCGCCGCTTGGCTCCACGCCGAACCGCACCGCCCCATCAACGCCGTCGGCCGACTCGCCCTCCTGCGACTCGGCCTCCGCAACGCCCGCCGCCGCGCCGGCCGCAGCCTGCTGACCGCCGGCCTCATCGCCGCCGCTACCTTCCTCATCGCCTCCTTGCACGCCATGCGTCTCGAACCACCGCCGGACGCCACCGCCCGCGACTCCGGCACCGGCGGCTTCACACTCCTGGCCGAGTCAACCGCGCCTCTGCACTACGACCCGAACACGCCCGCCGGCCGCGCCGCCCTCGGCCTGCCCGAATCCGCCGAACAGACCCTCTCCAGCACCGCCATCCACTCCTTCCGCCTACAACCCGGCGACGATGCAAGCTGCCTGAACCTCTACCGCCCCACGCAGCCCACCCTCCTGGGCGCCTCGCCGGCCATGATCCAGCGCGGCGGCTTCACCTTCGCCGCCACCCTCGCCGAACCCCCCGCCGAACGCGAAAACCCCTGGCTCCTCCTGCAGCGCGACCTGTCCGACGACGCCATCCCCGCCATCGCCGACGCCGCCGCCGCCCAATGGCAGTTCCACGTCGGCCTCGGCCAGGACGTCATCATCGCCGACGAGCACGGCCGGGACGTGCCCCTGCGAATCGTCGCCCTGCTGCGCGGCAGTTGCCTGCAAGGCCCGCTCATCGTCGCGGACTCGCAATTCAAACGCCTCTTCCCATCCGTCAGCGGACATGCCTTCTTCCTAATCGAAACCGCTCCCGACCAGGCCGACCAAGTCGAACAAGCCCTCGAACGCGGCCTGTCCGATTTCGGCCTCGCCGCCACCTCAACGCGCCAACGACTCGCCGAGCTGCAAACCATCCAGAACACATATCTCTCCACCTTCCAGACCCTCGGCGGCCTCGGCCTGTTGCTGGGCACCGTCGGCCTCACCGTCGTGCTCCTGCGCAACATCTGGGAACGCCGCAGTGAGTTGGCCCTCCTCCAGGCCCTCGGGTTCTCCCGTACCGCGCTGCATTGGCTCGTGCTGAGCGAGAACGCGCTCCTGGTCGGTACCGGACTAGCCGCCGGCCTGCTCAGCGCCGCCGTCGTCACCGTCCCCCACGTGGTCGCGCGTGCGGCCACCATCCCCTGGCCAAGCCTGCTCCTTATGTTCGCAGCCATCTTCGCCGTCGGCCTGCTCACCGGCTACCTCGCCCTCGCCTTCTCCCTCCGCGCCTCACTGCTCCCCGCCCTGCGCTCGGAATAACGCCCCGCACAGCTCGCCCTTCCCGCCGCCGCCGGGTATCTTCACTTGTCGAGCCAGCCGAATCCCGCGAACGGAGAACACCCATGCGCGTCAACCTGCCACGCTTCCTGACCATGACCATGACCGGCGGACTGCTCCTGACCGGCCTGGCCCTCGGCCAGGACTGGCCCAACTGGCGCGGCCCCAACCACGACGGCATCAGCCCCGAATCCGGCTTCCAAACCCGCTGGGAGACCCCGCCCAAGCAGCTCTGGCAGGCCCGCATCGGCTCCGCCTTCAGCGCCGTAACCTGTGTCGATGGCCGCGCTTACACCTGCGGCACCCAGGACGCGCAGCAGGTCCTCTTCTGCCTCGACGCCGACTCCGGCCAGATCATCTGGCAATCACCCTTCGAGGAAGAATACCGCGAACGCCAGGGCGGCGACGGCACCCGCGGCACACCCACCGTCCACGAAGGCCGCATCTACCTCCAGAGCGCCCGCGGCCGACTGATCTGCTTCGACGCCCAAACCGGCCGCGAAGTCTGGAGCCGCCAGTTCAACGCCATGCCACAGTGGGGCTACAGCGGCTCCGTGCTCATCGAAGGCGACCTGGCCATCGTCATCGGCGGCGACCAAGCCGGCGTACTCGTCGCCCTGAACAAACGCACCGGCGAACCGGCCTGGCAACACGGCGCCACGCCTGTCGGCTACTCCACCCCCCACGCCTTCACAATCGCCGACCGCCGCTACATCGCCGCCCTTCTCGGCAAGTCCGCCGTCATCGTCGAGGCCCTTACCGGCCGCGAAGTCTGGAGCATGCCCTGGGAAACAAGCTGGGACGTCAACGCCGCCACCCCCATCTTCCACGACGGCCACCTGTTCTTCAGCTCCGGCTACGAGCACGGTTCGGCCGTGCTCAAGCTGCGCCCTGCTGATGACTCCCGCCTGGCCGTCGAGAAGCTCTGGTCCGGCCAGGCCATCCTCGCCAAGTTCCAGACACCGGTACTACACGACGGCCACCTCTACACCTGCGATCAGGTCGGCCTCAGGTGCGTCGAGCTGGCTACCGGCCGCGTCAAGTGGGAGCACGGCGACCGCCGCGACAAGCAGTACCAGAACGGCACCGTCGTACTCTCCGGCGACACCCTGATCATCCTCACCGAGCGCGGCGAGCTGGTGCTGGCCCCGGCCACCCCCGCCGGCTTCAAGCCCACCGCCCGCGCCACCATCCTCGACGGCCTCTGCTGGACCGTCCCAACCATCTACCGCGGCCGAATCTACGCCCGCAACCTCGAACGCCTCGTCTGCCTGGAACTACCGCGCTGACCCGCCATGAGCCGACAACCTACAGTACCCGCCGCCCCATCCAAACCGCCCCGCCCCATCCGAACCGAGCCGCGCCATCCGAACCGAGCCGCGCCTGTGAAGAAGCGGTTCCTTTGATTAACCCCCACCCGCCAATCACACCGCGGGCCGGGCAAGGGCCTCGCAACCCTCACCCGGCCCGCCACATGACCTAACCCAATACTCTGCGGCCCTCAGACCACCAGCCATCCCACAACTCCCCGCCCTTTCCATGGGAGGGGCCGGGGGAGGGTTGCAGCACACAGCTTTCAACCAGCCGGCCGCCGCCCGGTGTACCCAGGAGACCGCTTCGCCACAGCTTCTCCGCCGCTACTCAAACTCCGCCAGCAGCGACGCCATATCAGCACCCGCCGGCGTCCCGGCGAACTCCTCAGCAGCCGCCGCCAGATCCGCCACGAATACCGCCAATTCCTCCGGCGAAAGCTCGGCCATAATCCACGCGGCCAGTTCGTCGACGGCCGCCCCTAGCCGCCCAGCAGTTCGGCCTCCACCTCCGCCCACAACGCCGCCCGCTGCCGGTCCGGCAGCTCGTCGGCCAACTGCGTGGCGAGCCAGAGCAACCCCGGCCGCAACTCCGGCGACACGTATTCCACGATCAGTGCGGCCGTCGCCGCCGCACTCTCAGACTCCAACTCCGCGCCCGCCGATTCGGCCCCACGCGAGCCCATGGCCAGAAGCATGTCGCCCGGGCAGCACTCGCCATTATCCTCCAACACGCACGACGGCGGGTACGCCAACTCCCAGGCCTCCGCATCGGTCAGCTTCAGCACGAACGCATCGATATCGAACGCGTTCACCAGCCCGTCACAATTGAGATCCCCACGGTACACGTAACTGCCGCGCGACGACCCTTCTTCCGAATCGTTCCCTTCGCCGCACAACCCCGGGTACGCGGCGCAATAGCCGGCCGGGTTTGTCAGGAGCAGCACGAACGGATCGATATCGAAAGCGTTGACCGCGCCACTGTTGTTTGCGTCACCCTTCAGGCAGGAAGCCACCCAGAAACTCTCATCATCGGGTCCGGTAACATCTTGGAATGGCTCGGCGGTACCGACGCGCACTTCCGCCCCGACCTCCCAGTCATCCTCAGCCGGATTCGCCCCGTCGTTGTTCACCACGAACAGCGCATCCGGGCCGATCTCGCCGAAGTGCACGTCCGCGGCTTGCGCCAGCCCATTGTTCAGCAGGATCCGCCCGCTCAGCGTGCCGTTCGGCACCAGGATCGCGCCGGCCATGCGGTCCAGGTCGGCGTACGGGCTGCCAACCTCGATTGTGCCCGTCAGGTCCCCCCCAACCTCGATCGCGCCCGCCAGGTCGCCGCCAATCTGGATTCTGCCCGTCAGGTCCCAGCCGGTGTAAATGGAGCTCCCGAGATTGCCCGCGATGACAATCCGGCCAACGAGCTCGCTTTCGGCCACCTCAATGTCCCCCGAAACGCTTCCCCCGACGCGCAGCTCGCCACACATGTATGGCGCGAACGTGAGCGCGCCGCTGAGGTCACCGCCGATGTCGATGACGCCGCGCGGCCGAAAGTCCTGGATAAGCACATCGCGCTCCACATCTTCCGCGACAACCAGCGTTCCGCCCAGTGTACTAACTGAAAGCTCCCGTGCCGTGAATTCTCGCACCTTCCTGACGGAGCAGCACCCGAGCAATGAACCGATGTCGAAGGACCTGATCACATCTCCCTCGATCATCAGGCGGCCGTTCAGGGAGCCGATATAGGTCGACATCGCCGCGCCCACATCGCCGCCGACCGTAATTTCCGCCTCAGCGTCAACCGTGCCGATCTCCAGTCGTCCGACGTCGCCGCCCACGTCCATGTTCGCATATATGCAGCCTGGAACGTACAGCTGAGCAACGTTACCCGCAATGGCGACCGGCTTCACAACGTCCCCGCCGATCTTCAGCGCTCCGGCGCTGTCGGCGATCAGCGTGCCGCCCTGCTCGGCATGGCCGTAGTTGCCGCTGATCTTGAGTTCGACCAGTCGGCCGGTGCCGGCCGTCTGCCCGATCTGCACCAGCCACACCTCACTGGCACCGTACGTCCGCCCGCCATACCCCGTCACCTTGACTTCCACGCTCCCGACGCCCGGCCCGGCTGTGATCGACTCAATGACCGCCGGTTCGTACGGCGGCGCCGTCGAGTCGTCGTAGCACTCGAACTGGTATGGACCGCGCCAGTCGATTGGCTGCAGAATCGTGATATCCGAATCGCCGTGCACCGTGTAGTACACATCTCGTTCGTACCCACTGCGCTCCTCCACGACGATTGCTCCGTAGGCCTGATGGCACAGCGCCACCGCGCAGGCAAGCAACGACACAATGCTATACCGACTCATCGTAGGTCCTCCCTTTCCTTGAGATGCGTGACCGCAACACGAGTAGGGCAGCCGCCGCTGTAATGGCGCCGGTAAATGGTTCCGGCACCACACCGAATGCGACACTGCTCCATGTGGACAAGCTGGCAGGCCGCCCGTAATCACCCCACCGAACACGCGACTCCCCACCGGGAAAACTCAATAGCCCGCCATGCACCGGCTCGCCACCAATGCAGAGCGTGTATGTCTCTAAATCGGTTGACGTCAATGAGTAATCGTGAAACACACCCGGCTCGAATGATGCAATGGTCATCGTCTCATACAAGCTGTAGATTGTGCTCTCAGTGTACACCAGCGTCAACATCGCCTCACCCAGCACGGTGAAGTTGATTCCCGGATCCCATAGCCCGGGGACTTCGTCGACGCGCAGGCGCCACTCCATTACGAAACGTTCTCCGGGTTCAAGCGCAACGGGTGCGTCCATCCGGTAGAAATCCGAGATGCCGGAGCCAACCAGGCCATCGAGCACAAGGTAGCCGTCCTGAATCCAGCGCTCGGCCCCGCCGCCATACACAGTCCGCTCCCAGCCGACCTCCTCGGGGAACAGTCCGCAGCTTGCGTTGTACTCCACCCAAAACGGCTCAGCGGCGGCGCTGCCGGCCAGCATCAGCGAAACCAATGCGGCAAGAACACGCATTTCAGACCCTCCTCAGTGCACCGTTTCGCTGTATCTCCACCGGCTTCACAACATCCCCGCCGATGTTCAGCGCTCCGGCGCTGTCGGCGATCAGCGTGCCGCCCTGCTCGGCATGGCCGTAGTTGCCGCTGATCTTGAGTTCGACCAGTCGGCCGGTGCCGGCCGTCTGCCCGATCTGCACCAGCCACACCTCACTGGCACCGTACGTCCGCCCGCCATACCCCGTCACCTTGACTTCCACGCTCCCGACGCCGGACGCGGCTGTGATCGACTCAATGACCGCCGGTACGTACGGCGGCGCCGTCGAGTCGTCGTAGCACTCGAAGTGGTATGGACCGCGCCAGTCGATTGGCTGCAGAATCGTAATTATCGGTAGCACTTCAGGCGGCGAAGACCAAGTCACGTCGTAGTGCTGTCCCTGTGTGTAGCCACTGTGTTCCTGGACCACAATGCTCGCATGCACCGAACCAGAGAACAACCATCCCACCGCACTCACTGCCGCAATCGCATATCTCTTCATGACAGATCTCTCCCAATTCTCTTGGCTGCAGCTAACCATAGCACGAAGCTTGCCACAGCAAGCTGAATGCGTCCGGTCGGTTCTGGAACCACTCCGAACCGAACGTATTCCCAGCGCGCCACACTGCTTGCGCCCGAAGTCCCGTCACCCCACCCAACGGCCGAATGGTACCAGGGCCCGACGAACTCACCAACATGCGCAAGCACTCCATCGATCTCTAGCTTGTAAGTGAGCATGTCGTGCGACGTCAGGGCGTACTCGTGGAACTCACCGGGCGCAAATGGAATCCATACTCCTTCAAACAGGCTATACACAGCTTCTCGCGCATAACGCAGGAATACTGTCCCGTGCCCACCGCACTCAACGGCCACTAAGGGATCCGCGAAGCCATAGACTTCGTCAACGCGGAGTCGCCATTCCATTCTGAAGAACTCTGTCGGGTCGGGCTCCCACGCTAGCGTCATCCCGGACAGGTCGGCTATGTCACTGCTCGCCGTTCCGTCGAGTACGAGCAGGCCATCCTCAAACCACCGCTCGGCACCCCCGGCGTACGTAAACCGCTCCCAGCCGACCTCCTCGGGGAACAGTCCGCAGCTTGCGTTGTACTCCACCCAAAACGGCTCAGCGGCGGCGCTGCCGGCCAGCATCAGCGAAACCAATGCGGCAAGAACACGCATTTCAGACCCTCCTCAGTGCACCGTTTCGCTGTATCTCCACCGGCTTCACAACATCGCCCCCGATGTTCAGCGCTCCGGCGCTGTCAGCGATCAGCGTGCCGCCCTGCTCGGCATGGCCGTAATTGCCCGTAATGCGCAGCTCCGCCACGTGCCCGGCCGTGGCGTTATCGAGGTTTATCTCCCACACGTCAGCCGCGCCGGGCTGGTCCACACCGACGCTGCGTTCGACGTGGATTATTACCGCGCCCGAAACCGCCTGCGTGACGCTGATAAGCTCTATTCGTCCCAGACCGTCAGGAGCACCCTCGTCAGTCACCTCGATCTTGTATGTCCCTGGACCGTAGATTTCCACCGACGGTGGACTCTGGAGGACCTGGTAGTCCCCCAACGTAGCCGACCAAACCGACACCTGGTTATCCGCAACGGCCGCGGCGGTCACCGCATATAGCAATCCAATCGCAAGAACATGAGTCCTCATGAGTAGCTCCTCTCACGCACACTCTCGCCGCGGGCGCCTGCGGGCGCAACAAGCAGCGAGTAGTAGTAGTAAGGCCGGACCGGTGGCTGGTTCCGGAACCACGGCGCCAAACCGAACGTAATCCCAATGCGTCAGGCTCGCCACGCCCTGACAGGAGTCGCCCCACGCGAACTCCGATGAGCCCGCGCTGGGCCGGAACTCGCCGGAAAACGCGAATGCTCCATTCACCCAGAAGGTGTAGGCCTGCATGTCCGTCGACTCGACGCGGAACGAGTTGAACGTGCCAAGCGTTAGCGGGACAAACAGCTCCCACTCAAAGAAGTTGCGCACGCCATCCGCTGAATACCGGAAGGCCAACAGCGTCTGCTGATCGCTGTAAATGGTCACAACTGGGTCGCTGGGGAGCGGCCCCCCGCCAACAACTGCATCAACGCAGAGGCGCCACTCGGCAATGAATGTCTCGCCCATAGCAGGGTCTATCGGGCGGTGCATATGCGCCAAGTCGTAGACGCCGGGGTCGTAAAGCGAGTCCATCGTCATCACGCCGTCCGCAATTGTCCGCACGGCGCCGCTCCCGTGGTAGGCCCCGTCCCAGTCACCCCAGAAACGCGTCCAGCCCTGCTCCTCCGGCAGACAATCGCCTTCCCAGGCCACCCAGTACGGCTCGGCCACGGCGCTGCCAGCCAGCACCACCAACCCGGCCAGTGCTGTAACCAGCCTTCTTGCCATCGCCATTGTCATCATCACACCTCTCACCGTCGCCACCCGCAACGTCAGGGCGACTGCTGAACCCCGTGGATAGGTAGACTCGGATCGCCAAACAACGTCAGTTCGTAGCAGGCGTACCGCCAAGGGCATCCGACCCCGCCCGGCAGGAAGAGCCCGCTGCCCGTGTCTCTAGCATACTGCGCGGCCTCTTACGTGCTTTCCTCGCCTGCCGTGACGTCCACCGCATCCCCGGCGACCGCCACAAACGAACTGTTCCAGGCCCTAACATACCAAAAAGATCGCGCCAACCGACAACGTTTTCCGCGATTCCAGGTGTTTCGTCCGAGTATCACGACGCCCCACCCCGCAGCTTTCCGTCTCGCTGACTCTGGAATCGCATCGCTAAAACGGCCGCCGGGCCCACGAGGAATCCACCACCCCTCGCCAGAATCCGCCAACCACCAACAACCGAGCCCCAACTCTTTGACCCCACCCCATTCACGCGCCATATATCAAGTGCTCACGCAGTGCCCGGA
>CAZYGM010000018.1:0-28836 GCA_964647015.1 uncultured Planctomycetales bacterium | reverse complement strand
AAGTGGCCGGTCTTCACCTGCCCATCGCCGGTACACTTTGCCCGCCCGCTGACAACTTTTGTCTTGAGCCGCCGGTCTAGCGGTGGGTGGAAAGTACTCTCGTGAAGTCTGGTCGGCACCGTTGCGTCCACAGCGCCCTGACGACGTAGAGGAATCGGGGGGAGTCGCTACGCGCGAGCACCTCGCCACAACCCCGCTTCGGGACGCAGAACTCCGCTTCAAGCTGGCGTTGTCGGGAAGAATGTTGCCATTTCGGGGTGTCGAAATGTTGCCAAGCTGGCGGAAGTGCTTGCAGGAGCGATAGTTACAGCAACTCGAAACCAGCTTGGGAAGCTGGCATTCTACCACTGAATTACGCCCGCAGGACACGTCTTCTCGATGCCGTGCGCCACGCTGCTTCGGCCACCGCCGACAACTTGCTGATCACACTCGCCGGCGGGCCGGGCCGCCGGCGCCACCTGCTGACCGCGCATTGTAGCGCCGGCCTTGCCAAAGGCAAGGCGCCGCGGACGGGCACTGGACGCTCATAACACCTGGATCAGTTCTGCAGTGGCAGGCCGGCCGACTCAGGCCCCCCAGCCCATTCCCCGCCATGCTGTCGGGCGCAAAAGAAACAAACCGGCGCACGTCGGGCGGCGCGCACCGGTCAAGGGGTCACAAATGACTGAGCGACGATCGGGCCGGGAACAGGTTGCTCAACGAAACACGCCGGCGCAACCGTTACACCGCGGCCCATGGCCCCATCGGCAATCAGCAGAAGAACTGCTGAACGTTCTCCATGACCGCACGGACCACGGTGGCATCATCGCTAGAGCCGGTGATCAGGCCCTGGAAGAATGCGGTTATGAAGGTACTGGCCAGGCTGTTCGCGGCCGACCCCACGCCCGTCAGGACGTAGTCCCGAACATCCGGGTTGCAGCCTTCCAGCGCGAGCAAGCCGCCTCCACTCGCCGCAGTAAGCAGCCACAAACGGCCGCGGGTAAACAGGTTTCGCATCGACTGGTTCTCCTTCGGTTACCGGTTGCCACGCTGAGACCCGCATTTCCTGGGCCCCGAGCCAAACCGGGCATCGAAAGTAATCATCGGACGTTCCCGACCGCACTTTCAGGACCGAACCGGTTTGCAGTCCCCCTTCGAGACGGCCGCCGAGATCAATCCTCGTCGTCCGGCGGCTCCTCAGGTTCCGGATCGTACCCCGGGTCCTCGGGCTCATCTTCAGGCGGCACGGGTGGCTCCACGATCGGCGGTTGTCGGCTGGTTTTATCAGACGTCGCGCGTTGACCGACGCGTGCCGCGCCGCCGGCCTTCCCAGCCTTCTCAGCCGCCTCACGTTGTGCCCGGGTTGGAATCTGCTCAAGGCGCGGCTTGAGCTGCTTCTCGAAGATGGCATCGAGAGGCTCCACCAGCCGGGCCCGCTTGGCAGTGATCTTCTCCAGTTGCTGGCGCGAAGCCTGGTCGTTCTGGCCACGCAAACCCTCGGCTTGCCGGTCCAGACGGTCGATCGTGGGTTGCCGGGACCGCAGCATGCGTTCGGCCTGATCCTGGCAGTTGCGAAGTACGCGGTAGGCCCGGCCCTGCTGGTCCGCATCGAGTTGGTAGCGGTCGATGAAGTCACGAACGTACTGTTCCCACTTGCCGGCCGGATCACCCGTATCAGGGCCGGCGGCACGTGACCGGGCGGCCGCGCGCGGATTGCCGCCTGTGCGGGGGGCATCCGCCGCATCGCCCCGGGTGCGCTGCGGCCGGACCGGCGACGGGCCCGCGCCCGCGCCCGCGTCCTGGGATGCCTGCGAACGCGACCTGATCAGTTCCCCGACACTGGCCGCGTCGCCGGCGGTGCGGGGCACCGCGACCGAGCGCGGCGCTCCCTGGGCCACCTGCGGGGGCGCGGCCCGGACAGTTGGCTGGCGTTCCGCGCGGACGCGCCGCGGATTGCGAAACTCGTCGACCGTCATGGCACCCGTGGCCAACCGGTTCAGTTGGTCCTCGGTGGTGCTGAAGCTCTGGTACATGAGTTGAACGTCTTGGTCGTGGATAGCGCGCTGCTCGTCCGTGAGGATGGCGCGCCATTCATCGTTCGCGTCAATGATGATCAGCTTGGCCTCGTCGTAGATGGGGCGCATGCGACGACCCCATTCGGCCAATTCGGCCGGGCTGATGTCGCCGCCGGTGCGCACGTCCACCAGCCGATCGACCAGGCTGGAAAGCTCGTCGTGGTGGCGCACCAGGAAGTCGTCAACGCGTGAGCGGACGAGCTGCTCCGTGACGGTGTCCTGCTCGTCGGTGAGGTTGTACTTGCGTGATACGAAGAGCATGTAATTGTCAAGCAGAGCATCCACGTTTATCAGGCTGCTGAAGCTCCTGCGCGGACGCTCGTCCTGGTCGGCCCACGCCGGATGTGCAAGTGCGAGCAGCATCAACCCGAACACCAACCGTCGCACCATTATCCTGGAAAGCATGCCACTTGCTCCCTGAAGGGTCAGCCAAGCCGCACGGCTCGGTCCATCGTCGGTTGCCATTGCCATTATACTTTATTTCGGCTAGGCGGTTGCGGGTGGTTGGAACAGTAACAGGAGATGGCCTTTGAACGCTGACCTGCCACAGGCGTGTATTTTCGACTTGGACGGCACACTCGTGGACTCGCTCGCCGACATCGCTGGGGCTTTGAACGAAAGCCTTACGCTCCTGGGGCTCCCCACGCGACCGGTGGCGGACTACCGCCACCTCGTCGGCGAGGGCGTGCCAATGCTCTGTCAGCGGGCAATCGGCAACACGTATCCCATTCTCGTGGAACGACTTACAGAATTGGCCCGGGCCCGCTACGGCGCCCGGCCGTTACAGCATACGCGCCCGTATCCCGGGATCCCGGAGCTGGTCGCCCGCTTGCGGGCGCAGGGCGTCAGGCTGGCCGTTCTGTCCAACAAGCCGCACGCGCTAAGCTTGCGCGTTGTGCGCGCCTTCTGGCCGAACGGCATCTTCGAGCACGTGCAGGGCTACGTCGAAGAAGAATTGCGCAAACCTGACCCACATTATGCGCTGCACCTCTGCCAGACCCTGGGTGTCACGCCGGAACGAACGTGGCTCGTCGGCGACACACCCACGGACATCACAACGGCTCAGCGTGCGGGCGCGGTCGCAATCGGCGTGACCTGGGGCTTCCGAACGCGTGCCGACCTGGAAGCCGCCGGCGCGAACCTCATCGTCGATTGCCCCGAACAGATCGCCTGAGCGACCCGACCGCGCCAGCTCGTTTCCGGGACGCCGCACGCATAGGCCGGGAACTTCCGTGGAATGCCCGCGCGTGGTAATCTCCACTACTCGGCTGCGTGAGATCCGAGACCATTGTTGATAGATGCAAGGGACGCACATGAGCCGGAACGGAACGACCTTCGAATTCACGGCGGGTGACGGACGCGGCGCCGGCGCGGATGTTCTGCTGGTTCCGCTGGCGGCCAAGCCGCAGCCGGCCCTGCAACTCGTCAGTGCCGCCGACGCCGTCTGTGCCGATGCCGTTTCGGCCTTGCTGGCCGCCAAGGCGGTCGGCGAGGAGGTCGGCTACCTCGCGCACACGACCAGCGCGGGGACCTACCGCCGCATCGTTATCGTGGGTCTGGGCGAAGCCGAGAAGATCACTTCCCAGACCATTCGACGAGCCGCGGCGTGTGCGGCCCGCTGGCTGGTCTCGGAACGTATCGGAACCGCCGCTCTGTGGATGGACGGCCTGGCGGCGACCGGCGTGGACGACGCCACCAGCCACTGGGCCGGTGGCATGGCGCTGGCCGGCTTCCAGTTCGTCGAGTGCAAGCAGCCCGACGAGAAGGCGGTTGCCACGGTGCGTGTGCAGGTGCGCTGCAGCGAATCCGGTCATGTGCGGCGCGAGCTGCCGGCCATCCGCCGCGAGCTGCTGGTGGCCGAAGCCACCAACTACGCGCGCCGGCTGGCACACTTGCCGGGCAACGTCATCAACCCGGCTACGCTGGCCGCCGAGGCCCGCCTGCTCGCCCGCCACGCGCGGCTCAAGTGCACGGTGATCGATGCGGCGCAGGCCAAGCGGCTGGGCATGGGCGGCTTGCTGGCGGTCGGCGGCGGCTCGGCCACGCCCCCGTGCCTGATCCAGATCGAGTATCGCGGCCTGCCGCGCACGCGCCGGCGCACGGTGATCGTGGGCAAGGCCATCACGTTTGACACCGGCGGCTACTCCATCAAGCCCGCGGCCGGCCTGGAAGCGATGAAGTTCGACAAGTGCGGCGGCACGACGGTGTTGGGGATCATGAAGGCCGTGGCCACGCTGAAGCTGCCGTGCAACGTGGTGGGGCTCATCGCGGCGGCGGAAAACGCCGTTTCGCAGCGCGCCTACCGGCCCGGCGACATTCTCAAGATGATGAACGGCAAGACCGTGGAGGTGATCTCGACGGATGCCGAAGGTCGCCTGGTACTGGCCGACGCCCTCACTTACGCCCAGCAGAAGCTCACGCCGACCGAGATGATCGACTTGGCCACACTGACGGGCGGCGTGAGCGTGGCCCTCGGCAAGCAGGCGGCCGGCATGATGAGCAACGACGATGAGTTGGCCGGCGAGTTGGGCGAGTGCGGCCGGCGCGTGGGCGAACGCCTCTGGCGCTTGCCGCTCTGGCCGGAGTACCGCGACCTCATCAAGGGCACGGACTCGGACATCAAGAACTCCGGCGGCAAGCGCGACGCACACGCCATCGCGGGCGGCATGTTCCTGCGGGAGTTCGTGGACGACGGCGTCGCCTGGGCGCATCTGGACATTGCCGGCGTCGCCACGTCAGAGGATAACAACACACCCACGGGCAAGGGCGCCACCGGCTTCGGCGTCCGCCTGCTGGTGGACTACCTGAGCCGGGGACGCGGATAGTATCTGAGCATTCCGGCCCGGCGGCGAGCGAAGGCAGAGAACTCATGGACAAGGATCGCGGCCAGGAGACGGCCATCAACGTCCCGCGGATCGAGCGCGCCGTGCGCGAAATACTGCTGGCCATCGGGGAGGACCCGGATCGCGAGGGCCTGCGGCGCACGCCCACCCGCGTGGCGCGGATGTACGTGGAACTCTTCGCCGGCCTGCACGAAGACCCCGAGCGGCATCTCGAGGCAACGTTCGATGAGAACCACCATGAGATGGTGGTTCTGCGGAACATCCCGTTCAACAGCATGTGCGAGCACCACCTCATGCCGTTCGAAGGCAAGGCACACATCGCCTACATCCCCGGCGGGAAGGTTCTCGGACTGTCAAAGCTGGCCCGCATCGTGGACGTGTTTTCGCGCCGGCCGCAGGTCCAGGAGCGCTTGACGTCGCAGGTGGCCGACCTGCTGGCCCGGCGGCTGAACGTCAAGGGCTGTGCCGTGGTCATCGAGGCCGTCCACACGTGCATGACCTGTCGCGGCGTCAAGAAGCCCGGCAGTGTTATGGTCACTTCGGCGCTGCGCGGACTTATGCAGAAGAGCCAGGGCACGCGGGCCGAGGCGCTGGCGCTGCTGCAACGTTAGCGGACCACTCCGGGCGTCCCACCGGCCCTCAGCCGGCCCGCCGGTCCGCGCGGCCAACATTGAACACCAACCCGCCTTCGCCGCGCCGACCGGCCGGCGCCGCCGATAACCCGGCCGGCCAAGTCTCACGTGAAGGCCCCGCGGGGGAATGACGATAACGCCTCGGTATTGCGATGCCGTGCGCCGTCCGCCCGGACGGGCGCGGACCGCGCAGCATTAGCTTCCGCGCAACCTGACCGCGGATGTGCACGGTACACAGAGGAGCCGTCATGCACACGTCCCGGACTACGATCGGCCTGTTCGTTCTGACGACCCTGGTCGTGCTGGCGCTGGCTTCCCGGTCAGCGGCCCAGACGCGCTATAACGCCACCGCGCTCGGCACGCTGGGCGGCGACGCCAGTGAGGCCTACGCCCTCAACGACTACGGACAGGTAGTTGGCCGCACGCTCGATGCGGCCGGCGAGCCGTGGGTGTTCCACTGGCAGAACGGTGAAATGCTGCCACTGTATATCGAGATCCCGTGGGGCCGTTACACGTTGCCGCGGGACTACCCATACTATGCAGACTACGTGGCCTACGGCATCTCGAATACGGATCATGTCGTCACCCATCTCTGGGACGACCAGTGTGACGACGAAGCAATCATATTCCGCCCGGCCGTCATGTCCGACCTGACATCCCCGTATCCCGGTGAAGCCATCTCGCGGCTGGGACTGTGCTCATGTCCCACCGACATCAGCGCCAATGGTCTGTATGCCGTCGGCTGGACACGCCGGAATTGCGCCCACCCCATCCGTGACGTCTTCGCCTTTATCGTTACGCCGACCAACGGCGTCTGGTACGTCGAGGACGGAAGTGTCTCGACCAATGCCCTCTTGCAGGATCTCGGAACCCTGCGCGCCATCGACGTGAACAGCAGCGCGACCGCCGTCAATGACCAGGGCGTCGTGGCGGGCTGGTCCTACAGTCTGACCAACGGCTGCCAGGGCTTTGTGCTCTACCCGGCCGTCGACATGGACGGCAACCCGACGGATTGGTTCCTCGATGACGGTACCGGCGCGAACGCGCTCATGATCCCTCTCGGAACGCTGCCCAGCGCCGACGGCCAGACCTTCGGCCACAACAGTTGGGCGCGCGGCATCAACAACACCGGCGTGGTCGTCGGCGAGGCCGACACGGGCGATTTCCAGACGCACGCCTTTGTCTGGTACGCCGGCACGCTGACTGACCTGGGCACGCTGGGCGGGACCAACAGCAGCGCGTCGGCGATCAATGACGACGGCGTGATTGTCGGCTGGTCCCTCAATGCGGCCGGCAAGCGACGCGCCTTCATCGTTACGCCGCAAGACACCAACGACGACGGCGAGCCGGACCTCTGGTACCTCGACGAAGACGAGGACGGCATCAACGACCTCATGCTCGACCTCAACACGCTCCTGCCCAGCGCCTTCCCCCTGCTGCTGACCCAGGCGCGCGACATCAACCGCCACGGCGCGA
Source organism: uncultured Planctomycetales bacterium (assembly GCA_964647015.1). GTDB lineage: Bacteria > Planctomycetota > Phycisphaerae > UBA1845 > Fen-1342 > JAAYXS01. Next base: position 21,831 of record CAZYGM010000018.1, on the reverse strand, counting down.
TTACCGGCTGGGGTACCCCGGGCACTGCCAGCGACGCGGCAAATCTGGCGTTTCTCCTGACACCCGCAGCAGCCGATGACGCCGAAGAAGACGGCGGCACCGGCGGCGGCGCCGGCGTGGTCCATCTTGACCTCAGCCCGATCCAGCCCAGCAGCACGCCCGGTGGCAGCGACGGCGACCAGGACGGCACGGGCGGCACCATCACTCCCGGCAGCTTCGGGCTGCTGTGCGGCCCCGGAACGCTCCTGGCCGTTCCGCTGAGCCTGCTCGGCCTGGGCGTGATGATGCGCCGCCGGCCAATCCGCCACGCCCGGTAGCGCGTTCGGGGCGAACTGCTTCGACCACACCCGCACACGCCGGCGGCCCGGGCGTCACAGGATCGCCCGCGAACGCCGCGCCCGCATTCCGATCAGCCGGCACACCCGGTATAATCCCGACGAGTAGCGCGGCTCGACAGCGCCGCCGATCAGTTCGGCGGCGGCCAGCAGCGCACGTCCAGTCTGGAACCGGCGAGGTGCCATGCCGCCATCCGCGGAGAACACGGCGCCGGCGCGGCTGCCGAACGGCAACGGCGGCATCGCCACGGCGCTCTGCCCGGTGGACCGGCTACCGCGCCGCCGCCGTAACCAGCTTTGCATAGCCATCATCACGGTCGGGCTGCTAAATTTCGTGGCATACACGTTGACCTACGCGGCCCTGGGGGGCGACGCGCACAACGGCTACTGCAAGCTCGTCGCTGGTCCCGATGGTGAACTGCTGCGGACCTACGTCGTGCGCGGCCACCACGTCCGTGCGCTCGAAGGCCTTGAGACGCAGGTCAGCCGCTGGGCCTGGATATACAGCTATCTGCACTCCATCACCGTCCCGCTGACCTCCGGGGCCATGATCATCAGCATGCTCGTCCTCGCCCGGCCGCACATCATGGCCACCATGCGCGACAGTTGGGTCGGCGGGCGCATCTTCGTAACCGCTTTCGGCGCAATCGTTGCGCTGCTGTCCGCCGGCGCGACGCTGCTCATGGCGGCACAGTTCGCGGCGCAACTGCGCGGCGGGTAGGAGCGGCCGGCGTGGACGTGGAAGCCTGGCTGGCACCGGCCGGACCGATCGCCGCTCGCCTCCCCGACTACGAACTGCGCCCCCAGCAGCTCGAAATGGCCGTCGCGATTGCGGCGGCGTTCGCGGACGGAGAGCACCTGGCGGTCGAAGCCGGCACGGGCGTGGGCAAAACGTTCGCTTACCTGCTGCCCGCCATCGCGCAGGTGCAGGAGCACCGCCGCCGCGTCGTCATCAGCACGCACACCATCGCCTTGCAGGAGCAGCTTTTCAACAAGGACATCCCGTTTTTGCGGGAGGCCCTGGACGTGCCCTTCCAGGCGGAGCTCATGAAGGGCCGCACGAACTACGTGGGGCTGCGCCGGCTGAAACAGGCCAGCGAGAAGCAGAAGAACCTGTTCGGGAGCGGTCGCTTGCTGGAAGCCCTGCACGCCATCGAAGACTGGGCCTACGAGACGCAGGACGGCTCGCTGAGCGACCTGCCGTCCCAGCCGCCGGCCGAAGTGTGGGAGAAAGTCCGCAGCGAACACGGCAACTGTCTCGGGCGCCGCTGTCCGCACTACCTGCCCTGCTTCTTCCAGCGCGCCCGCCGCCGCGCCGAGGCGGCCCACGTCCTGGTGGTGAACCACGCCATCCTGGTTTCGGACTTGCTGTTGCGGCGTGAGGGCGCCAACGTGCTTCCCGATTACGACTTGGCCATAATCGACGAGGCCCACACACTCGAACAGGTCGCCACCGACCACCTCGGAACGCGCGTCTCCAACAACCAGGTGCAACACCTGCTGGCCGGCCTGTTCAACGAGCGCACCGGGAAAGGTCTGCTGGGAACGCTGGGCGACGCGGCCCAGCACCGCGTTGTCACGGCCGCCCAGTCCGCCTGCACGCAGTTCTTCCGCGAGCTGGAGGATTGGCAACGCACACGCGGGCGCTCGAATGGGCGGCTCGTGCGCGCCAGCCCGGTCCGCAACTTCCTTTCACCCGCCCTACGCGCCGTGTCTGACGAGCTGGCGTCCTTGAAGCGCGCGCTGCCGCGCATGGAGGACCAGGTGGAGCTGGGCGCCCACCTGGACCGCGCCGGCGAGCTGGCAGCGGCCCTCGAGGCGCTACTGGAGCAGCGCTACGAGGAGCACGTCTACTGGATCGAGAACGAAGCCCGCCAGACCCGGCGCCTATCGCTCTGCGCCGCCCCGCTGGAAGCCGGGCCCGTCTTGCGCGAACTGCTGTTCGAGCGCGTATCCAGCATCGTGCTGACCAGCGCGACGCTCTGTGCGGCCGACGATGCCGACTTCGGCTACCTGCTCGGCCGGCTGGGCGCGCCGCCGGCCCGGACGCTCCGACTCGGCTCGCCGTTTGATTTTGCGCAACAGGTAACCGTACACGTCGAGGCCGGGATGCCCGAGCCCTCCACCGGCCGGCAGTTCGTCGAGGCAGCCGCCCGCGCCATCGCGCACTACCTGCGCGAAACCGAGGGCCGCGCCTTCGTCCTCTTCACCAGCTACCAGACGCTCAACGACGTGGCCCAGATCGTCCGCGACGACCTGTGCGCCGACGGCTTCACGATCATGGCCCAGGGGGAAGACCTGTCCCGCTCGCAGATGCTGGCCGAGTTCCGCACCACGCCGCGCGCCGCCATCTTCGGCACCGACAGCTTCTGGCAGGGTGTGGACGTGGTCGGGCCGGCCCTCTCCAACGTAACGATCGTGCGGCTGCCCTTCGCGGTTCCGGACCGCCCAATGGTCGAGGCGCGCATCGACCAGGTGCGCCGCACGGGCGGCCGACCATTCTTCGACTACCAGATTCCCGAGGCCATCCTGAAGTTCCGCCAGGGCTTCGGCCGGCTCATTCGCAGTCAGAGTGACCGCGGCGTCGTGGTCATCCTAGACTCGCGCGTGCTGGGCAAGAGCTACGGCCGGCGCTTCCTCGACAGCCTGCCGAAATGCCGCGTGGAGATATCACAACGGCCGTGGTGATGCCGGCGCCGGTGGGCGCAACGCCTCAGGGGAATGTCGTCGGCAGACGCCTCAGCGCGGTCAGGAATCCACGCGTTTCACGTCGATCACGCGCAACTCGGCGCTGCGCCGCCCGTTCCACTCGTTCATGATGGGCTCGAACGCCAGGCGCAAGCGACCGCACTCGCCCAGCTCTTCCGCCTGGTCGCCGAAACCGAAGGCAATCGCCTTGCGATGAGTGCGGCCTTGCCGCACGGTAAGTTGCAGGTGATTCGCAGCGCGGCCGACCACGCGCGGCGCGCCGACCAGCTCAACATCCGCCGTGGCCAGACGCGGCGCCGGGTTGCCGGGCCCGTGCGGCGCCATGCGCTGCATCATGTCCACGACTTCGGTCGTCAATTCCGTCAGCTCGACTTCCGCATCCAGTTGCAGCTTCGGCCGCAAATCCTTCGGCGTCAGCCGCCGTCCGGCCTCAGCGACAAAGGCGTCCGTGAACGCCCCCACCTGCTCCTCCCGCAGCCGCACGCCCGCCGCCATCGCGTGCCCGCCGTGGCTGAGCAGATGCGCCTCGCAGGCACGCAATACTTCATGCAGCGGAAAGTGCCGCACGCTGCGACCCGAACCCTGCCCCAGCCCCTTGTCCAAGGCGATCAGCACGGTCGGCCGGCCAAACCGCTCGGTCAGCCGCGCGGCCACAATGCCGATGACGCCGGGATGCCAATCCGCGCTCGCCAGCACAATCCCGTGGCAACTGTCGCGATCGAAGCCGCGCTCGATCACCATCGTCTCGGCCTGCCGCACAATTACGCGTTCCAACTCCTGCCGCCGGCGATTGTGCGCGTCCAGCGTGGCGGCAATCTCGCGCGCCCGCTCCGCACCCGCCCGCGTGAACAATTCGACGGCCAGCCGCGCGTGCCCCAGGCGCCCGATGGCGTTCAGCCGCGGCGCCAGCCGAAAACCCACGTCGTAGTCGTCGTACGCCGTCTTACCGGCCACCCCCGAGACCTCTATCAGCGCCTGCAAGCCGGGGTTGCTGGTCTGACACAAGTGCTTCAATCCGAAGGCCGCGATAACGCGATTCTCCCCGGTCAGCGGCACCACGTCCGCCACCGTGCCCAGCGCCGCAAACGCCGTTGCATCCAGCAGGAACTGGCGATACGCGTCGCTGACGCGCTGCGTTCCGCACAACTCCTGCGCCAGTGCCCACGCCACCTTGAACGCCACCCCGGCCCCGCACAGGTCACGGTTCGGCGATTCACCGCACGCCCACGGGTGAACAACGCAAGCGGCGCCGGGCAGTTCCGGACCCGGCTCGTGGTGGTCCGTAACGATGAGCTCCACGCCGCGCCGCCGCGCCAACTCCGCCTCTTCGCCGGCCGTGATGCCACAATCGACGGTCACGATCACTTCGGCCCCGTCGTCGGCAATCGCCGTAACCGCTTCCGGATTCAACCCATAACCTTCATCCAGCCGGCTCGGGATGTAGAAGTCCACCCGCGCCCCGGCTAACCGCAGTACGTGCCAGAGAATCGCCGTCGCGCTCACCCCGTCCACGTCGTAATCGCCGTAGATGACGATTCGGCGATTAGCCCGCACCGCCGCCGCGAGCCGTGCCGCGGCTATGCCGGCGTTCGGCAGCGTCTCTGGCAACCCGAGCGTGCTGAAGTCCGGCATCAGGAAGCGCGTCACATCGGGTGCCGCGCTAACCCCTCTGCCCAACAAGACTTGCGCCAGCAGCGGCGCGATGCGGGCGGCCCGGGCCAACTCGTCACGAGCGGGATGGGGTGCCGCAATTACCCAGTCGCGCTCCCGCCTGCCGGTCCTGGTCGCTGCCAACTACCTGCCCTCACTCGCCGCCCGCAGTCAAGCCGACCGCCCCCCGCCAAGTCAGCCCTTGATATACCGCGCCAACAGCGGCCCGAACTTCCTGGCCGCCTCGGGTGCGATTTTCGCACGATCCGACCAGATCGCCAACTCCAAAGCCGAATGTGCCGGCGACGACGGCAGCGGGCCCGCCGACAGCGCCGCCACGGCTGCCCGCAACAGCCCCACCGCGTTGGCCGTCGCGGCCTGTAAGTGACCGATGATCTCCTCCAGCAGCTTCTGCGGCGTCGCCCCGGGCTCGTGCGGCCTCCAGCAGTCGTAGTCCGTTGCCAGCGCGACCAGCGCGTACGCCATTTCCGCCTCGCGCGCCAGGCGCGCCTCCGGCATGGCGGTCATGCCGATCAGGTCGCCGCCCCACGCCCGGTGCATGTGCGACTCGGCCTGCGTGCTAAAAGCCGGCCCCTCCATGCAGACATACGTCCCGCGCTCATGCACCCGCGCGTCAAGCCCCTGCGCCGCGCCGATCAGCACCTTCCGCAGCTCTGGGCAGAATGGCTCGGCGAACTCGACATGTACGGCCAGGCCCTCATCGAAGAACGTCGGCGCGCGGCGACAGGTCTTGTCGATCACCTGGCTGACAATCACCAGGTCGCGCGGCCGAATCTCCTCCCGCAGCGAGCCCACCGCCCCGCTGGCCAGAACGTGCGTGACGCCGAGTGTCTTGAGCGCGTATATGTTGGCGCGATACGGCACCTGCGACGGGTTGAGCAGGTGGCCGTCGCCATGTCGAGCCAGTAGGGCGACGTCGATGCCATGCCAGTTAACGACGCGGATTGGCCCACTTGGCCTGCCGAACGGCGTGTCAATGTGGTGGTCCCGTCCGGCCGCGTCGCCGAAGAGCGCTTCGGCCAGCCCGGTTCCGCCGATGATTGCGATCATAATGCCCATCTCCGCGAGCCATGAACTTCAAGCGTGGTGCCAGTGTAGCGGCGCGCGCCAGCCCGCTCCATCCAGCGCGCCAACCGTGCGGCAACACCACTAGCTCACGAAGTCAATCTCGCCGGCGTCCGGCACCAGCCCCGCCGCCGCGCCTTCACGCAACAGCCGCTGCACGGCCGCCCGGCCGCGCGCGCCATAATCGAGCGTCCACTTGTTCACGTACATGCCGACAAACTCGTCCGCCAACCGCTCATCCAGCCCCCGGCCGTACTGCAAGGCGTATCTCACGGCCTCCTCACGATGGTCAAGCCCGTACTGAATGCTCTGTTTTAGAATCCCGGCTATCTCACGGCAGCGCGCGGCGCCCAGGTCGCGGCGAATCACGTTGCCGCCCAGCGGCAGCGGCAGGCTGGTGCGTTCCTGCCACCAGGCACCCAGATCAACAATGAGGTGCAGGCCGAACTGCGGATACGTGAGCTGCCCCTCGTGGATGATCAGGCCGGCGTCGAAGCGCCCCGCCGCCACCTCGGCCGGAATCTGGTCAAACATCACGACCATTGGCGTAAACGCATCCTTGCCCAGCAGCAGTTGCAGTGTGAGGAACGCCGTGGTCATGCGGCCCGGAATGGCAACTCTGCGGCCACGCAACTGCTCTACCGCCAGCGGCTCGCGCGCCACCACGCGCGGGCCGTAATTGTCGCCCATGCTGCTGCCGCAGGAGGTCAGCGCGTACTTGCCGGCCACGTGCGGATAGGCGTGGATGCTGATGGCCGTGACCTCGTACTCGCCCCGCAGTGCCCGCTCATTCAGCGACTGGATATCCTCCAGCACGTGCTCGAATTCGTATGGCCCCGGATCGACCGCGCCGCACGCCAGGCCGTAGAACATGAAGGCGTCATCCGGGTCGGGACTGTGGGCAAGACGAATCCGCATCGCTGACTCCAGGCTGCAGCCACAGTAATCGACAGCACGCCGGTTGCACGTCCGGCGGCCCGGCGACACTATGGCGGCGAGCGCAGCGTACCGCAAGCGCAGGAGGTGTGCATGTACAACCGACTCGTTCAACGCGCCACCCTGTTGGCGATCTTCATGGCGACCGTCATCACACCGGTCGCGGCCCAACCGACCAGCAGCACCCCGAGCACTGCCCCACGTTTCGAGCTGACCTTCGACCGGGCCGTATGCGACGGCCCATTCACCGGCCGCGTCTGGGTGGTCGTCACGAAACGCCGCTTCACGCCGCCCCTCGACCTCGTACACTGGTTCTGGTCCGAGCCGATCTTCGCCCGCGACGTGCGCGACTGGCAGCCCGGCGAGACGTTGACGTTCACGTCTGACAACTGCCTCGGCTATCCCGCTCGCCTGGCTGAGTTGCCGGCAAATGCCTACCGCGCCCAGGCCGTGCTGGGACTGGACGATTGGGGGCAGCATCCCGTCCTCGCACCTGGCAACGCGCGCAGCGACGTGGCCCAGTTCGAACACGCACCCGAACGCCCCGCCACCGTGCGCCTCGCCATCGACCGCCGCAATCCCCCGCCAACAGTCCGCGAGAGCCGCACGGTTCGGCACGTGAAGCTCAGGAGCCGCCTGCTCAGCGAGTTCCACGGGCGCGACGTCCACATGGAAGCGCTGGTCGGCCTGCCCGACAACTACGGCGCCGACAAAGCCCGCCGGTTTCCCACCGTCTACGAGATCCCCGGCTTCGATGGCCGCCTGGAGAGCATCGACCCCACCGGCTTCCAGGTCTACCTATCGATCGAGGGGCTCGACGCGGTCGTCGTGGCGCTCGCGGCAAGCTGTCCCACCGGGCATCACGTCTTCGCCGACTCGGCCAACAACGGGCCCTGGGGCACGGCCCTAGTGCGGGAATTGATCCCCCACCTGGAACAGGAATACCGGCTCATCGCCGACCCCGCCGCCCGCCTCCTGACCGGGGCCTCCTCCGGCGGCTGGAGCAGCCTCTGGTTGCAGATAACGCACCCGGACGTGTTCGGCGGCGTGTGGTCGCTCTGCCCGGACCCGGTGGACTTCACCCGCTTCATGCAGATCAACATCTACGAACCCGGCACAAACGCATACGTCGGTCCCGACGGCGCGCCGCGCAGCTTCACGCGGCCCGGCTTCTTCTTCGGCCGAATCGCCCCCAAGAGCTTCTTGCTGCTCGAAGAAGTGCTCGGACGTGGCGGCCAGATAGCGTCATTCGAGGCGGTGTTCAGCCCACGCGGCGAAGACGGCACCCCCCTGCCGCTAGTTAACCGTCAAACCGGCGCCCTCGACGCACAAGTCGCCCAGGCCTGGCGCAAGTACGACATCCGCCTGATGCTCGAAGCCAACTGGACCTCGCTCGGCCCCAAGCTGGCCGGCAAGCTGCACATCATCTGTGGCGAACTGGACGAGTTCTATCTGGAACAGGGCGTGCAGTCGCTGCACGGTGTATTGCAGCAGCTCGGCAGTGACGCCACCGTTCGGATCATCCCGGAGGCCGGCCACATGCTGCCATCGTCCGTCTACAGCGAGGTGGCGGCCGAGATGGCCGCGCGGCTGCGCCAGCTTGACAAGATCCGACAAGAAGCGACACCAGATTCCCGCGCAGGCTCACGTGGAAACGGGTAAGCTTATTATGTGACGGGGGCGACCCGTTTGGGGCGTCTCTTGTCGGTGTCTACTCTCTTCTCTCCTTGCAGTAGCGCACCAAAGCGCTTCCTGCACCCAGACCCAGGCCCGCGACTCTGGCCCGCGGGCCTACTTTTTGCGCCAACCTCACTCACCCCGATATTCACAGCGCGACGTGCAGGTCTCGTGCACGATGATCGACGCCAGCTCCGGCAGCCGCGGAGCCAACTGCTGCCAAATCCAGTGCGCCAGAATCTCCGAGGTCGGGTTCTCCAGCCCCGCAATCTCGTTCAAGTGGTGATGGTCAAGGCGCTCGCGGATGGGCTCGAAAGCCGCCTTGATGTCGCCGTAGTCGATGAGGTAGCCGCGCGCGCCGTCAACCTCGCCGGCTGCGACCACGTCGACGCGGAAGCTGTGTCCGTGCAGCCGCCGGCACTTGTGACCCTCGGGAAACGTCGGCAGCGAGTGCGCCGCCTCGAACGTGAACGATTTGGTCAGATACACGCGCATTCTGGTGGATTTCCTTCACGGCCCAAACGCGCGGCTATATCCCGCGCTCGGCCTCTGGCCATATGAGTCTATGCAATTGCAGCCCCAGCCGAACGTCCAGCCGGTCCGCCAGGAGCCATTCGGCCAGGGTTCGCAGCGGCAAGCGCTCGTATACGGGAGCGAAGATCACGTGACAACGGGTCGTAAGGTCGTGCCGGGCGACGATTTCCTTGGCCCAGTCGTAGTCCGCGCGGTCCACGAGCACGAACTTCACCTCGTCGCGCGGGGTCAGTAAGTCGGTATTCGGCCAGTGGTTACGATCTGCTTCCCCGCTGCCGGGGCACTTGATGTCCACGATCCGAACGACCTGCGGATCTACATCCGCGATTGACACCGACCCTGAAGTCTCCAGCAGCACGGTGTCGAATCGCTCCAGCAATCGCGTCATGAGCGGGTATACCGCCGGCTGAAGCAGGGGCTCGCCGCCCGTCACCTCGACAGTTCGGCACTCAAACGCTGCAACGCGCTCCAGGACCTCATCAATGGTCATTCGGCTGCCGGCGACCACGGCGGCGGCGTAGCGTGTATCGCACCAGTTGCAATGCAGCGTGCAGCCGGCCAGGCGAACAAAGACGCACGGCACCCCGACGCGCGTACCCTCGCCCTGAAGCGAATGGAAGATCTCGCTGACGTACAAGTGCTGCGGGTCCGACATCGGCAGCGGACGCTCCAGGCGGTCAATCAGCAGCGCCACGCCCGGCGCGTGACGCCATCCCTTGCCACCATTCTACCGCACGGCGCGCGGCGAACAGAACACCTCCGACGGCATGCCGCGCGCCAGGCGGATAAGTCAGCGGCTTCCGCGCGGCCACCGCGGGCGGTAGTCTTTCACGCGCGGCCGGCCCATTTCCGCGGATTCGGCCGCATGGCTGGAGCAGAACTCTGTGCGTGTCGTATTGCTGGTAACCGACCTCGAACGCGGCGGAACGCCCCTGCGAATCGCGCGGCTCGCGCGCGGCCTGCATGACGCCGGCGTGGAAGTCACCGTCGGCTGCCTGGCGCCGCTGGGACCCGTCGGCCAGGAGTTGGCAGCCGCTGGCCTTCCGACCTTCGGCTGCGGAGCATGCTGTGCGGCGGATATTCCCGCCCTCTGGCGGCTCCATCGCGTTATAGGACGCATCCGGCCGGACCTCATCCACGCGACGCTGACGCACGCCAACGTCGCCGCCCGGCTGGTTGGAGCCATCCGGGGCGTGCCGGTCGTGACGGCCACGGCGACTATCGAGCTAGAACGCCGCTGGCACGCAGCGATTGAGCGCCTCACCCGTAACTGGGACCGCGGCCACATCGTGAACAGCGCCGCCGTCGCTGAACACGTGGTGCGCGCCTTCCGGCGACCGCCAAACTCCGTCCACCTGGTACCGCCGTCGATCGACCCGCCGCCGACCGGCGTGGACCGGTCAGCCATGCGGGCGGCTCTGGACCTGGACGCCAACGAGTTCGTCGTGCTCTGGGTCGGCCGGCTTGATCCCGTCAAACGCCTCGATATCGCCGTGCGCTGTTTGGCCGAGATGCCGTCCGTGCCGGTGCGGCTGCTCATCGCCGGCGACGGCCCGGACCGCGCCCGGCTGGAACGGGAAATCGCCGCCAGCGGCAATCCCGCGGCCGTGCGCCTCCTGGGCTGGCGTGAGGACGTACCGGAGCTGCTTACGGCGGCGGACGCGTTCGTGTTTCCATCACGGACGGAGGGCATGCCCAACGCCGTCCTCGAGGCGCTGGCGGCCGGTCTGCCCATAGTGGCCGGCGACATTCCGGCGTTACGGGAGTTGCGCGGCGACGAACAGCGCCTCGTGCTGGTAGCTGAGGATACGCCCCAAGCCTTCGCCGCCGAGTTGACCCGGCTATACGAAGACCCGGCCGGCCGCCAAGCGCTCAGCGAGCGCGCCGCCCACTGGGCCGCGGCACACCTGGATCCACAAGCCAGCGTCGCAGCCACACTGCGGGTCTACCGACACATCCTGGGGCAACCACACTGAATGGGCCGCGCCGGTGGCCGCGCGGGAACCCTTGTGGTATCCTCCCAATCGTGACATGGTGCAAGTCGGCTGAGCCCCTCCATAGAGGAGTCACTTCATGCAACAGAGTGTACGCTGTCTGCTGAGCGACATAATCGACTACGCCGGCATGTTCCCGCCGCAGGGGCTGCCGCTGGAGCAGGCCGTTCGTAACTACGCGCGCTTTAGCGCGGAGCCCGAGGCCTGGATGCTGTCGCGCTTCGTCTGCCCGGCAACACGTCTGGCCGAGCTGCCGCCGCTCTGCGCGGAGCTGTTCACGCCGGAGCGACCGCTGCGCCTGTCCGTCATCGGTAACGAGCACCCGCTCTCGCCGGAGTTCATCAAGGACGTCCGGCTGATCGACACTTTCACGAGGGCGCACGGCGAGCGCGCCCGGATCGAAGCGCTGGAGCTGCGCATCCCGGCCGAGACCATCGCCGAATGGGACCCGGAGGTCGTCGCGGAAGGACTGAACGTGCTGGCCAGCCGGCTGGTCGATCACCGCTTCAGCGACATCGAGGTGTTCATCGAGCCGTCCTTCCCGGGCAACTGGAACGAATCGGTGGAGGCGGTGGTGGCGGCCCTCGCCCGTCACAATATCGAGCGTGGCACGCCGGCGCCCGAGCGCATCGGCTTCAAACTGCGCACCGGCGGGCCCGCTGCCGACGCGTTCCCAACGGTTGAACAGGTAGCCTTCGCCCTCCTCACCTGTCGCGACGCGCGCATCCCGCTCAAGTTCACGGGCGGTCTGCACCACGCGCTGTTCCAGACCGGCGCAACACCGCGCAGCGACATGCACGGCATCATCAACGTCTTTGCCGCCGGCGTGATCGCGCACGCCCGCGACGCCGACGCCGCCATGCTGTGCGAGTTACTGCGCGAACATCAGGTCGATGCCCTGACGTTCGAGCCGGATGGCTTCCATTGGCTTGAATTGGATGTCACGATCGCCGAAATCGAGTTGGCCCGCCAGGAGTTGGTGCTGTCGTTCGGCAGTTGCGGCTTCGAGGGCCCGTGCAGTGAACTTCGGCAGCTCGGGCTGATTTGAGCGCAACAACGGCCCACCGAGCGCGAGCCGCGAGGTTCTGTGTACGCCCAACGGCTCGGTGCTCTCGGCGATCCCGGGCCAAGGTAGAATCTCACCAACATGAGCACGCTGGTTTGTCGCAAGACCGGGCGCCGTTACTCCGCTGACGAACCCATCTGGTGCAGCGCCGGCGGCGGCTTGCTCGATCTCGAATTCACACCACAGTTCGACCGCGCCCGCATCGCCCAGCGCCCCCCTACCATGTGGCGCTACCGCGAAGCCATCCCTATCCGCCGCGACGAGACAATCGTCACGTTCGGCGAAGGCTACACCCCCCTGCTCTCCGCGGACCTGGGCGGGCAGACCATCTGGCTCAAGCTGGAGTACCTGTTTCCGACGGGGTCATACAAGGACCGCGGCGCCAGCGTGCTGATAAGCAAGGCGCGTGAACTCGGTGTCGCGCGCGTTGTTGAGGATTCGTCCGGCAACGCCGGTGCGGCGGTGGCGGCATATTGCGCCCGCGCCGGGATGGCCTGTGACATCTTCGTGCCGGCGTCCACTTCCGCCGCCAAACTGGCCCAGATTCGCGCAACGGGCGCCACCTTGTGCGCTGTCGAAGGCTCCCGGACGGCAACCGCGCACGCCGCCCTGGCGGCGGCCCCCTCCTGCTACTACGCTAGCCACGTCTGGAATCCGTACTTCTTCCACGGCACCAAGACGTTCGCATACGAGGTCGTCGAGCAGATGGGCTGGCGCCCGCCGGACGCCGTCGTCATACCGACCGGCAACGGCACGCTGCTGTGCGGCGCGTACCTGGGCTTCTGTGAACTGCGGGCAGCCGGCATAATCGATCGCTTGCCGCGCCTGGTAGCCGTGCAGGCCGAGCGCTGCGCCCCCCTGCACGCCGCCTGGCGTGGCAGCGCTGCGCCCGCGCCGGCTGCTGTGACAGAGGATACACTGGCCGAGGGCATCGCCATTGCTGAGCCGCCGCGGGGCGAACAGTGCGTTGCGGCCGTGCGCGAATCCGGCGGTGCGTTCGTCACGGTGACGGAGGCGGAGATCGTCGCGGCCTGGCGGCAAATGCTGCGTATGGGCTTCTGCGTCGAGCCCACGTCGGCGACTGCGGTTGCATCGCTGGCGCATTGCGAATTGTCGGGCAACGTCGTCGTGCCGCTGACCGGCCACGGACTCAAGGCGGCGGACAAGCTGGCAGCGCTTTATCAGTCCGGCTAAGGCTGCGCCAAGCAGTGAGTCTATTACGCAGCGTGCAAGGACCACCGCGCACAAGGCCCCAGAATACACCGTCAGTCTGCCGGCTGGGGGGCCGGGGAGTCCGCTTCCCGGCAAGTTCCCGATCTGCCGGGGCGCCAATCGAGCACAGATTTCGCCGGGCAATCGCGGATTTTTCTTGGTGCCGGCCGCGTGATTTGCTATGTTGAGTTTGTTGAGCCCCGGTCCGGCCCTCAACAACCGTCACCTTCTAAAGGGTTGCCGTGAGCCGGGGCGTAAAGTTCACGTCCGACCAGCCTCGCACAGCCGCGAGCGGCGACGCACCTTGATGCGATGCTATGTCACTAGCGCTATCGCTATGGCGTGCTGGCATGGTTGGAATGACCCGGTTGCGTGCACCCCCGGTGTCGCTGTCAGGTGAGTGTGCTCGCTTTGACAGTGCCAATGGCGGTGCACGCATTGTTATACCCTCAGTCCGGGCGCGTGCGGATAATCCGGTCGCCATAGCACAATCCCCATCATCCTGCCTAATGTAGACAAACTGGAAGCTGACGCGCCGCCGGTGCACACGGTCATCCCGTCCGGATCCGGAGGCGCCCGCTGCCGCAGTCCTCAACGCTCGTTCCGCCCACCTGGCCAAGATCAGCCCCAGACGGCCGGCGCTGCCGCCCACCGCTCGTCGGTTCTACCTCGTTCAAACCAACGGTGCGTCGTACAATGACCCGGCCCGGGTTGGAACGGACGCCCGACCCGGTCTATTCGCATAGGTCGCTTCATCAAATATCGACGCGTGACTGAGCCATTGTGCGGACGCGATAAGTCGGCGCATCCAGGCCGCACAGGAGGACATCTATGAGCTGGCACGAGCCAAACAACTCGTGGACGCGGAAGCTGCGGCGCCGGATCCAGTTCCTCTGGGCAAACTGCGCCCTCTCTGTGCTGGCGAGCGCCGCGCCGCTGGTAGTGCTCTGGGTGGTCGCGGCGTCGCCGGACAGTATGGGAGTTCTTTTCCTTGGCGCCGCGCTCGTCCTGCTTGTGAGCACCCTCATGGTGCTGATCGTTCTGGCGGTGTTCATACGTCGCATCCGCGTCAACGAGACAGTACTGCATGAGGTACCAAAGCAGGACGGATACTTATGTCCCGGCTGTCGCACACCGTTGCCGGAAGAAACGCCGGAGGGGAATTGCCCCAAGTGCCGCCAGCCGTACGTACGCGCCGAACTGCCATCCTACTGGGTCGACTACGTATTCGAGGCGCAGCGAGTGGCTGTCAGGACGGCGAAAACACCGCTCTTCCGGAAGCTTCTCACTCTGCAGGAGCTCATCCGTGTGAATCCGCTGGCCGCGATCGCTTTCTGCACGGTACTCCCCTTCGGCTTCACCCTGATAATGTGGTGGATCATTGGGCTCAGTTTCCTGCGCGCGGTACCGCTCGGCCTGGGGATGGCCCTCTTTTGCGCCGCGTCCTTGTGTATCCAGCGAGGCAGGAGTCGCGTCGGCCGGACGCGACACTGTGTCGCCTGCGACTACCAGCAGGCACCCACAACCCAGAACCCGGAGCGCTGTCCTGAGTGCGGCGCCGACTGGAGCGCCCCCGGTAGTGTCATTATTGGTGCAGTCCAATCCCGATCGCACTACCGTTGGCTAGCCGGTGTGCTCATCGGGACGGCGGCGTTACTGTGGCTATCAGACGCTGCCAACCTGACAGTGCGCGCGCTGCCTACGGCGAACATCATCCACGATGCTGTATCCAGCGGCAGCTTCACTACCGCGGAATGGGACGAGTTGGCACGCCGTCGGCTCACGCCGGAACACCGGCTCCGACTGGCCGTCGGCCTGCTCGATAAACGCCTTCGCCGGAACCACCTCGATATCGCAGAAGGCAACTGGCTGTGGACGCAGGTTTCCAGCGGCGTTCTGCCGGAATGCGTGAACGAGCGCTATTACCGTGAGATGCTGGAGGTCTCGATCAACGCTCCGGCGACCGCCAGGGCCGGCGCATCCTTCCGCGTGAGTCTCGCCCCAACCTTCCGCCTGAGCAGTCCGTCGGTCGGTGTCGACGTCCTGGTGTACTTCGGCGGCTACTTCGTCGGGGATGATCCGATCCCCATCCAACGCCTGCCGCACGGGCACTACGCGGCGCTCTTAGGCCGCGCGGACTGCCCAACCCGTGCCCGAATCACACCTGTCGAACCCGGCCCGCTGCGCGTGCGCGCCGTGCTCTATTACGCCATCGGTCCCGGCCTGGCCGCTGCCATGCGCTCCGCCGAGTGGCACGACGATGGCACAGTCAAGCTGCCCGCCCAAACCGTATGGTCCCACCGGATCGAGCTGGAGAAGACTGTTGACGTCCGTCCCTAGATAAACGACGCGGCATCCGAGCGAAGCCTGGACAATCTGTGCTGCTACTGGAACCCCGGGCCCCCACAACCCACCCCCCCTCCGCTCAAACGCGACTCGCCCTACGCCACGACGCGCCGCTGGCTCAGACGTCGCCGGGCCCGCTCACTGAGTTGGGCCAGTTTGCTCCTGATCAGTTCCTGCGTCGACATGATGTCGCAGCCCTTGGCCAACATCTGCCGCAATGACATGTCGGCCTCCATGGCGTTCCAGAACCCGCACGCGTCGTGCACCACCGTCACCCGCCGACCCCGCAGCAACAGGCCCAGCCCCAGCAGCCGAATCGATGACTCCAGCGAAACCCCGAAAACCACGTAGCGCCGCGTCGCCATCTCCGTCAGCAGCCGATCAAGCTTCGGATTCGTGAACGGGTCGCGATGCTGCTTCACCAATATCGCCTGCTGATGCTGTTTCAGGATGTCCAGCGAGATGCACAGCCGATTGTCGGACTCCACCATGACCCGGTCCGGCAACAAGCTGAACTGGATCTTACGGTAGCCCGGCGTGCCTAACACGCAGCACGGGTTCGGCAGCCCCCGCGCCGCGTCCGGCCGGCACCCGTCCACGCACGATATCGTCGGAACCTTCGCCCACCGCGCAAACGCCATCAGGTGCTTGACGTTAGTGACCACCCGGTCGGCGTTGACGTTCCGGCGGGCGCCGTCACAACAGAGATAATCGCGCTGCGTGCATACATCCAATAAGACGTCTGTTAGCCCACGACCTGCCACGACTTTCACCCTCCGCACGGGCGTACATTCCCACACTGCAGACGTCGCTACACGTCGGCCCGGTCATGCTCGCGACAAGAAGAGACTGCAACTGATGTGGAAATGCAGGGAGATCGCCCACGTGCACTCCATTCCGATTCCTCCATGCGGGATTCTACGAGCCATCCCCCCACAAGGCAAGCAAAAACACAAAGTGAACCCATCAAACAATGAGACGCCCATAAGTGCTTACCGTTCAGACCTTTATGTCATCCCGGCGTCTCGGAATCCTCCCTCCCCCCTGCCCGCGTGCTCCGAGAAATCTGCGCGGATTCACGCATTAACGTCCACTAATGCCGCGCACCCGGACCGCGCACCGGTCCCCATCCGGCCTGGCCAGACCTCACCACGCCACAGATGAATGCCCCCGCGCAGCAGCCTAGTTCACCGCCCGACCATTCACACCCACAACCACGCGGAAGTTGTCCCCGTTGCCCAGAAACTGGAATTGAATCGAGTCGCCGCACTCAAAGTGGTCCCCCCGCTCAAGCGTGGTGCTCGCGTCGGCTTCGTGGACGGTCTCCCCGAACAGCAGGTAACGCACGTACTGCTCCGCCTTATCGCTGCGGATAGACCCCAGGTCATCGCACCGAAGATCGACGTCCAGCACCTCGCCCGCAGCGAGCACGCCGACATCCAGACGCTCGGCCGGGAAGAGGCGCGCCAGGAAACCTGTGTCGTCGTCGTACAGGATGGCGGGATCCACCGAGAAGTCCGTGTCGTTGATCAGTGTCACCGTGACCACTCGTCGCCCGGGAATGGTGATCGTCGCATCGCCCAGATCGAGCGTAATCCCCGGGCAGCCGCCCAGGCACAACAGTCCCGCCAGGCAAACTGCGCTTGTCCGTTTGGCATCGAATCGACTCATGCGAAAACGCCTTTCCGCCGTTGGACGGCTGCTGCAACCAGTGGCATACTACCGGCCGCGTACTGCCTGCCCGGCTGCGGCGCACACGCCCAGTCAGGCAGGCCTGGTCCCGGCGGCATTGTAACCGCAGACGCGGCAGCCGCCGCCAGCGAATTCGCAACCCGCTTCAGTATTGGGAGATCTGCCGGAATGACGCTGATGGTCGGAGTTTCCGGTATCCGCGGCCTCGTCGGCGACACCCTCACTCCGGAACTGGTGCTGCAATTCGCGCAGGCCTACGGCACGCTCCTGGACGGCGGTCGCGTCGTCTTGGCGCGCGATTCACGCCCCAGCGGACCCTTGTACGCCTCCGCTGCCTGCGCCGGCCTGCTGGCCGCCGGCTGCCAGGTGACCGACCTCGGTGTCGTCATGACCCCCACAGTTGGCCGCGCCATCAGGACCGGCGCATACGACGGCGGGGTATGCATCACTGCCAGCCACAACCCAGCCCCTTGGAATGGCGTCAAATTCCTCAACAAGCTGGGCGTGGCCCCCGATCACGCCCTGGCGGCCCGGATCGCCCGCCTGCGTGCCGACGGTCCGCTGCGGCATATCAAGACCGGATTCCAGCAGCCCCAGCGCGACGATGGTGCCGGCCCCGAGCACGTTCGCGCAGTGTTGGACGCCGTCGAGGTCGACACCGGCCCCCTCCGTGACCTCAAAGTCGTGCTGGACAGCGTCAACGGCGCCGGCTGCCGCCACTCGCCGGCCCTGCTCGAAGGTTTCGGCTGTCGGGTCGTGCACGTCAACGGTGATCCGACCGGCGACTTCGCTCATCCCCCGGAGCCGCTGCGCGAGAATCTGGGCCAACTCTGCCAACTCGTGCATGCCGAGCATGCCGCCGTCGGATTCGCCCAGGACCCCGATGCCGACCGCTTGGCCATTGTGGATGAGAATGGTACCTATATCGGCGAGGAATACACCCTCGCCCTGGCGGTTCAATCCGTCCTATCACGGCGGCCGGGACCGGTTGCGGCGAACCTCAGCACCTCGCGCATGATTGACGACATCGCCAGCCGCCACGGCGTGGCCGTTGTGCGAACGCCCGTCGGGGAGGCCAATGTTGCCAACCAAGTCCTGGCACACGGCTGCGTCATCGGCGGGGAGGGCAACGGCGGCGTTATCGACCCGCGCATCTGCCTGGTGCGCGACAGTCTTTCGGCCATGAGCCTGGTTCTGCAGCTCATGGCGGCTACGGGCCAGTCCTTGAGCCGACTGGTCGCCGACCTGCCCCGCTACGCGAGCATCAAGCAGAAATTCGAGTGCCCGCGTGAGCGCGTCGAGGCCGCCGTCACGGCGGTGACGGACGCCTTCTCCGACCATTCACCTAACACAGCCGATGGCGTCCGGGTGGACTTTCCCGAGGGGTGGATTCATCTGCGTGCCTCTAACACCGAGCCGATTGTGCGCATCATTGCGGAGGCCCGGGATGCACCCACTGCGGAGGGTCTGGTAGCCCGCGTGCGGGAGGCAGCCCAACTGTGAGCACCGGCGAATTACTGCCCATGTACCCGTTTTGGATTCGCTGCCAGGGGCGCATATGTCCGATATGATCTGCGTCGGCCGTCCCCTGCCGGCCCTGACAGACTGATTACCCGATTGCCCGAGTAATGCCCAATGAAACAAGTGCGCACTTACGTTGTTGTTCCGTCGCTGCCCGAACCGCTCGAACCACTTCGCGAGTTGGCCTACAACCTGTGGTGGTCGTGGAATCACCCCGCCCGCGAGCTCTTCAGACGGCTCAGCGTCAACACGTGGGCAGAGACCCGGCACAACCCCGTTGCGATGCTGTGGCAGGTTGATCAGGACCGGCTCGAGCATGCCGCCCGCGATGACGCTTACATGTCGCAACTCCACCGGGTTCTGGACGCCTACTACGTCTATATGAATGGCCGCACTTGGTTCGATGACCACTACCCCGAGGTTACCAACAGCCTGGTCGCGTACTTCTCCTGCGAGTTCGGCCTGCACGAGTCGCTCCCGATCTACTCGGGTGGCCTGGGCGTTCTGGCCGGCGACCACCTCAAGGCGGCCTCCGACCTGGGTATCCCGCTCGTCGCGGTCGGCCTGATGTACCGCCAGGGCTACTTCGTACAGCAGCTCACCGAAGACGGCTGGCAGGTGGAAAGCTACCCCAATTACGACTTCCACCAAATGGCGGCGACTCTGTTGAAGGACCCGCACGGCAACCCCGTCCGCATTCAGGTCCAACTTGGCGAGCAGATGCTAACGGCGCAGGTCTGGCTCGTCCGCGTCGGCCGGGTGAACCTCTACCTCCTGGACAGCGACATCCCGGACAACTCGCCCGAGCTGCGCGCCATTACTGCCCGCCTGTACGGCGGCGACCGCCGGATGCGCATTCGGCAGGAGATCTTGCTGGGAGTCGGCGGAGTCCGTGCCCTGCGGGCCATAGGCATCAGGCCGACCGTCTGCCACATGAACGAGGGCCACGCCGCGTTCCTGGCCCTGGAGCGCATTCGCGAGGCGATGGAGGAGGAGAACCTCAGCTACCGCGAGGCGCGTGAGGCGGTCACGGGCGGGCACGTGTTCACAACGCACACGCCCGTCCCGGCGGGCATCGACGTTTTCGACGCCCGCATGGTGGAAGAGCACATCGGCTGGATGGCCAAGGAACTGAAGATCTCCATGTCCGAGCTGCTGGCCCTGGGCCGCGACAGCACGAACGGCTCCACTACCGAGTTTTGCATGCCGATTCTGGCGCTGCGCCTGGCATTCCGCAGCAACGCCGTAAGCAAACTGCACGGCGAGGTCGCCCGCGGCATGTGGCAGGCCCACTGGCCCGCCGTGCCGCGCGAGGAGATCCCGATCACGCACATCACCAACGGCGTGCACGCCCGCACCTGGATCTGCTCGGAGATGGCCGATCTCTTCGACCACTACCTGGGTCCCAACTGGGCCGAGTCCGAGCCGGACAGCGAGCTCTGGAGCCGCGTGAGCGAGATTCCGGCCGCCGAGCTCTGGCGTGTGCACGTGCGCCGCCGCGAGCATCTGATCGGCATGCTGCGCCTGCGTCTGCGCGACCAGCTTCAGCATCGCGGGGCGCCGCCTTCGGAAGTCAAGACCGCTGACGAAGTGCTCGATCCCGCGGCGCTCACCATCGGATTCGCGCGCCGCTTCGCGCCTTACAAGCGCGCCACGCTCCTGCTGCGCAACATGAGCCGCCTGGAGGCCCTGCTGCGCAACAACGCCCGGCCCGTGCAGTTCATCTTCGCCGGCAAGGCCCACCCCGCCGACGCCGCCGGCAAGGAGCTTATTAAGCAGTTGTGCGCCACCTGCGCCCGCCCCGAGTTCCGCGGCCGCATGGTCTTCCTCGAGAATTACGACATGCGACTGGCGCGTGTGTTGGTGCAGGGCGTCGATGTCTGGCTCAACAATCCCCTGCGGCTGCACGAAGCCAGCGGCACCAGCGGCATGAAGGTCCTGGCCAACGGCGGCCTGAACCTGTCCTGCCTCGATGGCTGGTGGCCCGAGGCCTTCGACGGCCAGAACGGCTGGGCGATCGGCGACGGACGCATCTACGATGACCTGGCCTACCAGGATCACATCGAAAGCGAGTCGCTCTACAACCTCCTGGAACGCGAAATCGTACCGCTGTTCTACGATCGCACGGTGGACAACATCCCACGCAAGTGGCTCGAGCGCGTCAAGGAGTCCATCCGCACCGCCTGCCCGGTCTTCAGCACCATCCGCATGGTGCGGGAATACTGCGACCGCATGTACGTACCCGCACTCCGGCGGGCCGAACGCCTTTATACCGAAACCTTCGCGATTGCCCGCCAGTTGGCGGCGTGGAAGGCGCGCCTCAGCCATGATTGGAACCAGGTCAGCGTGGCCGAGGTCGAGGCCGGCGCCACCGAGGCCCTCAAGGTCGGCGACCGCCTCCAGGTGAATGCCAAGGTGCGGCTGGGCTCAATCGACCCTGCGGACGTCGCCGTTGAGGTCTACTACGGGGCGGTCGGCGCCTCAAACGGCATCACCGCCGGCCAGCCCATCGCGATGACCCATGTGGGCGTTGAAGGTGATAACCTCCACCGCTTCGAGGGCATCGTGCCGTGCAACGTCAGCGGCCGCCACGGTTTTGCCGTGCGGGTCGTACCGAATCATCCGGAACTCGTTGACCGTTACGACCAGGGGTTGGTGGCCTGGGGCTAAGCGCCCCGGCTCGGCCCCTGCCGCGTGCCCGGAGGAGAGTCAGCCATGAGCGATGCCACCACGACCGTGGCGCAATTGCGCGCCCTTTTGGCGGATTTCGTCGCCCAGCGCGAATGGCAGAGCTATCACGATCCCAAGAACCTGTCCGCCTCCATCGCCATCGAAGCGGCAGAGCTGATGGAGCATTTCCAGTGGGTCCGCACCGATGAGTTGCCGGCCCTGCTCCAGAACCAGCAGGTCCGCGCGGCGATCGCCGAAGAGTTGGCCGATGTGCTCTGCTACGCGCTCTCGCTGGCCAACACGCTGGAACTCGACATCTCGGCCGCCGTGTCCGCCAAGGTGGCGAAGAACGCCCGCAAGTACCCGGTCGAGCAGTTCCGCGGCCGCTACTTCCAACCCGGCC
>CAZYGM010000017.1:0-29039 GCA_964647015.1 uncultured Planctomycetales bacterium | reverse complement strand
CACCTGGCCTGCGCATACATCACGCTCCGGGCGGCCGGGGTTATGGGATAGGCTCCAAGTAGATCCGGGCCCCGAGTGAGCGTGCTGTTCGCCCAGCCCAAGTCTCTGATCCAGTGAGTGACGTTCCGATGAACCACAGGTAGTGCAATTGATATGCACTCCAGGAGGGTTTGCAGAATGTGGTGGTATCCCATTACCACGAGTGCCCTCGGGTAGGCTTCCAGGAGCTTCTTCAGGTCGGCTGCGGGGTCGATCTTTCTGCTGGTGGCGTGCACGAGGCGAGCGCCGTAAGCGAACGCATCCAGATAGCGCCACACGGACAAGTCGGTCTTAATCAAGCCAATCCACGGCAGATGGGCGGGCTGCGCGAGGAATGCGTTGAAACGGGATTGGTAATGGTCGATCCAGCTATGCGTTAGATGCTCGGGTGGGCAGTGGCGGTTGTGTACCTTGCAGCAACGATTGAAGAGGTCGTCGGAGACGTCCTTGGAATAGAGCTGACGGAACGGCAGGACCACCGCCATGCAGTCCTGTGGCAGCGGGAGAACCGCCTCATAATCGCCCTTCGCGACGGAAGAAACCACGCAACGAGACTGAAGCCAGCGACTCCGCGAAAGTTCGGTGTAAGTACCGAAGAGGTGGAAGATCAAGTCCGCGTCAGCAGGAGTCCAGAGCTCGGGACGAATGGGCTCAGCGGGTGCATGCCGCAGAACGGATTCGGGGTGGTCAATCACGAAGGCCGTCGCGCCTTCTCCGTACTGGCGTTTCGCTTCCTCGTCGAAGATTTGCACCAGCGAGATGGGCCGCTCGCTCTCGTCCTCGAAGTAGCTGTGCGGTGGCAAGCTGACTCGAAGACGGGCGCAGGCATCCTTCGCATCGGCATGCAGGTTCGTCTCGTCAGGGACATGGTCAAACAGACCGCGATAGCGGAGAATCTCCATGCTGGTTCCGGAGGTTCCGCCCAACTCCAACGAGAAGCGCGTCTGCCCGACAGCGATGTCCGGCGCGAGGTCCCTCCTGCGGTCGTAATAGCCGCAGAGCCGAAGCACCTGCTGGGCCTCAGTATCGGTAGCGCGGGCATAGTTGAAGCGGTACCACTTCCGCTGTAAAGGAAACCGCTTGGCGACCCTCCGGTCATAGACGTGAATCAGCCAGGTGATGATCGGGGCGTGGTGGCGTGTAGTCAGGGGAGGGTCTCCTTCACGATGGACGGCAATTCCAATGTGTCTGGGGGTTAGCCATTGGCCACCCGCGCCGGCTATGTCCAAACAGGGTGTGCATACCAGTCATTAGTCAGCCCCATACGTTCCAGTGCGTGTGGTGCCTCGGGCGGCTTGGCCAAGAGCGCGTGAAGGCGGATGCGCCATTCGTGGTCTAACGGCGCGACTGCCGGGCAACGTTTGAGCAATTCGTAGAGCATCAACAACGTGGCGAACACCCGCTCATTGCCAGGCAGCAACGGCCGGCTCCAAGCCTTGCCCGGCGGCAGAACCGGCTTGATCGCCCAGACCCGGTCCCAGAGTCGCGAATGGTGGGCGCACAGATTCCGAACGTACACGAAGTGGTGTATCCAGCTTCCCAAGTGGCTCCGCTGGAGCGGGTAGCGTGCCGCGACGGCGCGCTGATCCGCACGCTGCATGCCCTTGAACATGAGCGAGAGTGCGCCAAACGACATGACCTCGGTCGCCATCCAAACCGGCAGGTCTGGGAAGCCGCTGTAGTTCGTCTGGTAGTGAGTCACAAACGGCTCGCGCGACCGAGCCGTCTCATCGCGGACCTTCCTGAGCCAAATGGCGTGGTCGAATCCGCGGTAGAACGCCGCAGGCTGCGTGTGACCAAACGGGCCATGCGTCCGCCCAAAATGATGGGCAATCGCAGTGCGGAAGTCGATCTCTGTCAACTCCAGCGCCTCCAAGACTAGGTCACGCAGGACGCGATCGAAGTCGTAGCAGTCGCGCACCCGCTCGAAGGTGACGCCCGGAAGGAACCTGTGGCGTGAGCTTTCGAACGCGAGACAGTAACCGCTGAAGCGATAGTAGTTTACGTGCGAAAGAAACTCCGCAGCCGCAGACGCCTCGCGAACAACGAGGCCCCGGCTCTGGAGCAACGCGACCTGATCGGAGCAGGACAACCATGGCTTATCGAACTCGCATCGGTTTGGAGTGGAAGTCACGGACGGTCCCCCAGAAAGGCTGGCGCGCGCGGCGCGTAAAAAAACTCGCCCTTGATGCGCATCGCCCTTGCGGGTGAGAGGCGCGGCGAGTCTGTTGTAATAATTATCGTACGCAGTTCGGTCCGGGTCAAGGTCATGATAGTGAATCCCAGGCGCCGGGATGCGATGCCGCTGTCAGACGTCCCATAAAAGCCAGCCCTACGCAAAACAAAGCGGTCACGCCGGCGTTGTCGTGGCAGTGCGCCCGCGTCGCCCGCTGGACCGTGCGAAAACTGCGGAGCGGGTCCATCGGCAGCACGCGCACCGCGAGCCACGGGCAGTCTTGAATCCGAATACACGTGAGTCTGCACCGACTTGCCACCGGCGGCCGGTAAGCAGGTGTGCCGATTATGGCTGAGGTCGGTGAGATGTAAAGCGGGGCGCGGTGCCTGCCTTCTGGCTACCTGGCGCGGATGGCCATTATCAGGTAGTCGTCGTTGGCGAGTGAGCCGCAGCCGTAGGGGACGAGGGTGCCGGCGCGGTTGGTCACGGTGCACTTCAGCACGCTGGTCCGCTTCTGGCCCTCGCGCTTGGTGACTTCGATATCGAGCTTGACCTGCTTGTCGCCGTCCGCGCGGCCCTGGGGGGTGATCTTGACCTCGTAGCCCTCGATGAGCGTGGTTGTGAAGGGCTTGCCTGGTTCGGCACGTTCGGAGGTGCGACGCTCGAGCTTGAAGCCGGTGTACTTGAACTGCTTCTGGAGCGACTTGGCCAGCTCGCGCAGCTCGGGGGCGACGTCCTTGTTCTTGGTCGTCGCGCGCACGGCCCAGACCTCGACCTGAAAGGGTTGGCTATCTTGAGCCTGCGCCGCCTGAGGCATCAGTAGCCCGGACAATATCAGCAAGAGCGCGGCGTGGAGATTCGGCATGGTCCTACTCCCAGTACGGCGGCAACCAACGTCTTCCAGGACGCATTGTGGGCCCGGCGGCAGTCGGACGCCAGTGGAGTCGGCGGCCCGCCGGCGCGGGCGCCTACCGTTCGGACGGGCCGGCCGGGGGCCGTATTCAGATGGAATCGGTGGTGGGCATATTCAACCGGGCCGGTCCGGAGGCGGACATTCAACCGGGTCGGCCGGGCGTGTGCTCCCGCAGGTCGGCAGGGTTATGCGACAATGCCGGTCAGAGAAACCGGCAATGTCGTCAGGCCGGGTGGCCCTCGTCCTTGCCGGCGGGGAAGGCTTTCTCCATGCCTTCGAGGAAGGCCCATTGGGCGCGGATCTCGGAGCGAATTTCGTCGCGGTCGATCGTCTTGGACTGGTAGCGGCGTTGGCCGTCGAGGTACTCCTCCAGCGGCGTGCCGTCCGGGCGTATGTTGATGCGGTAGCGGACGCCGTCAAAGACCTCGTAGATGGGGAAGAGGCCGCAGGCAACGGCGGCGCGGATCAGCTCGACACTTTCGGTTGGCTCGGATTTCCAGCCGGTCGGGCAGGGGGAGAGCAGCAGCAGGAAGCGGAAGCCGCGGGTGCGGCGGGCGGTGCGGATCTTGCGGAGGAAGTCGTCGCGGTGGGCGACGGAGAGTGTGGCGGCATAGGGCACGCGATGGGCCGCCATGATGCCCATGATGTCCTTCTTGCGTTCAGTCTTGCCGGCCGTGGTAGTGGTGGTGCGGACGCCCAGCGGGGTGGCGCTGCTGCGTTGGCCGCCGGTGTTGCCGTAGATTTCGTTGTCGTAGCAGACGTAGATGATGTCTTCGTTGCGTTCGGCAGCGGCGGAGAGGGTGGCCATGCCGATGTCATAGGTGCCGCCGTCGCCGGTCCAGCAGACGGTGGGGTTGGCTTCCTGGTTGAGGCGACGAACGACGCTGACGCCGGTGGCGACGGCGGGTGAGCTGGCGAAGGTCGTGGCGACGGTTGGTACGCCGTAGGCGCTGGTCGGGAACTGGCCGGCGGTGACGATGCCGCAGCAGGCGGGGATGCAGAGGGTGGGTTTCTCGCCGTCGAGGCCCTGTTCGAGGAACTGGAGGCCGAGGGACATGCCGCAGCCGGCGCAGTTGGTGTTGCCGGGCCGCAGGATGCCGTCGCAGCGGACGAAGGTGTTCGTGGGGGTATCGCTGGTTGCCGTGCTCATGCCGCCACCTCTTTCCAGACGGGCTCTTCGGCCTGCTTGCGCTGCCTGAGGTCGTCGAGGATGTCTTCGATGATTTGGGGCGTGACGTCGCCGCCGCCGAGGCCGACGAGGTAGTCCTGGAGGAGCACGTCCGGTCGTTCGCGGAGCGTAGTTGCGATTTCGCCCCAGAAGATGCCGCCGGAGCCGGGGGAGTGGTTGCGATCGAGGACGCCGACGCGTTTGGCGGAGCCGATGGCCTGAATGAAGGCGTCGCGGAGGAAGGGGCGGAAGAGCTTGACCTTGACCATGCCGACCTTTTCGCCGCGCTCGCGGCGGGCCTTGACCACGCGGCGCAGCGTGCGGGCCATGGTGTTGCAGGCGACGAGGACGGTTTCGGCGTCTTCTGTGTACTCGGCGGTGAAGGCGCCGTCCGGTCGGCGGCCGAAGACGGCCTCGAACTCGTCGAGGGCCTCGTTCATGACGGCCGGGACGTTCTCCATGGCGGTCTGGATTTCGCGGCGGTGCTTCTCAGTCTCGCGCGGCCAGGTCAGGCCGCCGACGGTGGCGGCGTGCTCGAAGTTGAGCTGGTGCGGCAAGTTAAGTTTTGGCAGGTACTTATCGACGAGGTCCTGGGCGGGGATGTCCACGACCATCTGGGTGTGTGAGAGGATGAAGCCGTCTTCGGCCAGTAGGGCGGGCAACAGAACGCGGTGGTCCTCAGACATACGAAACGCGACGAGGATGGTGTCCACAAGGTCCTGGTGAGACTCGCAGTAGAACTGGGTCCAGGCGGCGTCGCGCAGGGAGAGGCTGTCGCCCTGATCGACCCAGATGTTCCAGGGCGGGCCTAGGGTGCGGTTGACCGCGATCATGACGATGGGCAGGCGGTAGTAGCCGGCGGCAAAAACGTTCTCGTTCATGTAGGCCAGGCCGTTGGAGGAGCTGGCCGTGAAAGAGCGGGCCCCCGCCAGGGCGGCGCCGATACAGACGCCCATGGCGCTGTGCTCGGATTCGACCGGGACGATGTGGCCCTTGGTGAAGTTGAAGGCGCGGAGGTACTCGATGATCTCGGTTTGCGGCGTGATCGGGTAAGCGCCGGCGCAGCAGCCGCGGGCGTCGCGATTGGCCTCGCCGGCCAGGGCCAGCGCGGCACCGGCCGCGTGGTTTCCAGTAACCAGGGTGCGTGCCACCTGGGGTCTCCTCTCTACAGTTCCTGCATGAAAACCACGCCGCGCGGACACTGCGAGGCACAAATGCCGCAGCCCTTGCAGTAGTCGAAGTTGAAGCTGTACCGGCAGTCGCCGTCGTGGAGCATGACACCTTCGGGGCAGTAGGTCAGGCAGCGGTCACACTCGTTGCAGACGCCGCAACTGAAGCAGCGCAGCGCCTCCTCGTAAGCGGCTTCGTGGCCGGGCTCGTCGATCAGGCCGAGGCGCACCTCGGTGAAGCTGCCGCGGCGCACTTCGGCCGGGATGATGGCGGACTTCTCGCGTGGCTGGTGCGAGAAGACGTGCATGCGGATGGCTTCGGGGCCGGCGACGGGTGCGGGCGGGGGCGGGAAGAGGTCTTCGCCCGTCAGGGTCTTGTGGATGTGCAGGGCGGCCCGCCGGCCGCTGCCGATGGCGGCGGTTACGGTGCCGGCGTTGGTGGCGAAGTCGCCGCCGGCGAAGACGGGCGCGGCGGTGAGGCCGAGCAACTCTGTGCCGTCGCGGACGTCGGAACCTTCGGGCAGAATCGACAGATCGCCGCTCTGGCCGAGGGCGAGCAGGACCTTGTCACACTCGATCTCGAAGACGGCGTCCTCACTCTCCAGGGGGATGGGCCGGCGGCGGCCGGATTCGTCCGGCTCGCCGAGCTTCATGCGTTGGCAAGTCAGCACGGGGCCGGTGGCGTTCGTGTGCAGCCGCAACGGTGCGACCAACTCGTCCAACTGGATGCGTTCTTCGAGGGCTTCGTCGATTTCCTCGGCGATGGCGGGCATCTCGGCACGGGTGCGGCGATAGACGACGCGGACGTTACGGGCACCGACGCGCAGGGCGGTGCGGGCCGCGTCCATAGCGGTGTTGCCGCCGCCCAGAACGACGACGCGCTGACCGGTCAGGTGTACGTGTCCGCGGCGGGCCTGGTCGAGGAAGTCGATGCCCTGCATGACCATGTCGGCTGCGAGGCTGCCTAGGTTCAGGGAGCGCAGCTCCTGGAGGCCGGTCGCCACGAACACCGCGGCGCACTCGTTGGTGAGCTTCAGCAGCGCGGCGCGGTCGACGTGTTGGTTGGTCTTGGCTTCGACGCCGTGCCGGAGGATGAAGCTGATCTCTTGGTCGAGCACGTGGCGGGGGAGGCGGTATGAAGGGATGCCGGTGCGCATCACGCCGCCGATTTCGTCGCCGGCCTCGAGCAGGGTTACGTGGTAGCCGAGGCGGGCGAGGTGGTAGGCGGCGCTCAGGCCGGCCGGGCCGGAACCGACGACGGCCACGCGTTCGTCACGGGTGGGGCGGGTCGGTTGGGGCCGGACGGCGTGATCGGAGATATAGCGCTCGATGTCGCGAACATTGACCGGCTCGTCGTGCTCGCGGCGGTTGCAGGCTTCCATGCAGGGGGCGGGACACACGCGGCCGCAGATGCCGGGGAAAGGTGAGGTCTTGAGGATGATGGCGAGGGCGGCGTCGTAGTCCTTGTGCTGGGCGACGGCCTGGACGAAGCCGCGGACGTCGTTGCCGGCCGGGCAACCGTTGTTGCAGGCGGGCGTTAGTTCGTGTCGGCTTGGTCGGCGAGAGGCCCAGGTGCCGGTGCGAATCACAGGCATGCCGCCGACTTCGTCGTCGAGGATTCCGACCACCGGTCCGTTGGCGGCGCGCGGCTGCGAGGGCTGCACTTTGCCGGTCAAGCGCTGGCCGACAACGGCATCGTAGGCCTTGCGGGCCACCGTGACATTGGCCCCGCCGAATTTCATTTCCGCCAGGGCGGCCTCGACGTCGGCGAACTCGAGCTCAAGCAGCTTGCCGGCGGCCCCCAGCAGGGCGGTGTTCACGATTGGAACGGTCTTCGTCCCCAGGCCGTGGGCCACGGCGATGGCATTGGCATCGACGGTCGCGACGCGGCGACCGGGCAGTGCCTCGGCGAAGTACTCCGGGGACTGGTGCGTGTTGATGATGATCCAGCCGTCGGGCTTGAGACCAGAGAGGACGTGCGGGCCGAGCAGGGTGTCCTCGACCACGATCACGTGATCCGGCTCCTGGATCTGGTTGTGATTGGTGATCTCCTCGTCGTCGGCGCGCATGTAGGCCTGGATCGGGGCACCGGAGCGTTCGGCCCCGTACACGCCGAAGGCCTGTACGTACTTGCCGCGCAGGAAGTACGTTGTGGCGATCAGCTTCGCGAGCGTGACGCCACCCCGACCACCGCGTCCGTAGATCGTCAGTTCGATCATTCCGCACCCACTTCCGGCTCACTGGCGACCCGAGGCAAAGCACCATGATGGGCCGCGCTGCATATCAGTCCGGCGACCAGAGTAACGTAGCGGCCGCCCGGGTCGAAGACAGTTGAAGCGCACCTCGACTGCCAGCGGGCAGCGGGGCAATCTGCGTTCCGGTGTTATTGTTCCTATAATATTGCCATTCAGGGGCTTCAGGCCGTGTTCGAAGAACTGGCAGCAGCGGGGTAGACCGGTTCCGTGGGCTGGCGGGTGAAGCCCGCTGCGGACTTTTGGCCCCAGGTTGCGCAAACACACGCGCGGGCCGGCGGCAGACCGGGCTGCGCGGCGGCTCACAACGCCACGCGGATCCGACCCTTCTGCCACTCTTTGACCAGCAGGCGAACCTCCTCCACGGTGACGGCGAGACGTTCCACCGTCAGGAGGAGTGCCTCGTAGAGCTTCGGGTCTTGGGATAGCCGACCAAGTGAGCCCTCGCCCCGTGCGATCCGGCCCAGGGTCTCGTTCAGCAGCCCGAGCCCGTCGCCGGCCTGTTCGAGGACGTTGCGCGCGCTGCGGGACACGCTCACCACTTCGGCGTCGATGCGCTCGACAGCGTTCTGGGTGGACTCCATGAGCAGCCGGGCGCTGTTGACGACCTCCTTGGCCTCTTCAACGCCGGTTTGCAGATCGGCGGTCATTTGCCGGGCATCCTCGCTGACGGCGTGGAAGTTAGCGACGGCCTCCCTGAGGTGGCTCTTCACCTGCGGATCGCCGAGCACTTCGTTAAAATGGCCCAGCGCGCTATCGATGCGTACGGCGGCGCTGGCGAGGTTCCCCGGGGGCCCGTCGGGCCGGTCGACGTCGGCGGGTGTGCGTTTGACGAGGATTTCGTGGAGGTCGTCCAGCACAGGCCGGAGGGCGGCGGCGGCCTCGCCGACCTGGGCGGCGGTGCGGTCGAAGGTGAAGCGGATGTCTTCAGGCACGATTGCGTCGACGGCCCGGCGCATGGTGCCGCGGATCTCCGCATCGGGCTGCAAGTGGCCCAAGCGCGGATCGCCGGGCACGATCTCGATGGGCGGACGGCCCAGGCCCAGGCCGGGCTCGGTCGTGACGGCGGTGCTGCCTTGGGGGATTTTGCCACGGTATTCGTCGCGTATTATCGCCGTCACCCGTACGCCCTGGTCAAATCGCTCGGTGCTGACAAAGCTGATACTGTCGATGCGGCCCACGCGGATCCCGGCCAATGTGACCGGGTTGCCTTCGCGGACTCCACCGGCAGTGTCGAATACGATGTGCAGCGGGTAGCCCGGTCCACCCAGCATTTGGGTCGGCCCGCGGCCGAACAAGACGACCAGAACGCCGAGCACACCGAGTCCGACCAGGACAAACAAGCCGACGAGCAGATTCTGGCGCATTTCGTGCATGTCTTGGCACTCCCGTGGGGCCGGTCGCCCGGGTGCGAGAAAAGCGGCAGCCGAATCCTGGACTGACGGCGGGCCGGCTCCGTTGCCCGCGCGCCGCGATCATACTACACTATTTACTCGACTTGCTTAACCAAGGAGGCGGTCGTGGCCAAGAGCCTGGAAGGAAAGACAATCCTGATAGTTGATGATGATCCCGACATCGTGGCGCTGATCACGGCCGGGCTGGATGACACGGGGGTCACCATCGAGTCGGCGTCGGACGGCATCACGGCGGGCAGAATGGTTGAGGAGCGGGATCCCGACCTGGTGATTCTGGACATAATGCTGCCCCAGAAGAGCGGGTTCCTGGTACTGGAGAAGCTGCGCAAGGGGCGGCCGCGCGGCAGCCGGCCATACGTGGTCATGATCACCGGCAACGAGGGACGTCGCCACCGGCAATATGCTGAGGCCCTGGGGGTTGACGGCTACCTGAACAAGCCGTTCCGCATGGAGCGGCTACTGGAAATCACCGAGAAGCTGCTGAGCGACTGAGTATGGCTGGAGCGCGCCTGGCGGCCTGGCTCGACTCGTACCGGGCCGGGTTGCAGGCCACGTTGCGGCTGGCCCGGCGTGATGGTTTCCGCGCCGTGAGCGCGAACGCGGCTGGTCCGGACTGGGATCCGCGCGGGTTCTCCGGCAGCGCGCGCCGCCACTTGGCGCGGTATCTGCGCGACCTGGGCCTGGTGCTGGGTGAAGTGGTGCTGGCCTGGCCCGACCGCGGCCTGGCGGAGGCCGAGCATGTAGACGCGCGGCTGGAGCGCTGCACGAGCAGTCTGGAGTTCGCGGCGGATCTGGAGGTGCGCCGCGTCGGGGTGACACTAGGGGGCTTCGCTGAGGAGCGTACGCGGGGTCTGGCGGGCGAGCTGCTGTCGGTAGTGGCGAACCAGGCCGACCGGTTTGGCGCCGAGGTCACGATATATGGAGGGGGGGAGCCGATGGCGGCTACCGCGGCGGCGATTCGGGCGCTGGGCTGCCCGGACGTGCGTTTGGGGTTTGACACGCTGCAACTGGTGGATGGGCCAGTGTCGCTGGAAGCCAGTGCGGACATCGCGGGTGGAGTGGTGCTGCGCGATGCGCGGCGCGTGGGGCAACAGATCGAGGAAGTGCCCTTCGGCCGGGGGGAGATCGACTTTCGGCGGTTGCTTGCTGTTCTGGCCGGGCATGAGCATGACCGCACGCTGGCGATCCGGCGGGACAGCGGCCGGCCGGAAGTTGACGCGATGCGGCAAGGACGCGAGTATATGCACATGCTGATGGAGCGCGTATTGGCGCGCTAGCGGATGGCCGCCGGTGAGGTACGGTGCGCCGGGCGTACCGGGGTAACGAGGACTGGTTCGAGCAGGAAAGGTACTGAACATGATATGGTCGCTGTGTTCTCTTGTCTTATTGCTGCAGCCGGCGCCCCAAGTGGCCACGGTGCCGACCGAGCCGCAACAGCCCGCAGAAGACGCGCCCGTATACGATGAAGGGCCGCTGGCGGTGGCGGTGGTGGCGATCTTCGACGCCCGCTACTGGTTCGAGCACGCCCGGGCCGGGACGCGTGAATCCGAGATGCGCATGCAGCTACGGATATCGGGCGAGGACATCAAGAAGATCGTGCGGGCCGGAGAAGTGATCTTCACCGAGGTGGTTGACGATACCGGCAAGACCCTGATCGACCCGGAAAGCTACACGGAAGAGCAGAAGACACAGACACGGCCGGTGAACGTCGCGCCGGAGCGCCTCCGTGAGCAGGGCCTGCTGGTCGGGACGCGGTTCAACTCGCCGGCGCGCGGTAGCAAGACAGTCCGGCTGGTTGGCTCAGTGCGTGTCGTCAAGGCGGCGGACCGCGAGGAAGTTACGATTGACAACCCGCTGCAGTACGCTGGTCAGACTATTGAGAACCCGCGGCTGAAGGAGCTTGGCATCGAGGTCAAGGTCGTACCGGTCGCCGAGTTGCCGGGCAACCCGCCGCCCGCGGATCAGATGATTGCGCTGCAGTACCTGCGGGGCGACCAGCAGATCGCCGGCATCAAGCTGCTCGACGGCTGGATGAAGCCCGTGCGGCACCGCGAACGTCCGATGAACACGATGAGCGGTGATCCCGTGGCCGGCTACCTGGCCCAGGGCGCCACGCTGGACGAGAACACGCAGCTAGTGCTGGAGGTGTTCCCGAGCGTCGAGGAGACTAAGGTCAAGATCGATCTCGACGCGGTCCGGCTGCCTTAGCGCGCGGCCGTTCGTGACGACCGTCCGCCGAGGCGGCGCCCATCCGAGATTGAGTGAGGCGGCGACGTGGCAGGTTGGACTGCCGCGTGGCCGCCTTGCTACCTGCGGCTGCCGTTAGGGCCACCCGTGACCAATGCAGCACCTCCGAATGGCACTCGCTCGCCCGCACTGACGTCACCTGGGGCGCGCTCGCTGCGCAGCAACATCTTCTTCGCGGTCAGCGGCATGGGGGTCTTTCACGCGGCCCAGTTCGGCGTCATCGTGCTGCTGGCGAAGTACGCCCCGTCGGATGTGCTGGGGCAGGTTCGGCTGAGTCTGGCGATTGCGACGCCGATCATCACTTTCTTCTCGCTGGAACTTCGCGGTGCGCTGGTGGCCGACGCCGCCGGCGAGTTCACCTTCGGTACATACCGCAAGTTGCGCTCGTTTGCGATGCTGGTGGCGGGGGTGCTGCTGGCGGCGGTGGCGTTATGGCAGGCGGCAGTGGAGCGCAACCTCGCCTACACCGTGATCCTGGCGGGCATGTGCGCCAGCCGCGTCGTGCTGTCGCTGGCGGAAATCGGTTGGGGGCTGTTCCAGAAGCGCGAGCGGTTGGACTGGATGGCCACGTCGGTGACGCTGCGGGGCATCGCGATGATCGCGGCCTTCGGGTTGTGCGTGCCGCTGTATGCCTACCTGAGCGCGCGGGGCCTGATTCCGCCGCAGCGCATCGCCGACGGCGCGGCGCTGGCAATCGGCGCGTACGTGGTTGCCTCGGTGGCGGTGCTTCTGCTTTTCGACCACAGGCTGATCGCGGCCGGCACTGACCTTGACCCTACGTGGACCTGGCCGGCGGTGCGGCGCCTGGCGCAGCAGACGTTCCCGCTGGGGATCGTCCTGCTGGTGGTGCACCTGTGCAACAGCATCCCCGAGTTGGTTGTGGGACAGCAGGCTAATGGCAAGGCGGCCCTGGGGTACTTCGGCGCGCTGGCCACGCTGACACTGGTGGGTAACCTGCTCGTGCTGCAAGCGGCCACGGCCGCCGCCAACCGCCTGGCGTACTCCTATCAAGTTGACTTGCGCGCCTTTCTACTGCTGGCGGCGAAGCTGCTGGGCCTGGCGGTGCTGGTGGGCGCTGCGACGCTCGTGGTCGCGGCGAGCTATGGCCGGTGGTTGCTGGAACTTCTGTATCGGGCCGACTATGCCCGGTTCGACCGCGAGTTCACGCTTATTGCCATGGGGGCGGCGTTGTCGCAGGTGACGAGCATCTTTGGGGTACTTGTCACCCAAATGCGCCTGTTCTGGCTGCAAGTACCTGCGCAGGTGCTGGTGCTGGTCTTTACGGCTGCGGCGGCTTTTGTGCTGATTCCAGGCGCAGAGAATCTAGTAAGTGGCGGGGCGTGGACGATGCTGGTCCGTTCGGTCACGCACCTGTCGCTTTACACGGTCTGCGTGCTGATCGGGTTGGTGTTCCGCCAGCGCGTGCTGGCTAGCCGGGTGACGCTGGCACAGGAGCCGGTGCGTCGCCGAACGACGGCCGGCGGGGTGCCACAGGACTGGTAGACCCGGCCCGGGCGAGGCAGGCGTCGTGCGCGCGCAGCCGGGCTAGCGGCCGGCGGAAGCGGGGGGATCGATTGGGGAAAGCGAGGCCGACGGGACTCGAACCCGCAACCTCCGGCGTGACAGGCCGGCGCTCTAGACCAATTGAGCTACGGCCCCAATCGCTTGCTCACGCTTGTCAGCGTGAATCTTGAGTCTGCGTATTTTACAGGTCCCGCCGGCCATGTCAAACGCCGCTATTTCAGGTTGCATGCGGTTCGTGACGGCCTGAACCGGGCGCCCTGCTCATTATCTGACACTAGGTTGCGCCATGCCCTTGGTCTGCCCGCCCGAAAGCGGGCAGGCCGCCGCGTCGATACAACACATAACGCTGGCTAGCGGGCCGGTGTGGGCTGGCGTTGCGGCCCGGCTCTGGAGCGCTGGGTGTACGGCGGCACGTGGGGTGAAAGGAGTCCGGAACGTCATGGCAGGCACGTCACGCACCGGACAAGCTCGGAAGGTCCGGGTCCTCGTGGTTGATGACAGCGCGATGGTGCGCGCGATCTTGCGCAGCGCGCTTTCACAGCACCCGGGTATCGAGGTCGTGGGGCTGGCGACGGACGGCCTTGACGCTCTGGCCAAGATCGCCAGTCTGCGTCCGGACGTCGTCACGCTGGACGTTGAGATGCCGCGGCTTAACGGGCTGGGTGTGCTGCAGCGCGTCAGCGGGAAGGTGCCCGTCAGTTTCGTCATGATCTCCACGCTGACGCAGGCGGGGGCGCGCGTCACGTTCGATGCTCTGCGGCTGGGGGCTTTTGATTACGTGCCGAAGCCGGAACGCTCCGGCATTGCCGGGGTACCGGACTTTCGTCAGGCCGTGCAGGATAAGGTGCTGGCGGCGGCAGCGGCCAAGGGTCGCAGCAAGCCCATCGTCAGCGGACGGACGCGCACCGCGGCGCCCACGCTGCCGCCGAACCAGGCCCGGGGCTGGATCGTAGCGATCGGGATCAGTTGCGGCGGTCCGCAGACGCTGATGGAGATGCTGCCGGCCTTTCCGAGCGACTTCGTGCCGATTGTCGTGACCCAGCACATGCCGGCGCAGTTCACGGCCACGTTTGCCAGTCGCCTTGACAAGGAATGCGCCATGCGTGTCAAGGAGGCCGCCGACGGTGATGTAGCGGAACCGGGCCTCATCCTGGTCGCGCCGGGCGATCGCCACCTGGGGCTGCGGCGTACCGGCCTGAACTGGCGGGTGGCGCTGGATAGCGGGCCGCTGGTTTCGGGGCATCGGCCGTCGGCGGATTTCATGTTCTCGTCGGCGGCGCGGGCGTGCGCGCCGCGTTGCGTGGGTGTGATCATGACCGGCATGGGACACGACGGAGCCGACGGGATCGTGCGGCTCAAGACGGCCGGATGTCCGACGATCGCGCAGGACGAAGAGACCTCGCTGGTCTACGGCATGCCCAAGGCCGCGGTGCAGACCGGGCACGTGGACCAAGTGGTGCCGCTGCCGCGAATACCACATGCCATAGCGCGGGTGATCGGCAAGGGGGTTTGCGCCGAGGCTCAGACGTGATTGAGCGTGGTGTCGGCAGGTTGCGTTATGGGACTGCTGGTCCGGGAGCGCGCCAGGCGAGCGGCCCAGTGGGCGGGAAAAACACGGTTGGCGCCTGATGTTGAGTACCGGGCACGCGTTGAGCGACTCGGCGGTCGCGCTAGTCAACGCGGCTGAAGGTCCGGTCGATGAAGAGTCCGGACTGTATTCGCGGCCGCCGGGCGCGCTCGGCAGCGGAGTGCGTGGTGGCCGGAGCGGGTCTGCGCATGAGTGATCTGAGCGACCTGTGAGGGGCAGGGTCGCGGAGGCTGAACCTGTGGATGTATCGTACGTTAACCCGTTCGTTGAAGCGGTTGATGCCGTCTTCCAGACCATGCTTCACGTGCACCCCAAGCGGAACGCGGTGAAGATCAGCAGCCAGGAGCGGCGTGGCGAGCGGCTGACGTCGTTGATCGGCATCAGCGGCCGGATGAGCGGCTGCGTGGCGCTCTGCTTCCCGCCCGAGACGGCGTTGCGGTTGTCGGGTCGGATGCTGGGCAGCGAGATCACGCAGGTCAACGACGAGGTAATCGACGCCATTTCGGAACTGGTCAACATGGTAGCCGGATCGGCCAAGGCCAAGTTCAACGCCGACCCGCCGTTGGAGCTCGGTCTGCCCACCGTCGTGGAGGGTTCGGGCTATCGCGTGAAGTACCCGAGCAAGTCCGTCTGGCTGGAAGTACCGTTCAGCTCGGACGCCGGGGATTTCAGCATGGAAGTCACCTACTGCCCGAATTGACGCATTGAGGTGCAGCTAATGAAAGCACTGGTGGTCGACGACTCGATGACCATTCGGCGAATCGTCATCAAAGCGCTCGGAATGGTGGGTATCAACGAGACGACCGAGGCCGGGGACGGCGTCGAGGCCCTGGAGGCGGTCAACCGCGGTGGTGATTTCGGGCTGATCCTGCTGGATTGGAACATGCCCAAGATGAGCGGTATCGACACGCTGCGTGCGCTGCGGCAGGCCGGCAACACGACGCCCGTTATCATGGTCACCACCGAGGCGGAGAAATCTCGCGTGATCGAGGCCATCAAGACCGGCGCCAATGACTACCTTATCAAGCCCTTCTCGCCGGACCAGTTGGCGGCCAAGGTCAAGAATGCGATCGGGGCCGCCGCCGGCTAGCGCGATGCGCCCCGAAGGCCGGCCGGTCTGGTCTGGGGACGATTGTCCAGCGCGCCATGGTTACTGGCCGGCAGAGGCTTCGGCGTATAGGATGCCACCCGGTTGAGGGTTGGCTCGGTGACAGTCCTGAATGTCACGGCGGCCGCGGCGGTCCGAGCGGCTTCGCACACCCGCGCTACGCCGGCCGTCCCGGGAGCCGGCCTCGTCCGGTAACAACCATGCGTCTGGTCGTTCTGCAACACGAAGCCAAGGTTGCGGACTTCGTCTTTGGCACGGAGGCCGTCTACGTCGGCACGCACACCGACAATCGTGTGCAGTTGGCCGACCCCCGCATCGCGGAACGGCAGCTCGTGTTGTATCCCGAGCGCGACGGCTGGGCGATTGAGCAGTTGGCCACCGAGTGTGAAGTTCACATCAACGCCACTGCGTTGCGCGACAAGGCCAGGCTCTCGACGGGTGACGAGATACGCCTGTGTGACTACACGATCCGTGTCTATCCCGAGCATGTCGAGCAGGTGGCGGCGCATGCCGGCCTGGGAACCTCCAAGGCGCAGCTAGAGCGCTTCGCCGCGTCGCGTCTGCCAACCGGCACCATCATCAAGAAGATCAACGATCCGATCACGGTGCAGCCGGACCAGATCGTGCGGCTGGGCGAGCTCAACGTCATGCTCGGACAATGTACGCTCATACCGGAGCTGATGGACGCAGCTCTGCAGGCGCTGCTCCAGACGTTTGCGGCCCCACGTGCGTGGATTGGTGTGCGGCGCTATACCTACGGGTCGCTGGACTATGTGGAGGGCCGCCTGCTGTCGGGCCAGACCACTGACCTGCCTGACTTTGCGGAGATACTCAAGCCGCGCGTGCTCGATCGGATCCAGTATCTGCTGGTGCCGGTATTCAGCCGTCAGGAACGGGTTTCGGCCCTGGCGGGTCCGCTGCGGGCCGCCGATGGTGCCATCGGCATGATCTACATCGACACGGGCGAGACGGGCCGGCGGTTCAACGCTGAGGACATGGAGTTCTTCACCCTGTTCTCAAACGTGGTTGCGGCTCAACTGGCGGCGATCCTGAAGCATGTGGCGGCCGGCCGCGTGGCGCTCGTGGAGGGGCAGGTGGCGGTCTCGCACGAGATCCAGGCCCGGGTCACGCCGCGCAAGCTGCCCCAGTGGCCGGAGTTGCAGTTCGGCGCGTTCCGTGAAACGGGGCTCGAGAAGACGGGTGACGTCTATGATGTGGTGAAGCTCCGGAACGGGATCGCGGCATTCATGGTCGCGCACACGACGGCGACCGGGGCAATGCCGAGCATGCTTATGGCCCAGGCGCAGGCGGCGTTTCGCATCGCCGGCATGCACCAACACGGGCCCAGCGTGTTCCTGCGCTCGCTGAACTGGCTGCTGTACGACGGAGAGAAAGACCATCCGCTGGATTGCTTCGTGGCGCAGATCGATCCGGCAAGCGGGCAGATGCAGTACGGTTTGGCGGGCCAGACTGGGGCGTTCATCATCAATAACCGTGGGGAAGCCCGGCGACTCGGGCCGGACGAGCCGGCGCCGCAGCTCGGGCTGTCACAGTCGTCGGTCTATGCGGTGTTGCCGGAGCAGCTTGAGCCGGGTGAGACGCTGGCCGTGTACACGCCGGGCGTCGTAACGGCGCGGAACCGCGCGGGTGACGCCTTCGGGGAAGAGCGGTTCGTGGAGATACTCTGCGACGGCTTCGGGCAGTTGGCGAGCACGATGCTGAAGGAAATGTTATCGGACCTTAAGGCCTTTACTGAAGGGGGAGTGCAGCCCGAGGACATTACTGTTCTGCTAGCGCACTACACCGGCTGAGCCGCTGCCGATGCGCGTGGAGTTTGCCAATCGGAGGCGGGCCCGATCGGCCCAGTGGTTTGCGTTCATGATTGCGGGAGCAGGGGCGGGCCGACGGTTGACTAAGGTCCCGCAGCGCCAGCATCCGATGGGGAGCATGTCGGGTCCACCCGACGGGTGGTTGCACGTGTGTACCGGCTTCATTCTGAGGAGATAGCAATGGCGCTTCGACGTGTGCTGGCGGGCCTGGCCGTAACGTGTGTGGCCGTCTGTGCTGCGACAGCCGGGACCGCACCAAGAGTGGATCCGGCCGCGCTCTACGCGCGCGGCTGCGAGTTGCTCAGGACTGGCAACATTGACGATGCTTACCAGACGCTTTACGCGGCGGTGCGCTTCGATCCGAACAACGCGCAATACCGCGAGCAGTCCAGCCATGCGCGGCAGATGGTGTACTTGCGCAAGCAGCTCGCGAAAGCGCAGTCGTCGGCCCAGTGGCTGAACTACGCCAAGGAATTGCACGGGTACTACTGCCGCCACTGTCCGCAGGATGCGCGCATGCAGGCGCTGACGCTGGCGCTAGAGATTCACAGCCGCGAGGGCTCGGCGGAGACAGCGGCGCTGTTGGCGCGGACGCGGCTGCACTTCGGGTTGAATTCCGATGCCGCGGAAGGGCTGCGCATGGTTACCCAGCAGAAGGTCGACACGCAGTTACGGTTGCTGATGGGCATTGCCTTGGCGCGCGAAGGCCACACCGACCATGCGGAAGCGCTGCTGAAGAACCTCAAGGTCACGTCGCAGGGCGGGTTCCAGTTCTACTATGATCTGGCGCGGCTTCAGGCCGGCGTGGGCCAGAACCAGGCGGCGCTGAAGTCCCTGACCAAGTCGTTTGAGCAGACCCCACCCAGTCGACTGCAGTATGCCCGGCAGGCCGCCCTGGAATGCGCCGATTTTGCGCGGCTCAAAGAGCACCCCAACTTTGCCAAGGTCCTGGCAACGGAGTCGAAGCGTCCCGAGACCGTGTCGAAGGAGCCGCCCAGGCAGCAACGCGTGCGGCGGCCGCAGCATGCCTTCCGACCCTGAGCGGTTCGGGTCAACTCGTTCGGGCCGGGCGGCCTATGCGACGGCCGACCGGGTTTGAGACGGTGATCGAAAATCAGGGCATCTCGTCGCGAAGGGCGTGGCGGCGGGGTGCCCAATGTTTTGGCGTCTGAACGGAATGGACCCATTTGGGGGCGCAGAAAAGAAGCCGGTGGAGGGCCATGTCCGCGGACACCGGCCCAGCCACCGGCCCAATAGGGTGCATCACTCATCGTTCGAAGGGGAGCCTAGCGATGCACACTGCAAAAGGGACGGAAGGACCGCCGATCGGCCGATCCTCCCTCCTGAGCGTTCCCGGCGCTGTCAATGGTTCTCGCGTACGCGAGGGTTGGTAGCGAACTCTCCGGCGATTCGGCTCCCGTGAAAGGCCGGACGCATACCGTGTGCTCAGTGCCTCCGCTCCCGGCTCCCTTTTGGGAGAAAAGGCGTCACCCGCTGACTACCTTCCCGACAG
The DNA here is from genome assembly GCA_964647015.1 of uncultured Planctomycetales bacterium. Lineage (GTDB taxonomy): Bacteria > Planctomycetota > Phycisphaerae > UBA1845 > Fen-1342 > JAAYXS01. The sequence continues at coordinate 10,098 of CAZYGM010000017.1, read as the reverse complement.
GCTCCCATGCTTTTGGGAAGGTCCGCTTCGTCATCCCTCACGAGACCTGGACAGAGCGTCTCGAGAACACCCAATGCTAGGCCGGCTCCCGGCGGGATTTCCACTGTCAGGCCTGGAAACTGCTTGATTTTATAAGTCCTGATGCGGCATGGCCTTAAGGTGGCGAATGGGCAAATAGGGCGGTGAGGGGCAGATTCTGTGATCTTTACCGGACGCTCGATGACGCCTTGGTCGCTCAGTTGCGGCCGGCCGGCCAGGTGCTGCCAGCGAGTGCGCGGATTCCGGCGCCGGTCGGGTTGGCCCATTAGCCAACAGCGTACAGGAGTGCTATATTGCACGGTTTGTAAAGGGGTTAGCCGCCGTCCCCGGACGCCCGCGTCGGCTCTACGGAGCCGGCGTCGCAACCTGCCGGGGGCCGGTGCCGAGTGGACCCGCTCGGCGCCCGGGCTGGCGGCATAGGGCCCGTTTCCAAGGGTTCGCAGGTTGCAGGCACCAGGTTCCGCGGCCGATCGATAGCCGACGGCAGGATCGGCGACGCGGGGAGAGCAGCGCACAGGAGTCGGCGTCGATGATCAAAGCCAACGATCTTCGCAAAGGGAAACTGGTTTCCTACAACGATGAACTCTGGACCGTGCACACGGCCCAGCACGTAGCCAAGGGCAACAAGCGCAGCTACATCCAGACGAAGCTCAAGTCGGTGAAGTCCGGCGCGCTCATTGACGTGCGTTTCTCGGTTGACGACCGGATCGAGACGCCCTTCCTGGATACCAAGCCGTTTGAGTACCTCTATCGGGATGGTGACGATTTCGTGCTAATGGACCAAGCCACGTTCGACCAGATCCACGTTTCCGCGGATGTGATGGGCGATGCCGACCGCTACCTGAAGGGCAATGAGGTCGTGCTGTGCGGCTTGGTGGACGGGCACGTGGTGACGGCCGAACTGCCCAACACGGTCGAGTTGAAGGTGATTGACACGCCGCCAATTGTTAAGGGCGCCACGGCCACCAACCAGAGCAAGGAGGCCACGCTCGAGACCGGACTGCGTATCAGGGTTCCGCCGTTCATAGAGACCGGTGAGCTCCTGCGCGTGGACACTCGCACGGGCGAGTATCTCGAGCGGGCCAAAGGGTAAGCCGCATCCCCGGGCGCGCGGGGCGCGCCAGGAGCACGAGCGCCGATGAACTGGCTTCTTAACATTGGCGATACGGACATACTGCGCGACGCCGTCAATCCGATGGCGGTCTTCTGGCATCGTCTGCGCGGTGGGCGCTGGCGCGTGCTGGGTGCCCTTGGGCTCACCGTCCTGCTCCTGTTCTCGATTGTGCTGCTGGTGCTGGGGCCGGCGGGCACCGGCCTGGCAATACTGCGGCGGGAATGGGTGGCGCTGGTTGTTTCGCTGGTGGTGGTAGTCTGGCTGGGCTACAGCGTTTGGATCCTGCTCAAGTTCATGCCCTCACGCAACGACCGCATTGTGATTGCGCTGCGGCAATGGGTGCGCAGCGCGGTTGATCCGCATGAGGAGCGGTTACGGGGCTTGAGCGACGAGGAGTTGCGTGGCCGGACGGCGGAGCTGCGCGCGCGGTTGGCGGGCGGGGCGGCGCTGGAGTTCGTGCGCGCGGAGGCCTACGCCTGCGTGCGCGAGGCCTCGCGGCGGGCGCGGGCCCACCGCCAGTTCGAGTGTCAGCTCATCGGCGGCAAGGTGCTCGAGGACTGCAACGTCGCCGAGATGCGCACCGGCGAGGGCAAGACGATCGTCTGCTACATGGCGAACTACATGAAGGTGCTCCAGGGCCTGAAGGTCCACATGGTCACCGTCAATGACTACCTGGTGAAGCGCGACGCGGAGTTCTGCCGACCGATCTTCGAGTTGCTGGGCGTCACAGTCGGCTACATCACGGCGGAGATGGAGACCTACGGGCCCGGCGCGGAGGAGCGCCGCCAGGCCTACGGGTGCGATATCACGTACGGCACGAACAGCGAATTCGGCTTCGACTATCTGCGCGACAACATGAAGCACCGGGCCAGCGACCAGGTGCAGGGGCCGCAGGACTACGTCGTCGTGGACGAGGTGGACTCGGTGCTGATAGACGAGGCGCGCACCCCGTTGATCATTTCCGGTCCGGCCCACGACGATGTCAACAACTACCGCGTGGCGGACAACGTCGCCCGGATGCTCATCAACAAGCAGCAGCACGCCAACCGCGCCACGGCCGCCCACATCGACGAGGTGGAGCAGAACCCGCCGCCGGAGATCAGCGGCGACCCCAAGCGCAAGGCGTATTTCTACGACGGCATCAAGAAATTTCGGCAGGACCCGTTCTGGCTGAACTCGGACGAGGCCGAAGCGATCAGACACGTGCAGTACTTCGTGGTCGAGCTCGACCACAAGTCGGCCCATATGACCGAGCACGGTGCGAAGGCTGCCCAGGCCGAACTGGGCATCGGCACGTTCTACGACAGCCAGAACATGAACTGGCCGCACTACATCGACAACGCGCTCAAGGCGCACCAGTGCTACCAGAAGGACAAGGAGTACGTCGTTCAGGACGGGCAGATCATCATCGTGGACGAGTTCACCGGCCGCATGATGCACGGGCGGCAGTGGTCGGACGGGCTGCACCAGGCGGTCGAGGCCAAGGAACGCGTCACGATCAAGCAGGAATCCCAGACGCTGGCGACCATCACGCTCCAGAACCTGTTCAAGATGTACCGCCAGCTCGCCGGCATGACCGGCACCGCGATGACGGAAGCCGAAGAGTTCATGAAGATCTACAAGCTCGAGGTCATCGCCATTCCCACCAACCAGCCTATCCGCCGCCTGGACGGCAACGACAAGATCTACAAGACGCGCGTGAGCAAGCGCGATGCGCTGGTCGAGGAGATTCGCAGTTGCAGCCAGAAGGGCTACCCGGCGGATCCCTGGTCGCTGCTGGACACGCTGAAGCTGGCGCGGCAGACGATCCTGGCCACCAGCGGGCCGGAGCGGGGCGACTCGGTGGGCGAACAGATCCGCACCATTGACGCGGCCGTCGGTGCTTTCGGCAACGGCGACGGTGACGAGGCGGCCCTGGAGCGCGGCTACCTGGATCTCATGGGCGTGAACGTTTCGGGCCGGCCCGTGCTGGTGGGCACGACCAGCGTCGAGGCGTCGGAGGAGCTGAGCACGCTGCTGACGCGCCGCTACGGCATCGAGCATGAGGTCCTCAACGCCCGGCAGCACGCCCGCGAGGCGGAGATTGTCGCCAAAGCCGGCTTTCAGCACGAGAGCACGCGTGGCAAGCAGAAGCAGATGGTCGGTAACGTCACCATCGCCACGAACATGGCGGGGCGCGGCACGGACATCGTGCTCGGGCCGGGCGTCGCGGCGATTGGCGGTCTGCACGTGGTGGGCACGGAGCGGCACGAGGCGCGCCGGATCGACAACCAGTTACGGGGTCGTTGCGGTCGCCAGGGCGACCCGGGCAGCTCACGGTTCTTCCTGTCGCTGGAAGACGACCTGCTCAAGCTGTTCATGGGCGACTGGATGCTCAAGATGCTAAACATGCTCGGCTTTGAGGAGGGCATGGCGATTGAGGATCGCCGGATCTCCAAGGGTATCGAGCGCGCCCAGAAGAAGGTCGAGGAGCGGAACTTCGGCATCCGCAAGAACCTGCTCGAATACGACGAGGTCATGGATCATCAGCGTAAGACCTTCTACGCCCTGCGTCAGCAGGTGCTGGAGGGGCGCGGGCTCAGCGAGCTGATCTGGGACATGATCGACGAGACGGTGCGGGACGCCGTCGAGCGCTACTATGACGCGAAATACCCGGCCCAGTGCGTGGCCGAGTGGGTCGCCCAGCAGCTTGGCGCCCCGATCGAGCCGGACAAGCTGGACACGTCGGACCTCGGGACGCTCACCAGTCAGGTGCGCGACCTGGCGTCCTACGAGGTGCGTGGCACGATCCAGCGCACCTTCGGCGAATACGATGTTTCCGACGACGTGCCGCCGGAGGAGTGGGATGCGCGCGGGCTGGCTGGTTGGGCGGCCCAGTACGGCCTGAACCTGACGCAGAACCAGATACGCCGCAGCAACCCGGCCGAACTGCTTGAGCAGCTTAGCGATGCCGCGCAGCAAAAGATCGAGGGGGCCGATCTTGGGGCGCTGGCTCAGTATGTTGACCCGCGGTACGCCAAGGGGCGGCTGGTGCGTTGGGCCCGGGATAAGTTCGGGCTGGAAGTGCCGCTGGAAGACATCGCGACGGCCAACCGCGAGGACGCCATCGCGCTGTTCGGCGAGAAGATGCGCGCGGCGTATCGGGAGCGCGAGGCAGAGTTCCCGGTTAGCGCGGTGATCGACTATGCGCTACGGTCGGCCGGGACCAATGTGAACGAGTTCTATGCCCGGCTGGCGGCGTGGGGCAACCGCAAGTACGGGCTGAGCTGGACGTACGAGCATTTCGCCGGCAAGAACCCGGGGCAGGTTTTCCAGGAGCTGCGCGCTCTCAACGAGGACTACCTGCGAAGCGGGCGGCTCGATGGCGAGATTGACGCGGCCATTGCCCAGCACCAGGGCGAGGCGCTGACGGCGTGGGCGCGCGAGCGTTTCGGGGCGGTGATGGACGGCCATCCGCTCGATCTGGCGGGCGACGTGCGGGCCCAACTCCAGACCTGTGCCTACCAGATGCTGCGGTACGAGCTGACGCAGCTTGAACGGCACGTGCTGCTGAGCACGCTGGACGCGGCCTGGAAAGACCACATGTACGCGATGGACCTGCTGCGATCCGGCATCGGGCTGCGCGGGTATGCCGAGCGCGACCCGAAGATCGAGTACAAGCGTGAAGGCACGCGGATGTTCAACGAGATGCTGGCCAACATGCGCGAACGCGTCACCGACGTGATCTTCAAGGTCCAGGTGGCGATCGAGCCGGAGGCGGCCGGGCGAGGCATAGCGTATTCAAACGTGCAGACGCAGCACGCCGACGCGACCGGGGCGGGCTTCTCAGCGGCCGACCAGGAAGCCGCCATGCGCAAGCAGGGCGAGGCAGGTCAGCAGCAGACGATTCGCCGGGAAACGCCCAAGGTCGGCCGCAACGACCCCTGCCCGTGCGGCTCGGGCAAGAAGTACAAGCAGTGCTGCGGCAAGAGGCACTGATGCGTCCGGGGCGGCCTACGTACGCATTCCGGCGGCACCCCGGGCCGTAATCAAGGCAGCCGGAGTCCTGGCGGCGGTGCTTACTTCGGCGAACTCTCCGGTCCGCGACCGCTCATGTTCTGCGCGATGCGCTGCGAGACTTGGCGCAGATCCACGCCCAACACCGATTCCAGTGTCGCGAGTGATTCGGACAGCATCCTAGCGCGACCCAGGGCGGCGCCGGCCATGGCCTGCCCGTTGCCGCCGTCGATGACCGTGACGCTGCCGAGATCGACGTTCTGCACGGTAGCCGCCAACTCCTGCACGATGGTCGGCATCATCTCAACCAGCATCACCTGCAATGCTTCCGGATGGCGCTGAATGGCTTGGCCGATCTGCTCGATCGCGGCCGCGCGGGCCTTGCCCTCTTCGAGGGTCCGGGCCGCGTCGCCCTCCGCCTTGGCTTTGGCGACGTCGCGGTCCGCCGAGGCCTTGGCGACTTCCGTGGCGGCCAGGCGGGCCTGCTCGGCCTTGGCCTCGGCCTCCTGCTGCTGGGCTTCGATCAAGGCGGCCTCCCGGGCCAGTTCTGCCTTGCGGATGCGCAGCTCGTTCTCCGCTTCGGCAATGGCTTTCTCGGCCGTCAAGCGGGCCTGCTCGGCACGCTGATGGGCGGTGGCCTCCGTCAGCTTGGCTTCGGAGTCTCGATCGGCCTTGGCCTTGCGGGCATCGGCGTTGGCTTCGGCCTCCTTGATGAGCGCTTCGGCGGCCCGCTCGGCCTCGGCCTTCCGCGCGGCGGAGAGCACTTCCGCGCGCGCCTTGCGGGCGATGGATACCAGGTACTCCTCGTTGTCGTGTACGTTCTGAATATTGACGCTGTCGATCAGCAGCCCGAGCTTGCGGAAATCGTCCGAGACCTCCTTCATGACCGTGGCGACAAACTTGTCGCGGTCCTCGACAATCTCCTCGGGCGTCATCTTGCCGATCACGGCGCGCAAGCCGCCTTCGAGCGTTTCACGCGCCACGCGTTGCAGCTCCTGCATGGGCTGCGACAAGAAACGCTCAATCGCGTTGGCGCGCTCGCTGGGGTCCGACGAGACCTTGACGTTAGCGACGCCATTGACGACCACCGGCATCATGGTCCCGCCGCCGGACTGGGCCGTCACCTCGAGGGCCACCTGCATATTGCGCAGGCTGAGCCGCGCGACCTTTTCGATGACCGGTATGACCAGCGTGCGGCCGCCAATGAGGGTGCGGTAGCCGAGCCCGTCGCGCTGGCGGCGTCCGCTGATAATCAGCATTTCGCTGGGGTTCCCGACGACCACGAGCTTGGCGATAATCGCCACGATCACCAGGATCAGCACCAGGCCGCCCAGGCCCAGCACGATGCCGGCCTCGACCGTAGAGGCAACTAACAAGCAACTCATGACAGCACTCCTCCCTCTGAGCCGGATTGGCTCTCGAATTCCGCCCGGGCCACGACGTGGGCCACGCCGGCGCGGTAGTTGACGATAACGACCTCATCCCCAGCCGCGAAGTCCCTGGTCTGGCCGGCGGCGACGGCCGGCAGGCTGCGCCGCGCCGTGCGTACGACGGCGGCCACCTCGCCCTTGTCGGGGTGCTTGATGGGGACGGTCACCCGGGCCAGCCGATTGACGTAGTCCGCCGGACGCGGGGCACTGTTCGCCGACGTCCGCCGCAGCAGCCGGAACAATTGGTGAACGCCCTGGCCGGCAACCAAGCCGCCGATCACCGCGATCGCCAGCGTAGTGCCGGGGCCCGCCTCGGTGAGGTGCGTGAGCACCACGCCCAGCGCGCCGAACACCGCCAACGTCGAAACCACGAAGCGCACCGAGAACCAGCTTGACAGGCCCAAAGCGCCGGCGTGTGCGGCGTCCGCGGCGTGGAAGTCGGTATCGACGTTCGTACCCGCGTCCACGTCGAAGTCGCCGCCGGCATCCAGGTCTAGGTCACCGTCGACGGCCGTGTCGAAATCAACCTCGGCATCCTCGGCTCCGCCGCCCAGGGCCGAAACGAGCAGCAGTCCGCCGCCGACGATCAGGCCGATCCAGTATGCGGCGACCAGGGCGTCAAAGAATGACACTGCGCCGAGCAACTCGATTCCGCACATGACATTCCTCCAGGACTGACGGGGTGTCGGCGCCGCACGGGGCCCCCGGCGGCACCTTCATCCACAAGGGAGAATACCGCGCCTGCGGCGGGCCGCCCATTTGAATATGTGGCCATTCTCATAATGAACCCTCCTCCCGGCCCGGTCGCGCGACCGCCGCGCGGTTCGCCGGCTCGGCGGTTCCGGTACAATCCGGGCCGTCCAGCAACGGCGGCTTTCAGGCCGGCGGCGGAGGTGCGGGCGTGCGGCGTTTCGGACGGACGGTCATCCTGGTGCTGTTGGGTGTGGCGCTGGGTGTCGGCGTGTGGCCGCGCCTGTGGGCCGCCCCCGGGGTTCACAAGCACTACCTCCACCAGGCCCAGGCGTTCCTGCAGGGGCGGCTTGATATTGACGAGTCCTTTGGCGACGTGGCCACTTGCGAGGGGCGGCACTATGTGGTCTTCCCACCCCTGCCGGCCGTCTTGATAACGCCGCTGGTGGCCGTCTTCGGCATGCAGACGCGCACTACCGTCGTCTGCCTGGCGCTGACCGTCCTGAACTTCTTTGTGCTGCGCAGCACGCTGCGGCGGCTGGAGGTGGAGCGCAGCGCGGAACGCTGGCTTCTGGCGGCGTTCTTCCTGGGAACCGCGTACACCACGTCGCTGTTCCAGACTTACGAGACCTGGCATTTCGCGCACGTTGTCGCCGTCGCGTGCCTGCTGCTGGCGGTCCGCGAGGCGCTCGGCGCCCGGCGTGGGCTGCTCGTGGGCCTGTTCTGCGGGCTGGCGTTTCTGTCACGCCAACTGTGCCTGTACTCGGCCGTGTTCCTGGCGGCGGCCCTGTGGCAGCATGGGGTGGAGGACCGGCCGGGGCGGCGGTTGTTGCGGCTCGCGGCGTTCGGCCTCCCGCTGGCTGCCTGCGCGGGGATATATCTATGGCTGAATGCCGTGCGGTTCGGGTCGCCGTTCGACACCGGCTACTCGTACATGCCGCTGGAGGGGTTTCTCGCGGCGCGGGTGGAGCAGTACGGGCTGTTTCATCCGGCGTACGTGCCGGCGAATCTGGTCTACATGTTCCTGCAGGGCTTCCACATCCAGTTCACGGGCCCGCCGCAGTTGGTTGTGGCCGGCGCTGACCTGCTGGGGACGTCGGTGACGTTCGCCAGTCCGTTCCTGTTCTTCGCCGTCCTGGCCCGCTGGACACGGCCGCTGCTGTGGTCGGCCTGGCTGGCAATCCTCCTGCCGACCGTGCACATGCTGTTCTACTACAACAACGGATTCGCCCAGACCAACGCCCAGCGCTTCACGCTGGACTTCCTGCCCGTGCTGATCGTCCTGCTTGCCCTGGGCATGCGCCGGGTGCCGGCGGCGTGGTGGCGGGCGGCGATCGGCTACTCAATCGCCCTGAACTTCGTGGCGCTCTTCGTAGTGGATTGGCTGCGCCGCCTGACGGCATCCCTCTGACATTTCGGCCGAGCCGCGACCCGCACCGCCGACGCGGCAATCAGCCGCCGAGCGCCTGGTTGCGCAGGGCGGCAATGCGTTTCTCCGTCGGCGGGTGCGTGCTGAACAGGCCGGCCAGCCCGCCGCCGGACAGCGGCTCCATGATGTACATGTTGTGGAAGGCCGGGTTCGTGTCCGTACGTATGCGCTGGTTGCCGACGTGCAGGCGCTCCAGCGCCGCCGCCAGCTTGCGCGGGTCGCCGCACAGCTCCCCGCCGAACGAGTCGGCCGCGAACTCGCGCTGCCGCGAGATCGCCGCCTGAATGAGCATGGCGGCCAGCGGCGCCAGAATGACCATGGCGAGCGCCCCGATCGCGCCGAGCGGATTGTCCCGGCCGCGCCCGCCGAACCACATCATCATCCAGGCCGCGTAGCTGATTATGCCGGCCAGTGTGGCGGCCACGGTGCTGATCAGGACATCGCGATGCTTGATGTGCGCCAGCTCATGCGCCAGGACGCCCTCGATCTCGTGGGCCGGGAAATTCTGCAGCATGCCTTGCGTGACCGCTACGGCGGCGTGCTGCGGATTGCGTCCGGTTGCGAAGGCGTTCGGCGCCGGTTGCGGACAAACATAGACACGCGGCTTGGGCAGGCCTGCCCGGGCGGCCAGGCGCTCGACCATGTCATGCAGCCAGGGCAGGTCTTCCCGCCGCACTTCCTGGGCGCGCATCGCGGTCAGGGCCAGCTTGTCCGAGTAGAAGAAGGCCAGGATGTTGCTCAGCCCGCCGAACAGGAAGCCGAACATCACGCCGCGCGGCCCGAGGATGAAGTACCCGATCGCCATGAACAGGGCCATCATGAAGCTCAGCAGCATGGCGGTCTTGAAGTTGTTCATTGCACGCATCGTACGCACCTCCCTGTCCGGTTATTCAGGCACCCCCCGGGAAAACTAGCCGGGGAGCGCAATCTTTGCCAAGGCAAACTGTGCGCCGGCAGCGCTGTGCCGGCCGGCCCGCTGCCGTAAGATCGTCATGCACAAGATATTATTCGCAGCCGGCCGGTTTGTGTCGCGTTGGCGAGCCGGCCAATCCGACTCCGCCGACTGCCATTTTGGCGGCCGCAACCGCGCACGGAGCCCGTTTCGGCCGGCGACCGGGCAGTCGGGCGACTGTGACTTGGCCGCGTTTGTTCGGCATAGCCGGGCCCACGGGCCGCCAGGCTTTCTTGTGCACCGCGGCGCTTCGCGGGCCGGCTCCAGACGTTACAATCCGCGCGCGTGATTAACTGATAGGGCAACGGCCCGGAGATGGGGCGTACGACGTGCGTGCAGTGTGGTTGGCGTCAATCAGGATCCTAGCGGCGGCCATAGTTCTGGCTCCGCTGCTCGGGTGCGAGGGGCCCGACGAGCAGCGGCCGTACCAGGTGTTCAACGGGGTCGT
>CAZYGM010000016.1:0-29352 GCA_964647015.1 uncultured Planctomycetales bacterium | reverse complement strand
GCGACGGAGTGCCCGTGCTGAAGTGACCGTCGATGACCGTGCCTTCGGCCACCGTTGTAATCCGATCCAGATAGCTGGTGTCGTAGGACGACACGCCGGTATGCCACAGCATGCCATCGCCGGCGTACGAGCCGGAGGCAAAGCTCGTGCTCGTCGTCAACACCGGGCAGCAGTCCTCCATGATCCGGCCGGCCAGGTAGTTGTTCTGGTCGCTCTGCTTGGTCCACTGGCCCAGGATGACCTTGCCGCCCGCGTCCGCGAACTCGGCCAAGCGGTTGCCCATGCCGACGTTGTCAGCGTAAGCGTAGTTGGTCCAGGTCAAAACTGCTTCGTACTGGGTCAGCAGGTCCATAGGCGGTACGCCCGTGCGGGCGTCGAAGTAGTCGCACTTATCGCCGATGATCGCCAGCACCGCGGCACGGAACGCCGGGTTGTCACCCTCGGTCGGGGCGTACAACAGGCCGGCGGGGACCCAGTCGCCGCAAGCCGGCGTAAACGGATCCGGATCACAGGCCGCGCCCGAGAGGAAGCGTGCCGGAGGCGGGCAAAGCACTCGGAACACGGGGTTTTGGCAGGTCGCCGCCGCGTCGAGGCAGCAAGCACCCGGGTCACCGCACGGCGGGTTCAACTCGGCGCACTCTTCGGTGCCGAAGTGCTGCAGCGGGGCCGGGCACTCCTGCCAGACCACATCGTCAACACACTCGCCCGTGTACGGATTGCAGCAGGCACCGGGCTCGCCACAGTAGCCGTAGACCGTGATGCCGACCGGGTCGACACCGCCCAGGCCGTCGCAGCCCAACTCAGCGCCGGTCACGGCATAGATGCAGTATGAAGCCTCATACGGCCAGCCGCCCGCGGTCCAGACCGTGGTGATTTCATCGCCGGTCGCGGCCTCGAAATACGCGTGCCCGGGGCCGGCACCGCTGGCCAGCGTCACGCCGGCGGCCACGAGCTCGCCATCAACATAGATGTCAATGTAGCCGTTGTTCCAGCCGTCGCCATAGTCGTCCCACATCCGCACGGTGTGGTCACACACCAGCCACTCGCCGCACGGCGGCGTGAAGGCCTCGGTCACGCAATCCTCGCCGACCACGCCGGACAGGTGCCGACCGTTGCAGAACACCGCGAGCGTCTCGAACGGAACCGCGCTGACGAAGTCCACGCAGCAGCAGCCGGGGTCGCCGCACGGCGGGCTCAGTTCCTCACACTGCATCTGGAAGTGGAACTGCAGCGGCGGCATGCAGCTCATGACCGGGACGTTTTCCGTGCAGATGCCCGTGTACGGGTCACAGCAGGCACCGGACATAGGATGGACGTAGCATGCGCACAGGTTGACCGTGAACTGCGCCCAATCGCCGGTGCTGAAGTTCATACCGGTGTGGCCGGAGGCGTACGTCACGGCCTTGTCCAGACGCCAGCCGGCAACCAGCTTACCGGTCGCCCAGGTGCCGCTGCCCCAGAACGGGCCGGCCGCCAGGCTAACCTGGTCGCAATAGGTCGCCTGCAACGTCGAGACACCGCCGTACTCGCAACCAACGCCGTCACCGGTGTAGGTCATGCCACTGGTGATGTAGCTCGTACCAGTGACCGGCAGGTAGGCCGCCGTCATGATGCGGCCTTCGAGCCAGTTGGTCTGCGTGGTGTGCAGACACCACTGACCCAGAATGACATGGCCACCGATGTCAACGTAGTCGGCCAGGCGGTTACCCATCAATTCCTTGTTGGCGTAGGCGTAGTTCACCCACGTCAGGACGCAGGCGTATTCCAGCACCATATCCAGCGAAGGCGTGCCCACGCGCGCGTCGAAGTAGTCGCACGGCGCGCCGGTAATGGCGCTCACCGCGCTGCGGAACGTCGAGTTGTCAGCCTCGGTCGGGCAATACAGGATGCCCACCGGTATCCACTCGCCACACGGCGGATCGAAAGCGTCGATAGCGCAGTCCTCGCCGGTCACACCCACCGCAAAGCGCCTGGCACAATTCGCGGCGAACTCCTCGTAAGCCACCCCCGCGTCCTCATCGCAGCAGCAACCGGGGTTGCCACACGCCGGGCTCAGTTCCTCGCACTGCTCCTGCCAGAGGAACTGCAGCGGCGGCTGGCAGTCCAAGACTGGGACGTCGTTCTGGCACACGCCGGTGTAGATGTCGCAGCAGGCCCCGAAGACGTCGTCCGCGGCCACGAACACGCCATAATCCTCAGCCTCGCCATAGGTATACGTGGCGCACGGATTCGTCTCGCCCGTGTTGTAGCGCTCGACGACGCGCATGCGCGTCATGCCCGGCAGCGCCGTCGGCGGAACCGTGATGTCCAGCGTCAGCGTGGCGTCCACACCACTGCCGAGTTGGTAGCGCTCCGAAGCCTCGAAAACCTGATTCTGGTTCCAGTCGATCCAGACGGCAACGTACTGCGTCCAGGTGCCTTCCGAGAAGAAGCTCACCGTCAGCGGGTAAGTGACACCCGGGGACACGGTGGCAACGAGATCCGTGTAGTCCCCGTAGCTGCACGGGCAGTCTTCATACACGGTCTCGTTGTCAATGCCGGCGAAGATCACGTGCGTGATCCAGTCGTCCGCACTGGCCCCGCAGTTGGTGTAGCAAATCTCGCAATACCCGCCAATGTCGTTCTGTTTGGCGCCAGCCGAGCGCAACCACCCCGCCGCTGGCGCGTCCTCCTTCACCGCCGCCGGCATTACCGGCACGTTCGGCTGCTCATCCGCCACTGCCGCATGCCGCGCCCTGCGCTCGGCGACCACCCCAGCCAATGCATTCGCCCATTCTGCCGCCGGCAACTCGTCGCCCCCCGCAGGCGCACGGAACCGCTCCGCCGACACTTTCAACTCATGGTCGGCCGGCATGTTCGCCTCGCGCGCGCCGCCCGGGGCGGCTAACTGGCCGGCGATGCAGACGTTGGTGACCAGCAGGCCGGCAATGACCATAAGTCTTGATGAAAGCCGTAGTTGCATGATCCCGCTCCTTCTCCCCCCACCCGGTGACTTGCCTGGAGATGGCTTGCGCTTGGCAGAGCAGCGACACACGGCCGCGGCGGCCGTGAGCGGAGTCCGGTGGCGTGTGCCTGCACGCATAGGCGTGCCCCTGTTTGCCTCCCGGCGAGTTGAAAACGTACTGGGCCGACGCTCCCCGTGAGGTCAGGCCCCCGGCGCCCGGGCGAGCCGGGCGTGGTCGGAATCCAGGAGGCCAAGTCATTATACCGCGCGGAGTGGCTTTGTCAGGGTGAAATTGTCTGGAAAAGCGGGGCGGGAGGGTTGGAGCGGGTTAGCGGGCGGTGGGGCCTGGGAGGGCAATTGTCCGCAAAGCGGACGCGGAGCGGCTGTGTCGGGGCGGTGAGGGGTCCCAGAATGTGGCGCGCGGGGGAGTGTGGCGGGCTTGTCGGCGCGGGCCGCGGCGGTTGAGACGGGCGGGGCTAGTCCCGGCGGAACCGCTCACTTCTGTGAAGCCGGGTCTTGTCGAGCGGGTTGGTGGTATCTGGCGGGGGGGGATTTGGATGGTTGGCACACCGCGGTGCGCGTGCAGTCGTGTGAGCACACGCCGGGGGCGATGATACGGCGTCCGGGCCGGTAGACCGCTCGAGCAGTCAGGTCGGCTACCAGAGCCAGAGCACCGCCCGGTGGACCAGGTAAAACGCCAGGGCGATGGCCGCCATGCCGAGGATGATGTTCGTGAAGGTGATGGCCGTGCCGCGCGGCATGTGCTGCAAGGAGCGCGCGCGGGTGGCGCGGTAGACGACCGCGATACAGAGCACGAGTGGGAAGAGCGTCCAGAGGCGGGCGCCGGCGGGGAGCTTGATGGGGTGGAGGAAGGGCACCCACGCCAGGAGTTGCACAGCCCAGGCCGGCATCAACTCTGCCCCTCGCCGCTCGCCGCAGCCCGGACCATCTCGCGGTAGAACGTTGGCAGACCGCCGGTCTGGGCGCGCGTCAGGGCATCCAGTATGGCCAGGAGGTTCAAGAGGCCCGCGGTAGCCAGGTAGATTTGGGCGATTTCGGACTCAGGGGCGAAGCTCATGTACCTGAGGCTGGTCGCCAAGCGCTCATCAGCCTCCTCGGTGGGCAGCCCCTTCAATTGGGCCGTGAGGTAGTTCGGATCGGCCAGGGCGCGCGGGTCAAGATCGCCGACGTTCACGTTGATGAGCAGGCAGGCGCCGGTGTAGCCGCCGATGCCCATCTCAGCCAGGAAGAGCCAGCGGTTGCTCCAGGGGTTGACGCAGTTCTTGATGCCGCCGACGGCGAGGCCGGCCCAGAATGGGATGCTGATGGCCAGGAAGAACGTGACGGCCAGGCCGCGCTGTCCGAGCCGCCAATGGCCGGCACCTGGCAGCAGCCATGCCAGGACACCCGCCTGTATCGTCTTTGCCAAGCCGGCTTGCGCATGCAGCCTTGCCATGACCACGTCAGTCCTTACTGGTACGGACAGGCGCCATCGGGCTGGCAGCACGAGCTGCACGGGCCGGGTCGCGCCGGGGGTGCGTTCTTGACCTGCGGGGTCGCTATCACGCTGAGCTGCCGCTCGATGCGCTGGCTGCCGCACTGCGGGCAATGCAGGTTACGTTCCTCTCGCTGGGCGCGAATGAGCTGCTCGAAGGCAGCCCCGCACGCGGAACACACATACTCGTAGAGAGGCATTGGGATTCTCCGTCACTTCGGCGGCCGTGGCAGTATAGGAGCGGGGCCGGGCGCTGGCAACGCACGGTTGCGGCGAACAGTCGGCGTGGGTGTGCCGGTCTGATAACGGGCGGCTGTCGAATACGTCCGAGATCGGGCAGAATACCGCCCAGTGAACGTCAATGCAGACACAGGTGCGCGGGGGGACGCGACGGGCGGCGACACGCCGGGGCCCATGGATGTCGTCCGCGCTTTCCTGGGCGAACTGATTGACTGGTTTGGGCAGTCGTGCGGCCCTACCGGGGGAGCTAACGCCGGAACGACGGTAGCGCCCGACGTGCTGGTCGCGCTGTGGCTGGGTGAGGCTGCGATACGATTGGCGCGGCCGGATGCCCGGCCGAGGCAACTGGCCGTGATCGGACCGACGCAGGTCGGCAAGAGCACGGTCGTCAACTTGCTGGTTGGCCGCACGGTGGCGGAGGTCAGCCCGCTGGCCGGGTACACCGTGCATCCGCAGGGTTGCGCGGTCGGGGAGCACGCCGAACCGGATGCGTGGCTGGCGGAGGCGTTTCCGGAGTGGAGGCGCTGTCGGCCGGACGAGTTGCGGCGGGATGAGCTGGAGTCATACGGCTGGCAGTTCTGCGGCCCGGCGCTGGGGGGGACGAGCCAAGTTGCGCGGGCGCCGTTGGTGATCTGGGATACGCCGGATTTCGACTCGCTGTCCGCCGACCAGTACGTGCGGGGAGTGCTGGAGGTGGCGGCGCTGGCCGACGCCTACCTGCTGGTGCTGAGCAAGGAGAAGTACGCGGACCTATCGGCCTGGAAGATGCTGAGATTGCTGGCTCCGCTGGGCCGACCGCTGATAATCTGCCTGACGAAGCTGACGCCTGATGCGGCTGAGGCGGTGACGCAATCGCTGCGGGCGCGGCTGAGTGAGTCTGGTGCCGGCTGGGACGACGTTTCAATTGTGACAGTGGAGTATTGCCCGGAGCTCGCGGCGGGCACGCCTGCGCCGGAGACGGTGCAGCGGCTAGCGGCGCCCCTGGTCGGGGCGGTGCAAGGGGGGCTTGAGGGGGCCGGCGCGGGCCGCCTGGCGGGCGCGCGAGCGTTGGTCGAAGCGCATTGGGAGGCGTGGACGGCGCCGCTGCGTGCGGAACTCGCCGCGCTCGATGAATGGCGCGACGTCGTGGACAAGGCCCTGCAAGGGTTCATTGAGCGCTATCGACGTGATTACCTGGAGCATCCGCAGCGCTTCGACAGCTTTCGGCGTGCGACGGTGGAGTTGCTGGAACTGCTCGAGATTCCGACGCTTAGCCGGTGGGTCACGGTGGCCCGGCAGGCGGTGACCTGGCCGTTGCGGCAGCTCTGGGCGGCTGGGTCGGGGTGGCGCCGCGCGCAGCCGGGGCACGTACTCGGAACTGAAGCGGCCGTGTTGTCCGATTCGCTGGAGACCTTGCTGACAGCACTGTTACGGGAGACGCAGCGGCGGTGCGTGTCGGCGTCGCCGGCGTTTGCGGTGTGGCAGGCGCTCGGCGGTCGCCTGCGGGCTGAGGAGGCCGGGCTGCGGGCGACATTCGAGCAGGCCCTGCAAGCGCACCACGCGCGCGTGACGGCGGAAGTGCATACCGCGGCGACGGAGTTGTACGAGGAGTTGAAAAGGCAGCCGGCGCGGCTGGCGGCCGTGCGGACGGCCCGGGCGACGATTGACGTGGGTGGCTTGCTGCTGGCAGTGAAGACGGCGGGGCTGTCGCCGATGGATGCGCTCTGGGCGCCGGCCACGTTCGCGCTGAGCTCCCTGTTGGTTGAGGGCTTCGCCGGCGTGCAGATGGGTGCGACAGCCCGGCGGCTGAAGCGCCGGCAGGTTGAGGCCGTGCAGCAGGAGCTGAGCGAGAAGGTACTGGCGACCGAGTTGCGGCGATTGGCCGAGCGCCTGAGCGGGCCGGGCGTGTTGGGACTGTCGGCCGGGCGACTGAGCGCGGCCGACGCGGCGCTAAGCGCTTGGCAGGAAATGGAGCACGATGGTTAACCCCTGCACAGCTCTGATAATGCGCACGCGCGAGTGGTGCCAGCGGGCGGCCGGGCCGGGCTGGTTCGACGAGGCTGACTGCCGGCGCCTGGAGACGCTGGAACGTGGGGCGCCGGAGGATCTTTTCGGGGCGGGCGCGGCCCGGCCGCTGGTTATTGCGCTTTTCGGCGGAACGGGAGTTGGCAAGAGCAGCCTGTTGAACCGGTTGGCGGGGGAAGAGCTGGCCCGCGTGGGCGTTGAGCGGCCGACATCGCGCGAGGCGACGGTGTATGTGCACGAGGCGGTAGCGCTGGGCCAATTGCCGGCGGAACTTCCGGTAGATCGCGTGCGAGTCAAGCGGCATCGCTCCGACGCTTACGAGGCGGTTTTGTGGATCGACGCCCCCGACATCGACAGCGTGGACGAGGAGAACCGGCAGTGTGCGTTGGCGTGGCTGCCGCACGTGGACCTGGTGTGCTACGTGGTCAGTCCGGAGCGTTATCGCGACGACGCGGGCTGGCGCGTGCTGCGGGCGCGCAAGCTGCGGCACGGCTGGATGTTCGTCATGAACCGGTGGGACGAGGGTGATCTGAGGCAGCGGGCGGATTTCTTGCAGATGCTACGGGGGGCTGGATTCGACGACCCGCTCTTGCTGTGTACGAGTTGCCTGGAGTCGGCCGAGCCCTTGCCGTCGCCGGACGAGTTCGACCAGATTCGGCAAACGATTCGAATGCTGATAGACGGGCATGCAGTGCAGGAGCTGAGCCGACTTGGCCAGCGGGCTAGGCTGCAGGAGTTGCGGTTGGTGTTGGAGTACCTGGTTGGGCGTCTGGGTGACGATCAGCGTTGGGAGCAGCTTGGCCAAGAGTTGCGCAGACGCTGGGAGGGGCTGGGAAAGCAACTGCTCGACGGTTCCGGCTGGGCACTACAGACCGCGGCCAGCCGGTTCGCGGTGCGGGAGCGGGGGCTGCTGTGGCGTGTGGGCGAGCAGGTGGCGGAACTCCGCGGGTCCGATGCCGGGCCGGGCAAGAGGCAGAAGGCTGGGCCGGACACGGGCGAATTGGCGGTGCTGACGGCCGGGCTGTGGGACGAGTGGAGCGAGTCCCGGATCGCGCGGCTGTTGGATGGGATGGAGGTGGCGACCGACCAGGCGGGTATTGGGGTGGGCGGCGTGAGACGCAGGCTGGACAAGGTAGGCGCGCAGTGCGGGCCCACGGTCCTGGATGCCGTGCAGGAGCAAGTTCGGGCGGCGTTGCTGCGGCCGGGCGCGCTCCCGGTGCGTGTGGCGAGGAGAGTTACGGGATTCTTGATGTCGGCTTTGCCGTTGGCGGCGGTGGCGGCAGTGGCCTGGCAAGTTGTGCGCGGGTATTGGCGGGCGAGCCAGGGTGAATCGGAGTACCTTGGTTGGGAATTCGCGATTAACAGCGGATTGCTGGTGCTGGTTGCCTGGGGGGTGCCATTCCTGGTGGACCGGTTGCTCAGGCCGTCGGTTGAGGCGGCTGTTCTGCGTGCCATGCGATCCGGGCTGGCGACGGCGCTGGCGGACCTTGGAGAGCAGATGCAGCGGGCGTTGCGGGACGCGCGGCAGGAAGCCGGGGGATTGCAGGTTGCGGGGCGCGAACTGTCCCTGGAGGCGGCCGGGATGTTAATCAGGCCGATTGATGTTCGGAATCCGGCGTTGGCGCGTGTTATCGGAAATGCGCGTGGCGGGCAGGACGCCGAGCAGAGATCGGCTGGTGCCGCGGCAGGTCCGTGAGCGGTTTCAGGGTCGTGCGGGCAGGAGCATGGCGGCGACGTCTTCGGAGGCGGAGGCCAGCTTGACTGGTCGACCAGGGACGCCCACGACGGTGCATAGAGAGGGCACGTCCTCAATGACGACAGACCCGGCGCCAATGATGCACTCGCAGCCGAGAGTGACGTTCGGGATGACGGTTGCGCCGATGCCGACGAAGGCGCCGGACTCGACCTTGACTCGTCCGCCGATGCGCACGCCGGGGCAGATGTGGCTGCCTTCGCCGATCATGGTCTGGTAGTCGACGATGCAGCCGGTGTTAAGGATCACGGATGATCCTATTTGGCAATGATCGCAAACTACTGCGCCGGCACAGATTACGACGTTTCTGCCCAGCGTTGTGGTCATGGCCAGGGTAGCGGCGGGATGGATGGCGTTGACGAGTTCGATTCCGGCGGCGTCGGCCTGGCGGGCGAGGGCTCGGCGGGTGCCGTTGTCGCCGATGGCGATGATAACGCCGGCGATGTCGAGTTCGGCATGAATGCGTTTGAGGTCGCCGACGCCGCCGTGGACGGGCAATCCATCGACGCGTCGGCCCTGGATGGCGGGGTTGTTATCGAGGAATCCGACGGGGGCATGTGTGCCGTCCTGCTGCAGTATGTCGAGGACGACACGGCCATGGCCGCCGGCGCCGATGATGAGGGCGCGTTTGCGCGGGCCTGGGGAGTTTCTAGAAGCGTCCATAGCGCGACTGCCTGGCCGGTGCCGAGGCGTACGACGTGACGCTTGCGGCACGGGGCGAATGGGCGGAAGGTGGTCCGCCGGCATTGTCTATCGGGTTGACGTGGTTGGGACGTGCGAGGAAATGGGTCGTTTGGTCGTGGTGCTGGCGTGGGGCGTGCGCGGTTTCGGGCGAGGCGGCGGGGTGGGAACGCCCCGCAAGCCGACGGGCGGCATGTGCCGATAAAACTAGTCCAAGGCTCGCATTGTCCCCGGATGAAACGGGACGAACTGGCGTGTGTGACTGGACGTAACTCCTGTGTCGGGCCGCGTGCAGGGTCGTGCGCGATGGTTTGACAGTTGCGCACTGGGCTGGGTACAGTTTTCAGTTCGTCAGCAGGGCTGCGGGGTTGCGCGAGGGAGCTTGCCCGGCAGGCCCGTTGTCGCGGGCACATGTTGCGTCGTTTGAAGACCGGCCAGGGCGAAGGAGTACGGAATGGGTTTCCGGCAAGCGCTCAGAGTGGCGACGTGGGTCGCGTCTGTCGGCGTGCTACTACCGGGCTTGACCGGCTGCGCGATGCTCAACAGCTTCCTGGATCCGACGAAGGTCGGGCAGTTTCCGGCGGAGTACCAGGAGCGTGGCATCCGGCGCATCCTGACGCCGCACGACGGGCCGATGGGTGTGCGTGACGCGGCGGAGCCGACGCCGGAGGATCTGGTGCCGATATTCGCGGACTATCGCCTGAACGTGGGGGACGTTGTGGCGGTGGTGGTTCCGGATTTGATAGCGCCGGGTGCGGCCGAGCAGGTTGCGATGGAGATCACTCCGACGGGGAACATTCGCATACCGCAGCTCGGGTCGGTCAAGATAGATGGATTGACGGAGCAGGAGGCGGAGCAGGAGATCAACGCGCGGCTGCGTGAGGCGCGGCTGCTGTCAGAGCCGGAGACACGTGTTTACGCGCAGTCGCGGCGTGGGCGGACGTTTACGATCCGGGGTGCGGTGGGCGCGCCGGGCATGTACCCGATTCCGGAGCCGGGGACGCGCTTACTGGACGTGATTGGCATGGTCCAGGACATCAGTCCGACGGTGCAGCGGTTCTATGTGATACGGCGTGCGGCCGGCGGAGCGCCGGCGGGGACCGCGATATTGGAGCCGCTTCCGGTCGTTCCGGCGCAAGAGGACCTGGTGATCCCCCTGCCGCCGGTTGATGAGGATTTTGAGTTCAGTTTTTCGACGGCGGGCGGTTCGGTACGTGTTACGGAGCCGCCGCCGGACATGGCTGAACTGGAGGCGGTGATTGCGCCGCCGGCGGCGGGTGGTCCGCCCGTGACGCCGGAAGCTGGAGCCGAGCTCGAGTTGCCGTTGGAGCCGCTGGTGTTTGACCCGATTACGGGTGAGTTGATGGAGGCGCGGCGGGCTGAGGAGCGGCCGACGGCGGAGGGGCCGCGGGCTGCGGGGCAGGCGTTTCCGCGGGGGCCGTACGCGGAGGACTACGCCGAGCCGTTTGACTGGGAAGACGTGCCGGAGCTGGAGTTGGAGCAGCGGGTGATCGAGATTGACGCCCGGGCGCTGTTCGCGGGCGACCCGCGTTTCAACATCGTGGTGCGAGATCGTGATGTCATTAACGTCCCAGTTGATACCGGCGTCTATTATCTGATGGGCGAGGTGGCCCGGCCGGGTGCGTTCGCGTTTGGCGGTCGGGAGATCACGATCAAGCAGGCGCTGGCGAGTGCGGGTGGTTTCGCGCCGTTCGCGTGGCCGCAGCGTTGCGAGATCATTCGGCGTGAGTCGGGCACGGACCGGCAGATCACCATTCCGGTGAACGTGGACGCGGTGTTTGCCGGGCTGGCGGACGACGTGTTCCTGCGCGATGAGGATATCGTGAACGTGGGCACGCATTTCGTGGCGCCGTTTTTGTTTGTGATTCGCAATTCGTTCCGCTTCACCTACGGCTTCGGGTTTGTGTACGACCGCAACTTCGCTGACAAGGATGCGTACAGCTCCCGGATCAACCCCGAGACGCTCAGGATTCAGGAGCGTCAGAGCCGTGGCTTGTCCTTCTGATGCGCAAGGTGACCACGACATGAGTACCGTCGACTCGTCGTCCGCGCCCGGGCGCATCTCGTTCGAACGTTCGGACCAGATCAAGACGGCGATCGTGGTGGCGGCGTTCGTGGCGGTATTCTGGGAGTTGCTGGACTTTGTTCCGGTCGGCGGCCTGGGTTCGCTGGTATGGCGCTGGGTGCACGAATCGGATTGGTCGCACGGCCCGATCATCCCGCTGTTCAGCGTCTACCTGGTGTATCTGCACTGGGATCGGATCAAGCGTTGTCCGGTGAAGTACACCTGGGTGGGGCTGATTCTGCTGCTGGGGGGGCTGGGCTTGTACCTGTACTCGCTGTCGCTGCTGAAGATCGGCTACGCGCGGCCGGTGGCGATGATGATCACGCTGCTGGGAGTGATCATCTTTCTGTGCGGGCTGCCGGTGTTACGATATGCTTGGCTGCCCTGGCTGTACCTGTTCTTCGCGATCCCGATTCCGCGGCGGATCTACTTCATGCTGACCGATCCGTTGCAGCGGCTGGCGGCCGTGGTTTCGTGCAGTGTGCTGGAGGTAATCCCGGGCCTGACGCTGGACCGCGAGGGGATCAAGATCTTCCCGTACGTGAACGGCGTATCGGCGGGGGAGCTGAGTGTCACCGACGCATGCAGCGGGATGCGCAGCACCATGGTGCTGTGCGCCCTGGGCGTGGCGGTCGCGTTCATGAGCCCGCGGCCGTGGTGGCACCGGGTGGTGCTGCTGGGTTCGTGTGTGCCGATCGCGACGGCCTGCAACGCGGTGCGCGTGGCGGTGACCAGTCTGCTGCACGTGTATGTCGGCCCGAAGTACGCCACGGGTACGTATCACACAGCTCTGGGGCTGGCCGTGATCCTGTTGGCGACGGGCATATTCCTGGGGATCGGCTGGGCGTTGAATCACTTGTTCGTGGAGGAAACGGGGGACGAGACGGCGGCGAAGCGGGCCGGCTAGCCGCCGGGTGTGCCGGTTGCACCTGGGCATGGTGATGAAGAGTGGCTTGACAGAGGTAGAGCGACGCGAGGCGCCGGCGGCAGCGCGGGTGAGGCGGCCGCGGGAACTGGCCAGCGTGCGCTTCTACGTCTGCGTTGGGTTGCTGGTGGCCGCGGCGGCGGGCATTCAGGCCTTGGCACAGGCGCTGCAATGGCACTATCGCAAGGAGGCGGTGCAACTGAAGCGGCCGCTGACGGCGCTGGACTGGCAGAAGCTGGCGCCGCGTTATCGCCGGCATGCGCTGCAGCCGCCGCTGCTGGGGGAAGAGACGATACAGGCGCTGGGCACGGACAATTATCTGCAAGTGCGGCTGATCGACGAGACGCGCAATCCCATTGACCCGACGGCGGTTGCGAACGTGTTCATTACTTACTACACGGGGCAGCCGGACATGGTGCCGCACGTGCCGGACGAGTGCTACCTGGCCGGTGGCTTTGACCGCGTTGGGGCGCCGGAGACGGTCACGCTGCCGGTCAGCGGCGTGGGTGCGCCGAACGACGGCGTGCCGGTGCGTGTGCTGCAGTTCCAGTCGCGGGCCGGGCGGCACGAGCCGACGACGGTAATGTACCTGTTTCACACGAATGGGGATTATCAGGCGACGCGGACGGGCGTGCGTCACCGTTTGTTGCGGCTGGACGAGCGGTACGCGTATTACGCCAAGATTGAGGTGAACTTCACCAGCAATGTGGATCGGGCCATGCAGAACGCCGACCGGGAAGCGTCGCTGGCGGCGCTGCAGCCGCTGCTGGAGCGGCTGTTGCCGGTGCTGCTGGAAGACCACTTTGCCTGGGACCTGGTGGCATCCGGGGAGTACGATCCGGGCAGGCGATAGGACCACGGGAAGGGTAGGCCATGGCGCGCAAGCGTGCGAATAAGAACCTGGTGGTGTTCCTGACCGCAATGGGGATCTTGTTGACGGTCGTAGTGGCGTGGGTTGCCACGACGACGGCCGGCAACAAGGATCCGGAAATCTGGGCGGAGCAGGCGCGTAAGCGTGAAGCCGCGGGCGATTCGGACACGGCCATCTACCTGTTCGGGCGGGCCTACCGGCAGAGCCTGGACGTATCCTATCTGGTTGAGGCGGCGGAATGCTCCTATCGCCAGGGCGACGTGGCCCGGGCGCTGGCCACGTTGCAGCGGGCCTATAACGAGCAGCGCACCAATCCGGGGGCGCCGGCCTTCCAGCGCGTGGTGGTGTCGTACCTGACGCACATGTGGGAACTGGTGCAGCCGGACGCCTACTGGCGTCTGAACGCCCAGTTTCGGCAGGACCTGCTGGAGTATTCCCGGGCGTTGCAGGAGATTAACGCGGAGAGCGTGCTGGGGCCGATCTCCGAGGCGGTGGCGCAATGGGCGCTGGAAGACCAGGACACGGCCGCCGGCGTGCGGGGCGATGAAGCATTGGAGCGGGCGCGCGAGCTCGATGCGACGCATCCGTACGTGGTGATGAGCGGCATCCAGCGTGAGCAGCGTCTGCTGGTGCGGCGCATTGCCGAGCTGCGTCAGCAGGGCACCCCCGACGACCGGTTGCAGGCCCTCTCGGACGAGTTCCGGTTGCGGGCGGTGGCGCAGTTGCAGGCCGGCGTCGAGGCCCACCCTGGTAATTGGCAACTGGTCGGCGCGTATATCGGGCAGTTGCGCACGCAGGAGCAGTTCGATGAGGCGCGCGCGGTGCTGCAGCGGGCCATTGCAGCGGACGAGCAGTCACCGGAGTTGCATGCGGGCTATGCGGATCTGCTGTTGAACGAAGCGCATCGGCAGCGCGAGCGGCTGGCGGCGGAGGACTACGCCCAGTTGCTGGGTGAGGCGGCCCGGCACGCGGACCGGGCGATCGAGCTGGCGCCGGCCCTGTACCGGGCCTACGTCACGCGGGCGCGGGTGGAGCTGTCGCGCGACCTGCAAGCGACCGCGGGGGAGATTACGCCGCCGCGCTACGCGGCGGGGCTGCAGATCTACGCCACGGCGCTGGAGCAGACGGCGGGCGTTCGCAGCCTGCGGGCGATGCTGGGTGAATCACGTGACCGGCCGCTGCTGCACATCAATGCATACGTGACGGCGTTGGAGTATCTGCTCAAGGCGACCAACGAGTTGGAGCGGTCTGAGCGAATGGCGTTGGCGCAGCGCTTCCTGGGCGATACGGAGCGCCGTTATCCCGAGGCGCCGTTCACGTACTACATGCGCGGTCAGTTGCACCTGATCAAGGGTGAGCGCACGCCGGCGTTGCAGGCTTTTGAACAGGCTGAGCAGCGGGCCAGCGCGGATCGCTCCGGCTTGTATCCGGGTTTGTGGTTCAGCTCGCTGGGCGGGGTGTTGCCGGTGCATCGACTGGCCACGCTGTATCGGGAATTGAACCAGCCGGGCGAGGCGCTGCGCTATGTCGACCAGGCGATTGCGCAGTACGAGGCGTTGCGGGGCGGCGAGGCGATACCGCTGAACCTGCTGGTTGACCGCATTGAGCTGCTGAACCTGCTGGACGAGCCGGCGCAGGAAGCGCTTGATCTGGCGCGCATGGTGCGCCGCGCGTACCAGGAGACGCTGGAATCTCCGGAGTACCAGGGTGTCCGATTGCGGTTGGCGCAGGCCGAGGCGCAGGCGTTGCAGAAACTGCAGCGTGGCGACGAGGGCATGGCGCTGGTGGCCCAGGCCGCGGGCCAGGATGTGCGCGGCCGTCTGCTGCAGGCCAGTCTGGCCAGGCAGCGTGAGGATTACGAGACGGTTGAGGCGTTGGCGCGCGAGGTGTTAGCGAGCCCTGACCTGGCGCCGGCGCTGGCGGCCGATGCGCTGAGCCTGTTGATTCCGGCCCTGGAGCACCGGGGCGACCGCGCCGGCAGCCAGACGGCCATCGCGGAGTTGCGGCAGCGTTTTCCTGATAATGCCGCCTTGCTGCGCGCTCTGAACCGCGTCGAAATCGAGCTGGCCTACCGGGATGATCCGGCCCAACTCCGGGCCAAGCTGTTGGAGCTGATTGCGACGGAGCCCGATCCGCAGCGCCGGGCGCAGCAGTACTTCGACTTTTACGCGGGGCGACGGGAATACGAGCAGGCGCAGCCCTATCTGGACGAGTTGGAGCGGGCGCAGCCGGACAGCGTACTGGTGCTGGAGCAGCAGTTCATGCTGAAGCTGCAACTCAAGCAGTATGAGCGCGCCGCCGCGTACATTGTCAAGCTGACGCAGGCGAACGAGGGGCGGGGGGCGGACAACGCCGGCGGCGCGACGTATCGCGGGCGGTTGGCGTTGGCGCGGGGCAACGCGGCGGAGGCGGTGCGGGAGTATCGCGAAGCCCAGCTCAAGCTGCCGCGCTCGGCCCAGTTGCAGATCGACCTGGCGCGGGCCCTGTTGGGCGTGGGCCGATACGAAGAGGCAGTGGCGGCGCTGCTGGAAGCGGTCAAGCTGAACCCGCGGAGCTTCGAGGCGAACGCGCTGCTGGACGAGACGTTTGTGCGGCACATCCCGCCGAGCCAGCGGCCGGACAACTGGGAATCCTACCTGGAGCAGGCGGCCAAGCTGCAGCCGCAGCACGCGTATATCCTGGAGCAGGCGGACCGGTTGGATCCGCAGGCGGGCATCAAGACGCGGGAGCAGCGGCGGACTGCCGAGCCGCGCAACGTTGAGAACCTTGTTCGGCTGGCGCAACTGTATGCCCATCAGAAGGTAGGTGACGAGGTTCGGGCGGCGGAGCGCTTCCAGGAAGCCCTGGGTATTGAGCCGGGCAGCGAGTTGCTGGCGCGGTCGGCGGCGGCGTTCTACGCGCGGGCCGGCCGCCGGGAGCAAGGGGAGCAGCATCTGCGGGCGTTCATCGAGGCGCAGAAAGGGGCGGAGCGCGGCTACGCGCACGTTCTGCTGGGCGGTTTCTACCGGGAGCTGGGCGATGTGCCGGCGGCCGAGGCGGCCTACGAGCGTGCCCGTCAGGTGATTGAGGAATTCGTGGCGGACCCTGGCGAGCGGGAGCGCGCCATGCTGGCCGTGGAGCTGGAGTTGATCCGCTTCTACCGCGAGGTGCCGGGCCGGGAGAACCAGTTGATCACGGCCTGCCGCTGGGCGCTGGACAAGCTGGACCCGCGTGACGAGACGGATGCCTTGCGGGCGCAATATGTGCGTCTGACGATCGCGCGGGCATTGCTGGCGCTTGGTCGGCTTGGTGACGCCGAGCGGGAGTTGCAGGCGTACATGGCGGAGTATCCGACTGATCCGAGTGCCGCGTTGTACATGGCGCAAGTGAAGCTGACGCAGCGTGACGTGCCCGGGGCCGAGGCCGCGCTTACGGAGGTGTTGCGGTCGGTGCCGGATCACGTCTGGTCGCTGCTGAAGCGGGGCGCGTTGCGGGCGCAGCAAGGCCGCTACGAGTTGGCGCGCCAGGATCTGGCGCGGGCCCGGACGCTGACGCAGCAGGTGTACGAGCGGATGCCGGAAGAGCGTCGCGCGGATGGTCCGGAGACGGCGGCGTATCTGGACGCGTGTTCGGCGTTGGGCGGTCTTTACGAAGTCACGGCGCAATACGAACTGGCCGAGGCCGAGTTGCGGCAGATGATGGACATAGTGACCAGGCATCCTGGGGTCGGTCGCAGCGCGCCGGAGGTGGCACAGCGTCTGCTGCGGGTGTTCCGGCGGGCCGGCCGGCCGGACAAGGCGCAGCAGATCATCAGCGAGTTCATGGCGCGGAATCCGAACGAGGCGTTCTGGCCGCTGCAGTTCGCGCTGCTGCGGGCCGAGCGGGGCGAGGAGCTGAGGCTGCAGGCAGCGGCGGCGCAGAAAGCCGGCCGGCCGGCGGACGAGCGCGAGTATCGCAAGCAGGCAGAAGCGGCCTACGATCAGGCCGCCAACTACTATGAGCGGGCGGCGCGGGTGGCGCGTGATCGGAACCCGACGGCGGCGGCGTTATACACGGCCTATCAGCTTGACGCGCTGGCAGCGGCGGCGCGCACGGACCGCGCGATGGAGTTGTTCGAAGCGTTGCGTACTCGAATGGACCAGGTGCCGGCCGCGATTCACGCGGCGATGATCCGGGTGTATGAGACGGCGGGGCGTCGGTCGGACGCGACGACGGCGCTGCAGCGCGCGTTGATGACGGCGATGCGTGAGGGCGGCAACACGGTGTTAGGGGTGATGGCGTTCGCCAGTGATCATCTGCCGACGCAGCCGAAGCTGGACACGCTGGCGGAGTTGATCGCGGCCACCGAGGAGCGGTCGCAGGGGATGTTCTTCTTACGGACGGTGTACGCGATGCAGTTGGTTGCGGCGGGCCAGCCGGACGCGGCGTTGGCGGCGCTGGCGCCGGCGTTGGCCGCCACGGAGCCCAAGTCATCTGAGCGGCTGCAGGCGCTGCTGGTGCAGCACCAGGCGTTGTTTGACACGGGCGACGTGGAGGGCACGTTGGCGCTGCTGGAGCAACTGCTGGAGGACTATCCGGACAATCGCGTGGCATTGAACAGCCTGGCGTACATTCTGGCCGCGCGGGTTGGTCGGCCGGAGGAGGCAGTGCCCTACGCCGAGCGGGCGCGGGACATTGGGCCGCCGGATGCGGCGGTATTGGATACAGTAGGGTGGGTGTACTTCAAGAATGGGCGTTATGACGAGGCAGAGGCGGCGTTGAAGGAGGCTATCAGCGTGGATCCGGACAGTCCGGCGGCGCTATACCATTTGGGAATGGTGCATGCGGAGCGTGGTCGGCTGGCGGATGCCAGGCAGAGCCTGCAGGCGGCGCTGCTGGCGGCGGAGAAGACCGGCAAGCACAATTACGATGAGGATATCCGGAGCGCCCTCAGCGACCTGCGCTGAGGGGTCCTTGCGCCACGCCGGTGCGGGAGCAGGCTACAGTGACGGCACCTGAGCGGCAGAAGAGAGGATCGCGATGAGTACGATCGGTGACGCGCACGCGATGATTCCCAAGGGTGAAATGCTGCCGGAGTTGCCCGGTGTGCGCGCCCCTGGGGTGGGCGGCGACGAGGGCGGCATGACGTTTGCCGACTTTGTTCGCGTACTGAAGGAACGCAAGGCGCTGGTGGTCGTCGCGCTGATCGTCATCTACGCGCTGGTGGGCGTTGTGACGCTGGCGGTGTGGCGCTGGTTGCCGGCATACCGAGCGGAGGCGCTGCTGGAGTTGCAGCCGCCGCAGGAGGATGCGTTCGAGGCGACGGAGCGGCTGGTCGATCCGCGGATGATGAACATGCTGCTGCAGACTGAGGCGGCGCGGATCAAGTCGCCGAGCGTGCTGTATGAGGTGCTGGGTCTCCAGGAGGTCCAGAACACGGCTTTCTTCCAATGGTACGACAACTTCGACGAGTGTGCCGAGGACCTGGAGCGCTTGATCGGCGTGGCCCCGGTGCCGGATTCGAAGCTGATACGCGTGAGCCTGCAGTGCCGCGAGCGGGAGGATGCCGTGCTGATCGTGCGGACGCTGATCGAGCGTTACCGGGAGCGTTACCGGCAGCGCACGCAGGTGCGCGGCCTGGCGCAACTGGAGGACCGCAAGAACACGCGTGACCTGCTGCTCAAGCAGCTTTCCGACAAGCAGACTGAGCTGGCCCGGTTCCGGGAGCAGACGGACGTCGGTGCGATTGAGTCGGAAGGCCTGATGCTCACGCAGAGCATCACGGACCAGACTTACCTGGTGAACACCTACGATGCGCGCGCGGCGGAGTTGCAGGCGCAGCTCAATATCGTGCACGGCATAGACCCCACCGCCCTGCCGATTACGCCGGAGGACCGGGTTATTGTCGAGGCCGACCCGCTCCTGCGCATGTATCGTCAGCAGGTGGAAGCCCTGGATATCGAGATCAGTGTGCTGCGCGAGAATGTGGCCGGTGAAAGCCACAAGATGGTCAGGCAGGTGCAGGGGCGCCGCGACGGCTATGCGCGCCTGGAGACTGCGCGGCGGGAAGAATTGCTCGACGATCTGCGGGCGCGGCGCGTGCAGGCCATCCGCGAGGAATTGGCGAGGGTGCGGGCCGTGCAGGCGCGGGTGCAGGAACAGCTCGACGAGATGGAGGCGCGCCAGGCCGCCCTGGACGCGTCGCGGGTGCGCTACGAGAACATGGTGAAGGACGAGGAGCGCATCCAGCGGCAGTTGGAGGCCAACGAGGAGCGCGTAATCGAGGCGCAGCACGTCGTGGACTCCACGCCGCGCAGCCTGCGGCTGGAGATCGTCAACCCGCCGGTGCGGCCGGTGTGGCCGAGTCGCCCGAATTTTCCCGTGTACCTGGGCGGTGGAGCCTTGCTGGCCATTGGCGGGGCGATCGGGCTGGCGTTTCTGCGCGAGCTGACCGACAAGTACGTGCGCACGCCGATCGACGTGGCGCGTTTCGGGCGTCTGTCGGTGCTAGGCTGCATTCCCGAGTTGGACGAGGAGCAGGCGGAAGTCGATTCGATCGAGCTGGCGACGCGGCAGGCGCCCCATTCGCTGGTGGCCGAGGCCTTCCGGCAGGTGCGTGCCAACCTGATATTCAGCGGGCCGGCGGAATCGCAACGCTCGCTGCTAATCACCAGCCCCGGCCCGGGCAACGGCAAGACGGCGGTAGCCATCAACTTGGCAATCACGTTGGCACAGGCCAACGAGCGGGTGCTGCTGATCGACTGCAACTTTCGGCGGCCGGCCATTCGGCAGGCGTTTCCAAACGCCCGCAGCGCCGGGCTAAGCAACATCCTGATCGGCCAGGCTAAGCTGGCTGACCTGGTGGTGCACACGGATACGCCGAACCTGGACGTCCTGAGCAGCGGGCCGATGCCGCCGACTCCGGCGGAGCTGATTGGCTCGGAATACATGCAGAAGCTGATCAAGGAGGCGGAGGAGAAGTACGACCGGGTGATCTTCGACGGTCCGCCGGTGCTGCTGATCAGCGATGCCCTGGTCGCGGCCACGCAGGTCGGGGCGGTGATCCTGGTGGCGCGCGCCTCGGACAACACCAAGGGCGTCCTGCGGCGGGCGCGTGAGCAACTGGCGCGGATCAACGCCCATGTGCCGGGCGCGGTTCTCAACGCGGTGCGGGCGCGGCCGGGCGGTTACTACCGCGAGCAGTACCGCGAGTTTTATGAGTACGGCGCGGACGTGACTATTCCGCCGGAGTTGCCGGGCGTGGCTGCGGACGACACGGAGCCCACCGGGAAGCAGGTGTAGCGCTTAGCTGCCCGTAATGCGCAGCAGGCCGGTTCCGTTGATGCGGTCGGCCTTGAGGTCCTGCAGGGCCTGATTGGCGTCGGCCAGCGCGTACTCGGTGACGTGCGGGCGGATGGGAATCTCGGCGGCTTCCGCCAGCAGCGCGCGGCCGTCGGCCCGCGTATTGGCGGTGACGGAGCGCAGGTCGCGCTCGTAGAACAGGTGTTGCTCGTAGTTTAGCGGGGGGACTTCGGTCATGTAGATGCCGGCCAGCGCTAGTGTGCCGCCCTTGCGCAACGCCGCGAGGGCCGGTGGGACCAAGTGGCCGACCGGGGCGAAGACAATCGCGCTATCAACCTTGACCGGCAAGTCGGCCGCCGCGGCACCCGCCCAGACGGCGCCCATGCGGCGTGCCAGTTCGCGATGTTGTTCGCCGCGTGACACCACGTAGACACTACTGCCGCGATGCCGGGCGAGCTGGATCACGACGTGCGCCGATGAGCCGAAGCCGAACAATGCCAGCCGGCCGCCGGGCGGCAGGTGGGAGCGTTGCAGGGCGCGGTAGCCGATGATGCCGGCGCACAGGAGCGGGGCGGCCTGGGCGTCCGAGAAACCGTCCGGCAACTCGTAGGCGAAGTCTTCGGGCGCGACGGCCTGTTCGGCATAGCCGCCGTGCTCGTGATAGCCGGTGAAGCGTTGTGCCTCGCAGAGGTTCTCCCGGCCGGAGTGGCAGAGCGCGCACACGCCGCAGGTGTGCCGCAGCCAGGCCACGCCGACGCGCTGTCCGACGCGCAGGCGGCGGCAGCCGGGGCCAAGGCGGTCAATCGTGCCGACAATCTGGTGGCCCGGGATGAGCGGCAGGCGTTGCCGCGGCAGCTCGCCCTCGATAACGTGGAGGTCTGTTCGGCACAGCGCGCAGCAGTGCACGCGCAGGCGCACTTCTCCGGGAGCGGGCTCAAGGTCGGGCCACTGGGCGAGTTGCAGGGGGCTGCTTTCGACGGGTGCGATGCTGTTGAGCACCATTGCCTGCATGGCTGGTTCAGGCCCCAAGCGGGTCCGGCAGGTAGCCACTGCTGGTCATGTGGCGGACTGTCAGAAGGCTCTGCGCACGGGCGTGTTCGGCCTCGTCCGCCCGTAAGGTCAGGTGGGAGTATAACGGTCGCGGCGGGTCGAGGCGACCGTGGAGGACTGGGAGACACGATGCATGCATCGTGGCCGGCCGGAGAAACGGCGGGGCGGGAGCCACTGGAGGCTCCCGCCCGCAACCAGTTGCCGCTTCTTTCAGCGCGACTTAGCGCCGTGCATCGGGCCGGCCGGTGGTGCGGCGGGCCGATGTGTGGTGCGTCTACGGCAGGATGATGTAGCCGACCTTCGTCGCGGTGTTGTCGCTGCGCGTGGTGGCCGTCTTGAAGCCGACCGTGTCGAGGCTGCAATCGATGCTCCAGGCCGGGCAGGCGTAGGGGTCTTCATCTTCCGGGTCGGCCGGAACGATGAACGTGGCCCCGCCGGTGCTGTACTGGAGGTAGGAATTGGCCAGGAAGACGTAGCTGTCATCCGGAACGATGTCGAGCGAGCCGCCGAAGCCCGCCAGGCCGTTGTTCACGGTGGAGCCGTCGATGTACTGGTTCAGGGGCGCCTTGGTGTAGCCGGGCCCGGGGACCGTGCCGACCGCCGCGCGCTGCGACCCGCCGCTGCTATCGTCAGCGTCGGCGTCGGCGAAGAAGGCGAAGACGTCGGTGCCGATCGCGACGGCTCCGATGCCGAACCCTTCGGTCAGATCGATGATGGTGTTCGTCGTCAGATTGACCAGGATGGTGTGCGGGTAAGCCTGATCATCCAGCGCGATGATGTAGCCGCCGTTCATTTTGATCTGCGTGTCACTGACGCCGTTCGGGGACACGATTTCGGTCGGCGCGGCGGTGGGGTCGGCGATGTCGTAGATGAAGAACGTGTCATCGGCCACCGCGACAACCGTCTGCGAGGCGGCATCGACGGCCACCTGGTCGACCTGGAAGTGCGAGCCGGCCGGGTTGTTCGTGAAGGCGATGAGGGCCGGGGCGCCACCACTGACGTCGATGACCTTGATTATCAGGCCATCCGTCACAGTTCCCTGGTCGCAGATGACGACGCAGTAGTCGCCGTCAGCCTGGATGTGGCCGGTATCGGTCGCCGCTGCCGGGATGCTGCCCAGGCGAATGTCAGTCGTATCGAACGTGTGCGTGATCGTCGCGGTGTCCACGTCGAACACGCTGACTTGGAATGCCAGGGCGCCGATGTTGCTGCCGACAAGGAATATGGTTCGGCCACCGACGGCGAAGGCCTTGTTGCTGTACAGCTCAGTGCTGGGGACGGGCGTGCCGACGGTCGGGGCCTCGGACGGGGTGATGTAGGAGACGCCAACCAGGGCTGATCCGCCGGCCGCGGTACCGAAAGCGATCAGGTCCGTGCCGGTCTTCAGGGCGGCATCGTGCCGGACGTCGATATCGGTTTTGACGATGACGAGCGTCTCGTCACCGTTGTCGTCGCCGTTGTCATCGCCGTTATCGTCGCCGTTATCGTCGCCGTTGTCGTCACCGTTATCGGCCCCATCCGGTACTGGGAAGAGGTCGGAGAACAGGCAGCAGCCGGCAACCGGCATGACCAGGAAGGCTGTAGCCAGGACAATTAGCATCACTTTCAAGCTGTTTAACATCTTTGTTCGCTCCTGCTGTGTAGGGAAACTCGTGAGATACCACACACTTATGTTCGGATACGCGACAGAGGCCCACGCAGTGCGCAAGCTTGCGGCGTTGAAAACGCATTGTTTCTGCGTTGCCGCGGGAGGGCGGGGATGGGTGAGTGCCAGGCGCAACTGTGAGCGCGGGCGACCAGGCGCGCGGCGGCGGCGGTGACGACGGAGCAGTGACGCAGCAGGGCGTGTGTCCCATAAGATATTTACAGAGAAAGACTTGGGGAGAAGAGCGGTCGCTGCGGCGTCCGGGACGCGGACTGGAGTGCCAATGCCGCGGGGATGTTGGGGGGACAGAGGTCCCCACCCGCGCTCAGGCAGGGGGCGATCGGGCGGCCAGAATCGTTCCGAAGCGCGTGCGCAAATGTTGCCGGGCGGAGATAATGGTTTGTGGAGATGAGCGCGGCGGAGGTGGCCAGGTTGTGGATCGGACCCTCGGGCTGGAGCTACGAGGATTGGAGGGGGGTATTCTATCCGGATCGGCCAGGGCGGGGGTTCAAGCCGCTGGCGTACTTGGCGCGGTACTTCAATGCCGTCGAGGTCAACACGAGCTTCTACCGGGTGCCGACAGCGCGGATGACAAGCGCGTGGGTGGGGCTGGTGCCGGCAGAGTTTCGCTTCGCGTTCAAGCTAACGCAGAGCTTCACGCATCAGCGGTCGGCGTTTCCGGGGGCCGACGAGGTGGCGGCCTTCCGTGAGGGGTTGCGGCCGGTTCAGGAAGCCGGCTTGCTGGGGCCGCTGCTGATGCAGTTTCCCTGGTCGTTCCGCTATTCTCAGGAGGCTGCGGATTGGCTGAAGCGGCTGGGCGCGGCGTTCCCGGAGTACGAGCGGTTTATCGAGGTGCGGCACGCGTCGTGGGCGCAGCCGGAGGCGCTGGCGGCGGTGGCCGCGGCCGGGGGGTACTGCAATATTGACCAGCCGCGGCTGCGCGACTGCCTGGGGCCGACGGCGCACGTGCTGGGGAACGGGGCGTACGTGCGGCTGCATGGGCGCAACGCGAAGGCCTGGTTCGCCGAGGATGTACCGAGTTACGAGCGTTATAACTACCTATACAGTCCGGACGAGCTGGCGGAATGGGTACGGCGGCTGGACGCGCTCGTGAAGCAGGCACAGAACGTCTACGTGTTTGCGAACAACCACTACCGCGGGCAGGGGCCGGCGAACGCGCTGGAGCTACGTGCGTTACTGGAGGGGGCGCGCGTGGCGGTGCCGCCGGCGTTGGTGGCGGCTTATCCGCGTCTGGCGAGGATTGTCCGGCCGGACGCACCGATGGGGCTGTTCAGCGAGTTGACGTAGCCGCGGGGACGGAGAGTCCGCTGTGGAACAGGCCGTCGCGTTCGGCCGTCATGGTTTGTTGGCGATTTCGCGGTGTGGGCGGCGTTCAACGTCGGGCACAGGGGATCGAAGCTACGTCCGCGGCGGACTGCTGAGTAGAGAGTCAGGGCTGTTCGTCGGGCTGGTCGGTGGGGCCGGGCGGGGATGGCTGGGTGGCCGCCACTGGCTGGTATTTGGCAAACCAGTCGCGCAGGACGTGTTCGGCAGGCTTGTTGCGGGGAGTGTAGCCGAAATCGGCGTCGCCGCCGGGGTGGGCGGACCATTCCCACCAAATGATGCCGGCAACGCCGGGCGTGCCGTCCCAGACATTCAGGAACGCCTGGTAGAGTCGGCGTTGCTCTTGGTGGCCGGCGGGGGTTGCGTTCGGGGACTGGTAGTAGTTCCAGGGAGCCATGGCGGCGCCTTCCTGGCTGCACCAGCCGACCTCGGTGAAGACGAGCGGTTTGCCGATCTTGCGTTGCCAGCGCAGCACTTCGTCGCGGATGGGCGTCCAGCGCTGGACGATTTCGTCGACGCTCGGGTTGCGGCGGTCGGCCAGCGTGAAGTAGCTCGTCAGGCCGATGAAGTCGAGCTTGTGCCAGAACTTGATCGGCTCGTAGTGGTCCCAGTTGGCGGAGTAGCCGAGCTGGCCGCCGTGGAAGTGGGTGCGGGCGAGGTCGATGACCTCGAGCCAGCGGGAGGTGGATTTCTCCGTGCTGACGAGCTCGGAGCCGACGATGAGCGCGTCGGCCGGGCCTTCGCGGGCGATTTCGCAGAAGTAGGTGATGAAGTCGCGGTATTGCTCCCACCAGTCGTCCCAGTCCGGTGGGCGGATGACGCCGCGCCATTCGCTGCCGCGTGGCTTGGCCAGCAGGATCATCGGCATGAGGATTACGCGGAGGTTGTGGGCCCGGGCGGCGCGGACGACGGCTTTGAAGTCTTCGCGGGCGGGGGCTTTGCGGGCGTCGATGAAGATCTGCTGGGATTCGGCGTGCTCCATGTATCCGGCGGGGCATAGGAGGACGCTGCTGGCGCCCAGGCCGGCGATGTCGCGGAAGAGGGGTTCGTAATGCTGGAGGGGCTCATAGCCGGTCCGCACCTGTATGGCGAGGCCACGGTATTGCAGTGCGGCCAGGTGAGCCGGCTGGACACGGGAGCGGGTTTCCGCAGGGTCGGTGGCCTGTTCTGGGCTGCCGGCCAGGATCGGCCGGGTGACACCGGCGAGGGCGATGAAGATAGTGGCGGCGGCTGCGGCTTTCATGGCTGCATTGTCGGGTCCGTTGGGGCGGCGAGATTCGGTTGGAAGAACGGCTGCCCATCCAGCGAACCGTCGGTGGGCGGATCGACGCCCAGCAACGTCATGATTTGGGGGGTTACGTCTTGCAGGCGGGCGCACTCGATCGTCGAGCCGCCCGCGATGCCGGGGCCGGCGATCAGCAGGGGGATGCGCAGCTCGGTCCGGGTGATACCGCCGTGGCCGCCGCGTTCGCGGTTGAAGCTCCAGCCGGCGGCGGGGAAGACGAGCACGTCGCCGAAGCGGCGGTTCTCGAAGAGGGCGACGAGTTGCGGGACGACGTCCGGGAAGTAGGCATTTCGGGTGGCGTGCAGCCAACTACGGGAGTCCTGGAAGCCGGCGGCGACGAAGGCCGCCAGTTCGGGGTCTTGCTGGTACATGAGCGGGTCGCCGGGAACGGGCACGTAGCGGTACTCCGGTCCGGTCGGGGTGCGGCGCCGCTCGATGCGGGCCGCGCCGCGCGGTGAGCGCAGGGCCGCTTCGTCGGGGCCTAGCGAGTACACGACGAGGTCGATGCCGGCGTGGTTCCAGAGCTGCTGGGCAGCGGGCGGAGCGCTGAGGATCTGCGCGACGGCGTCGGGGGATTGTGTGGAGTCCCAGCCGGTCGGGCCGGCGAAGTGCAGGCTGGCGCCGCGGCCGTCGTGGTGGGCGACGACGGTGTCGAACTGGTCGAAGAAGCGGCGGCGCTGTTCGAAGGAGCCGTCCTGGAGCATGCGGTCGGTGGCGTGGCGGCCCCAGCCGGTGCGGATGAGGCGCAGCAGGTCGATGTGCTCATTGACTGCGACCATGCCGTGGTCGGCGACGAGGACCAAGTAAGTCGATTCGAGCAGGTCGTTGCGTTCGAGCCAGTCGCACATGCGGCCGACATGATGGTCGATGTTCCGGACGGCCCGGTGGTAGCGTGGTGAGTCGGGACCCGTGAGATGGCCGATCGAGTCGGCGCCCGGGAAGTAGCAGGTTATCAGGGCGGGCCACTTGCCGTTGTCATTGGCCCGGCGGGCGACGAGGTCGATGGTGGCGGCGGTGAGCGTGTCTACGCCGCCGTAGGCCTCGAAGAACCAGAGGATGCCGGACCTCATCCAGTTGGCGATGTTGTCGGAGACGCCGCGGTGGTGGGCGGCCTGGATGCTGGTGGAGCGCACGTCGGGGAGTAGTTCATAGATGGTGGGCACGTGTGAGTCGACATTGACGTCGCGGTAGTTCTTGATGGTGGCGTAGTTGCGGAAGAGGCGTTGTTCGGGGTCAAACCAGCGGTTGCCGGGGATGCCGTGAGTGGCGGGCGTGGTGCCGGTCAGCAGGGTGTTGATCGCGGCGTAGGTGATCGAGGGCACGACAGTGAAGGCGTTCTCGACGCGCAGGCCGCCGGCGACGAAGCGTTGCTGGATGTTCGGCAGCCAGCCTTCGTCGCAGCCGCGTTCGAGCAGGTCGGGTTGCAGCCCGTCGCAAAGGAGCAGTATGACGCCGGGTTCGGGCCGGACCACGTCGGGGTGCAGGCGACTGGTCAGCGGTCCGGGCGTGACGCAGCCGCCGGTGAGTGCGACCAGCAGCAGGACGGCGGCGGCAAGGCGGGTGGGCCGGGGTGATCGAAGAATGATGCTGGAGGAGTACTTACGGGTCATAATCCGCCTTACGCGTAGTAATGGGGGTATCAGGCGGCATTATGTGCGGTGAGGCGGGGCCTGCAAGTTGTTTTCGGCCGTATCTTGTGCCGGTCCGCGATGCCGATATAGTGTTCGGCTGTCGTGCGACCCGGCGGGTGAACCCGCGGGCGCGGCGAGTGGAACAAATGGAGAGTGCGATGAAACGGCGAAGCTGGAAGTTCTTGGTGCTGGCGGCGTCCGGCTGTGTTCTTTTCCAGGCGGCGGGCTGCGCGCAGGCGATCATCCAGTCGCTTGCGACGAATATTCTGCCGCTGATCATCTCGCAGTTGGTATTGGGGAGCCTACAGGGCAGCACGACGTAGGGCGCTCGGCAGGGCAGGCAGACTATTGGGGCCGCGCGCTGGCCGGCGGTTGGCGCGCGGTGACCGCATGATGGGGTCGTCCGCAGGGCGCGGCGGGCGATTCCATGTGCTCAGGGGGCGGTTTCGGCCAATACATCCGCCATGGCGTAAAGGCCGGGAGTGCGGCCTGCGATCCAGCGGGCAGCGTGCA
Source organism: uncultured Planctomycetales bacterium (assembly GCA_964647015.1). Taxonomy (GTDB): domain Bacteria; phylum Planctomycetota; class Phycisphaerae; order UBA1845; family Fen-1342; genus JAAYXS01. Next base: position 1,625 of record CAZYGM010000016.1, on the reverse strand, counting down.
GGGCGCCGCTGGCGAAGGTTTCACGCGAGTGGGCCTCGTGCGCGAGTCGCAGCGACTCACTGCTTGACGCAAACGTGACTTCGTGGTGTCCGACGTGTTCGCCCATGCGCAGCGCGTGGATGCCGATTTCGCCGGGGCGGCGCGGCCCGCACTGGCCGTGGCGGCCGTGCATGGCGGCCTGGTCCGGGTCGCTGCCGCGGGCGTGGCATATAGCCTGGAGCAAGGCGTTGGCGGTGCCGCTGGGGGCATCGACCTTGTGGCGGTGGTGCGTCTCGCAGATTTCGATATCCCAATCGCCGAGTTGGGCGGCGGCCTGCTTAACGAGCGTCAGGAGCAGGTTGACGCCGATGCTCATGTTTGGCGCCCAGAGCACGGGCACGCGCAGGGCGGCGTGGCGCAGGGCGGCGTGGTGTGGTTCTGTCAGGCCGGTCGTGCCGCTGACGAGGGCGACGCCGTGCGCGGCGCACCAATCGGCCCACTGGCGGCAGCCATCGGGGAGCGTGAATTCGATGAGGACGTCGCAGGGCTGACGACAATCGACAGAGATGGGCAGGCCGAGCGCAGACTGGCCGACCGCCTGGCCGGCATCGCCGCCGAGTTGAGGATCGTCGGGCCGACTAAGCGCGGCGACGATGGTGAAGCGGGGATCGGTCGCGGCGAGGCGGAGGATGGTGGCGCCGGTGCGGCCGGTGCAACCGGCGATTGCCAGACGAATGGGTGTCATGAAATAGTGTCCCGCAGTTCGGTCATTTCGCGGACGGTCTTGCTGTCGCCGGCGGCCTGGGCGACCGCGATGCCGGCGGTGAGTGTCTCGACGGCGGCGGCGCGCCGGTCGGCGCGGATCTCGGCGCGGGCCTTGTGGTAGTAGGCGGGGGCGTAGTTGGCGTCCACCGCCAGGACCTGAGCGAAGGCCGCGGCGGCTTGTTCGTATTGTTCCAGGTTGAAGTGCTCCAAGCCGACGGCATAGTGCGCGAGCGGGTCATCGGGTGAGGTAGCGGCCAGTTTCTTCAGTTGGTCAAGGCGCGACATGAGGCGTCCTCCGCTGGCCCGTAGCCCCGAGCGTGTGCGCGCTACCTGGCCTGCACGCGCTCGTAGCAGTCCTTGAAGTCGTAGCCGGCCTGCTTGGCGTACTCCTTGCCGATTTCGCGGATGCGCTGCTTAAGGGCGTCGCAGCGTCGTCTTTCGGCGGCGCGGGCCACGGTGTCATCCTGGTTGATGAGGAACGGCTCGCGGGCGATGAGTTGGACATCACTGCCGATGCGCAGCTCGGTCGGGACGCCGCGTTCGTGGAGGAAGCTGGCGGCCTGCTGCGCGGCGGTCAGGTCGGCGCGGCGGAAGTGCTGCACGACAACGTAGTGATAGCCGCGCTTGAACTCGAAGGTCGGTTGGGCCGGCTGGGCAACCCGCTCGACGGGCGCGGGGCGCGGCTGGGCGGGCGTTTGCTCGACCGGTCGAGGCGTAACCACCTCGGCCTGTCGGGGTGGTCGATGAGCGGCGACGGGTGCGGGCGTGTCCTGGGGTGGCTCGTCGATCGGCGTGCCGGTCGGGGGCGGGGTGCCGGCGAGTTCGGCGGTTTGCGTGGTGGCGAAGCGTGCGCCGGCCTGGAACGCGACGAACAGGACGAA